>JAKAHJ010000020.1 GCA_021815055.1 Pseudomonadota bacterium | reverse complement strand
GCTGCGCGTGACCAGCACGGCACGCGCATCGAGCGTGCGGCGCAATTCGTCCGCGGCCATCGCAACCTCGTCATCGCTGCGCGCGGCGCGATGGGTGGCGTCGGCGAGTTCCTGCCGGTTCGGCGTGATCAGCGTGGCGCCGCGATAGATCGAATAGTCGCGACCCTTCGGATCGACCACCACCGGCTTTCCCAGCGCATTGGCGGCGTCGATGACGGCGCGGATGACGCGCGGCGTGAGTGCGCCCTTGGCATAGTCGGACAAAACCACCGCGCCGGCCGCCGGCATCGCCGCGATCGCATGGCCGATCAGCGCATCTTCGGCCGCGGCATCGACCGGACAGGCATGCTCCCAGTCCGCGCGCAAGAGATGGGTCGAATGATGTTCGGAGACGAAGCGCACCTTGCGGGTCGTCGTGCGCGCGCCATCGACCACCAGTTCGAACGCGAGCGGCGGCATATCGGCGAGCGCCGCGGTGAGCGCGCGGCCGGCGTCGTCGTCGCCGACCACGCCGACGAAAATGCAACGGGTCCCGAGCGACACCAGATTGCGCGCCACATTGCCGGCGCCGCCGACCATCAATTCGCTGCGCTTGCAGGCGATCACCGGCGTCGGCGCTTCCGGCGAGATGCGCGAGACCTCGCCATAAACGAATTCGTCGAGCATCAGGTCGCCGATGCAGAGCACGGTCTGCTGGGCGAGATCGGAAAGATGCCTGTCGAAGTCGAACATCTAGGACACGACTCTTTTGGATTGGCGCATTCGCCGCGAGTACAGCGCGCTCCCTCTCCCCGTTGGGGAGAGGGTTGGGGTGAGGGGGAACATGACTCTCGATAGGCCGCAACCCCTCACCCGGCGCACTTCGTGCGCCGACCTCTCCCTATGGGAGAGGTGAAACAGAGTTCGCTGTAAGGCCTGACCCATCCTCAAGATATCCCGTTCTACCGGTAGCGCTCCGCGCGGGCGAGATACCCATTGACGTAACGGTCGACCGCGGTATCGAGCGGCGTGAAGGCTGCATCGTAACCGGCGCGGCGCAGATTTTCGATCGAGCTTTGCGTGAAATACTGATACTGGCCGCGGATATTCTCCGGCATGTCGACATATTCGATATTCGGCGCGCGGCCGAGCGCCTTGAACATCGCCACGATCATGTCGCGGAAGCTCTCGGCCTTGCCGGTGCCGACATTGAAGATGCCGTTGGCCGTCGTGCCGTCCATGAACCAGCGCAGCACCGCCACCGCGTCGTCGATAGAGATGAAGTCGCGCCGCTGCTCGCCGTCGGCGATGCCGTCGCGGTGCGACTTGAAGAGCCGCACCGGCTCGCCGGCGCGCGCGCCGTCGAACACCTTCGACAGCACGCTTGCCATGGCGCCTTTGTGATACTCGTTCGGGCCGTAGACGTTGAAGAACTTGAGCCCCACCCAGCGCGGCGGCAGGTTCTGCTTTTTCGCGTAGCGTTCGACCAGCGCCCGGTCGAACAGATGCTTGCTCCAGCCGTAGAGGTTCATCGGCCGCAGCGCGCGCAGAGCCTCCGGCGACCAGTCGTCGACGAAACCGAGCGTGCCGTCGCCATAGGTCGCCGCCGACGAGGCATAGATGAACGGCGTGCGCGTGGCCGTGCACCAGTCGAGCAGGCGCAGCGAGAGGCGGAAATTGTTCTCCATCACCGCATCGCCATCGGCGGCGGTGGTGTCGGAAATCGCGCCCATATGGATGACGGCGTCGAGCTTGCGGCCCTCCAGCCAGCGCATCAGGTCGGCAGGCGGCACGAAGTCGGCGAGCCGGCGCTTGGCCAGGTTGCGCCACTTGTCGCCGGTCCCGAGCCAGTCGTTGACCGCAACGTCGGCCGCGCCGGCCTCGTTGAGGCTCGCGACCACGTTCGACCCGATGAATCCGGCCCCGCCGGTGACCAAGAACATCCCAGCCCCTCGCATGCCCCCGAAAGCCCTGGCGCCATTCCTTTGCCCCAGACCGGAGACCAGCGCAAATGCCGGCCCCGGCCGGGTGGGCATCGGCGCGCAGAACGGTAAAAATTGCGGCTGGACAGCTTATAGGCAGCCGGGCTAACGCGTTGCGGCTGTTTTTCGACTATTGCCGGACGGGATAGCCGCAAATAATGAGCGATATTTCACCCCGCGGCCGGCAGCCGGCGCTGGTCGTTCCCTATGTCTGGATCGGGGATTTCGTCCGCTGCCATTCCGTGGTGAAGGTCCTGCGGGCGCAGGAACCCGGCCGGCCAGTCGACATCGTCAGCAGCAGCCTGTGCGCGCCCTTGGCGGATTACATGCCGGGCGTCCGCCGTGCGATCGTTGTCGACCTGCCGCGCCGGCGGCTCGGAATGGCCCTGCAATTGCATCTTGCCCGGCTGTTGAGAGAAAGCGGTTACGGGCAGGCCCTGATCATGTCGCGCAAGTGGAAGGCCGCCCTGGCGCCGTGTCTCGCCGGCATTCCGATCCGGAGCGGTTTCCTCGGCGAAATGCGGTTGGGGCTGATCAACGACCTGAGGCCCGGCGAGCGCCGCCTGCCGCGCATGATCGACCGGATGGGCGCGCTGGCGCTCCCCAAGGGCGCCGCCTTGCCGCCGGAATGGCCGCTGCCGGAACTCGAGGTTTCTGCCGGCGACATCGCGGCTTGGCGCGCCCGCCGCGGTCTCACGCAGGAGGGCCGTCCGGTCGTGGCGCTCGCGCCGGGCGCCGTCGGCGCCGGCAAGGCCTGGCCGCCCGGCCACTATGCCGAGCTCGCCCGCGCCCTCGCCCGCGACGGCGCCGCTATCTGGGTCGTCGGCGGTCCGAACGAAAAACCCATTGCCGCGCAGATCGTGGAATCCGCCGGTGCGGATGCGCGCGACCTCACCGGCAACGACCTGCGCGACGCCATCCTGGCGCTCGCCGCCGCCGACGTCGCCGTCACCAACGATTCGGGCCTCATGCATGTTGCGGCGGCGATCGGCACGCCGACAGTCGCCATCTTCGGCCCGACCAGCCCGTGGCACTGGAAACCGCTCAACCCGATCGCCGCCATCCTGGAACCGCCCGGCGATGAAGCCGCTCGCGAGCGCGCACGGTTGCAAGGCAATACGGCCGTCGCGCACCGCCGTACTTCCGGCGTTTTGGTCCCCTCTGTGCTCAGTGCAGTGCATCATGTGCTTAATAAGACAGGTTAACGCCTCCCGGTTAGCGCAAACGCGCGACATCGGCCTGACGGCCCGGAAGTTCCGTGCTATCAGATCGGACAATAAGGAAGACGATACGAAGATGGGAAAACCGCAACCCGCCGATATGCGCCGCGAGCGCGCGCAAGCCGCCGTCGAATCCGCCCTGCGAACGCTCGATGCCGAAGGCGGGGGTATCGACGCACTGACCGCCGCGCTGCGCGACGGACTGAGCGGCAGTTTCGCGGCCGCCGTCGAGATGATCCGCAACGCCAATGGCCGCGTGATCGTCACCGGCATGGGCAAGTCCGGTCACGTCGCGCGCAAGATCGCCTCGACCTTCGCTTCGACCGGCACGCCCGCTTTGTTCGTGCATCCCGGCGAGGCCAGCCACGGCGATCTCGGCATGATCACCAACAACGACGTGATCCTTGCTTTGTCGTGGTCGGGCGAGACGGCCGAACTGAAGAACCTCACCGATTATTCCCGCCGCTACCGCATCGGCCTGATCGCGATGACGGCCAAATCCGACTCGACGCTCGCCACCACCGCCGATCTCGTGCTGCCGCTGCCGCAGGCGCGCGAAGCCTGCCCGCACAATCTCGCGCCGACCACCTCGTCGCTGATGCAGCTTGCGCTCGGCGACGCTCTCGCCATCGCGCTGCTCGAAAGCCACGGCTTCACCGCGCTCGATTTCGGTCTCCTGCATCCCGGCGGCAAACTCGGCGCGCTGCTCAAGACCGTGCGCGACTTCATGCACCAGGATGCCTCCGTGCCGCTCATTCCGCTCGGAACGCGGATGTCGGACGCCATTCTGGAAATGTCGGCCAAGGGCTTCGGCTGCGTCGGCATCACCGATGCCGATGGCCTGCTGGTCGGCATCATCACCGACGGCGATTTGCGCCGCCATATGCGCAACGACCTGCTCGATGCGGCGGTCGACGACGTGATGACGCACAAGCCGAAAACGGTGCGGCCCGATCATCTCATCAGCGAGACGCTCGAACTCATCAATGCGATGAAGGTGACCGCGCTGTTCGCGGTCGACGCCGGCAAGCCGGTGGGCATCATCCACGTGCACGACCTGTTGCGCGCCGGCGCGGCGTAACGGCCGTCAATGCGTAAATTCTTCGACGGCCGCCCGCACCGCATCGACGGTGGGCGGCTCGCCGCGCGCGCCGAGCACGGTCATCGGCCCTTTGCCGACCGGCCGCGTGAGCGCGGGCGAACTCGCGGCGAAGATCGCGACCAGTGGCACGGCGAGCGCCGCCGCCAGATGCAACAGGCCGGTGTCGACGCCGACCACGAGATGCGCGCCGGCGATGAGCCGGGCGACCGCATCGAGCGGCGCGCGCTCCGGCACCCGCGCATGCGGCAAGGCGCGGGCGAGCCGTTCGCTGCGCGCGCGCTCCTCGGGGGTGCCCCAGGGCAGCACCGGTTCGAGACCCTTGCGCGTCAGTGCATCGCCGAGTGCGATCCAGTTCTGCTCCGGCCACTGTTTTTCCGGCCGCGCGGTGGCGTGCAGCAGCACCGCGTAGCGCGGACCGGGTACCGCAAAGCGCGCGCGATCGAGCCCGAAATCGGGCGCGCCCGCGGGCGCGTAGCCGAGCGCATGGCCGGTGAGAATGCGATTGCGATCGACCGCGTGCAGCGTGCGGCCGACGCGATGGCGGACATCGTAGAACATCGAGGCGAACGGCTCGCGGATGCTGGCGCGGTCGTAGCCGTGGCGGCGTCCGCGCGCAAACCGGGCCATGACGGCCGAGCGCAGCAGCCCCTGGCTATCGACGATCTCGTCATAGCGGCGGGCGCGGATCGCGCGCAGGCTCGTAACGATTTCGCCGAGCGTCGCCGGCGCATAGAGCGATTTCCGCCAGCGCCGCCACGCGACCGGCAGCACCGCATCGACCGCCGGGTGCAAACGAACGAGCGGCGCGAACGCCTCCTCCACCAGCCAGGCGAAGGTCGCGTCGGGGCGCCGCAACCGCGCTTCGGTGACGGCGGGCATGTGATGGATCACATCGCCGAGGGACGAGGTTTTGATGAAGAGAATGTCGGACATGGTCGGGGTCACGGCACCATATACCGGCCATTAATCATCGCCGCCATTACCATGAGGTTACGCGGCCCATCATAAGGGCGCTTTCATGGTCGCCGGATAAGAGATTTCGCAAAACGCGCGAGGGCATCGGTTATGACGATCCTGGTTACCGGCGGAGCCGGCTATATCGGCAGCCACATGGTGCACGAACTGGTGGACGCCGGCGAGCCGGTGGTCGTGCTCGACAATCTCTCGACCGGCTTTCGATTCCTGCTGCCCGGCTCGGTGCCTTTTTTCGCCGGCTCGACCGGCGACCGCGAGCTGGTCACCAGGATCATCGCCGAACACAAGGTCACCGCCATCATTCATTTCGCGGCGTCGATCGTGGTGCCGGATTCGGTGCGCGATCCGCTCTCCTATTATCTCAACAACACGATGAACACCTGCATCCTGCTCGACGCCGCGGTCAAGGCCGGGGTCAAGCAGGTCATCTTCTCCTCGACCGCCGCGGTGTATGGCAATGCCGAAACCGTCCCCGTGCGCGAAGAGGCGCCGACCGCGCCGATCGCGCCCTACGGCACATCCAAGCTGATGTCGGAAATCATGCTGCACGATGCCGGCAAGGCCTACGGACTACGCTTCGTCATCCTGCGCTTTTTCAACGTCGCGGGCGCCGATCCGCGCGGCCGCACCGGCCAGTCGACCCCGTTCGCCACCCATCTCATCAAGGTCGCCTGCGAAACCGCGCTCGGCAAGCGGCCGAAGCTCGAAGTCTTCGGCACCGACTATCCGACGCCGGACGGCACCTGCATCCGCGACTATATCCACGTCACCGATCTCGTGCGCGCGCATTCGGCCGCGCTGGCCTATCTGCGCCGCGGCGGCGCGAACGCGACGTTCAACTGCGGTTACGGCAAAGGCGCATCGGTGTTCGAGGTGATCGAGGCGGTGCGGCGCGCCTGCGGGCACGATTTTCCGGTGGAGATCGGCGGACGGCGCCCGGGCGATCCGGCCACCCTGGTGGCCGATGTGAGCCGCATCCGCACGATTCTGGACTGGCGCCCGCAGTTCCAGGACCTCGACA
The DNA here is from genome assembly GCA_021815055.1 of Pseudomonadota bacterium. GTDB lineage: Bacteria > Pseudomonadota > Alphaproteobacteria > Rhizobiales > Xanthobacteraceae > Pseudolabrys. Next base: position 17,753 of record JAKAHJ010000020.1, on the reverse strand, counting down.
CCATCGTCACGCATGCGCTCGCCTGGGAACAACGGCTGCCGGGCAAGAAAAGCGAGAGCGCCGTCGCGTAACCGCCGGTCAAACCGCGGCGGCGCCACGCTTTTTCACCTTTTGGCTTGATATTTTGCCCCCGGGCGGGCAAGGACTCTTGCGCTCTGCCGTGCCCGAGCGCGGCGCTTTTTTGCCCAGCGAGGGCGGATGAACGATCGAATGCTGCCTGACTCGGCCGACGCGCGCTATGGCGCGGTCGCCATGATTCGGCGGCTCATGCTCGATCAGGGCTTGGTGCATTGGCGCAAATACACCATCGCCTTCGCCTTGATGGCGCTCGCGGCCGCCTGCACGGCGCTGCCGGCCTATCTGGTCAGCGATTTCGTCAACGAGGCCTATCTCAATCGCCGCTTCTCCACCGTGGTCATGCTCGGCGTCGCGACCATGGCCGTGTTCATCGTCAAGGGCTTCGCCGTCTACGGCCACACCGTCATTCTCGCGCGCATCGGCAACAGTATCGTCGCCGAGAACCAGCGGCGCCTGTTCGCCAAGCTGCTGAACGAGCGCATCAGCTTCTTCGCCGACCGGCATTCGTCGGAATTCGCCGCGCGCCTGTCGACCGGCGCCGCGGCGGCGAATCAGGTGCTCAACCAGATCGTCACCGCGATCGGCCGCGACTTTTTCACGGTCGTGGGCCTCGTGGCGGTGATGGTCATTCAAAGCCCGATGATGTCGCTGGTGACCTTGGTCGTGTTCCCGCCGGCGATGCTGGTGTTCCGCCACTTGATCCGGCGCATCCGGTCGATCGCCAAGAGGCAGTTCACCGGCGGAACGCGCATTATCGAAACCATGCAGGAGACGATCCAGGGTGTCGCCGTGGTCAAGGCGTTCACGCTCGAGGATCGGTTGCAGCGGCGGTTTGACGCCAATGTCCGGGACGTCGAGCGCGAGTCGAACAAGATGGCGCGCGTGGCCAACCGATCGAGCCCGCTGATGGAAGCGCTCGGCGGCATCGCCATCGCGCTCGGCATCGTTTACGGCGGCTATCGCACCATCGTGCTCAACACGCCGCCGGGCGAATTCATCTCGTTCATCACGGCGTTTCTGCTCGCCACCCAGCCGGCCAAGCGCCTCGCCCGGCTCAATTTCGAGCTCAACAGCGCGCTGGTGAACGTGCGCACGCTGTTCGAGATCGTCGACGCGCCGGCGACCGAGCCGCTCGAAGACGACAAGCCGCCGCTCGCGGTGACCGAGGCCGGCATCGATTTCGACCATGTCGCGTTTTCCTACCGGCCCGGCGAGCCGGTGCTGCACGACCTGACGATCGCCGCCGAAGCGGGCAAGATGACCGCGCTGGTGGGACCGTCCGGAGGCGGCAAGTCGACGGTGCTCAACCTGCTGCTGCGCTTTTACGAAGCCGGCGCCGGCACCATTCGCGTGGACGGACAGGACATCGCGGGCGTGTCGCGCCGCTCGCTGCGCCGTGCGATTTCCTATGTCGGGCAGAACGTCTTTCTGTTCCGCGGCAGCATTCGGGACAATATCGCCTTCGGCAAACCGGACGCACGCGAGCAGGACATCGTCGCGGCGGCGAGAGCCGCCAATGCGCACGACTTCATCATGGCGTTTCCGGCCGGTTACGACACGCCGGTCGGCGAGCACGGCCTGCAATTGTCGGGCGGCCAGCGCCAGCGCATCGCGATCGCGCGCGCGCTGATCCGCAACGCGCCGATCATCCTGCTCGACGAAGCGACCGCCGCGCTCGATTCCGAATCCGAACGGCAAGTGCAGGACGCGATCGCGCACCTCACGCAGGCGCGCACCACGGTCGCCATTGCGCACCGGCTTCACACCGTCATTCATGCCGACCGCATCTATTTCATCGAAAACGGCGCGGTGGTGGAATCGGGACACCATCACGAGCTCTTGCGCCGCGGCGGACGCTATGCCGCGTTCTACCGCATGCAGTTCAAGAACCAGGAACTGGCCGAGCAAGCGCTGGCGATGTCGTCGGCGGGGTGAGCGAATGGCGGACATTGCCGATGGACTTTTGATTCGGGTGGAATCGCCCAATCGCCGCTCATTCCCGCGGCCCGTCTTCGCTAAAACGCTTCGACGGGCTTGTGCCTGAGCCCGCCGTAGCGTCAGCGAAGGCGGGAAGCGGGAATCCGGTTGGGCCAGGCCGCGCTGGGCTCCGCGCCTCGGCCCGTTGCTCCGCCTAACCACGAACTGAACCGCCAGACTCTAAGTCTGCCTGGATGAAAATTGGGAGCAACGTCAGCGGACGTGGACGGGGCGATTACGCGTGGCTACCAGCGAATGACGATTGGTCCCTATATCGATCGCGATTTCAGCATCGCGGCACGCGACAAAGGAGGCTTTGTTTTCCCCGTGCCTTCGACTAGATCGTTCTCTCGGGAAACAGCCCCGGCATCCAGCGTCCTGCCAGCGCCGCCGGAAAGGCGAGCCGTAACGGATCGCGTGGACCATCGGATACCAGCACGCCCTTTTCCACCAACGAAGAAACGATTCGTCGCGCGTGACGGGGCGTCACGCCAAGCAGCGTGGAAATTTCAGAGCGAGGCAACTCCCCGCGATAGAGCACAGATTCAAGCACGTTTCCGGCTTTTGCCGGTAACGTGTCCAGCCGGGTCTCTTCTTCAGCCCATAACATGATGCGCGCCCGCAGGCGGTCGGGCTGAACGAGGCTTTCCATGAAAGCGACCTGATCTATACAAACTTCAAGAAAAAAACGGGTGAAAGCCGTCAGAGCTTCCTCACTGAGATTTCCGCGCCCGTCCAGATCATTGCGTCTTGGCAGATCGCATTCGGCAAGATGCATTTTGTAGGCCGCAACATTACGCGCGAGTCCGCGCGATACCGACCAGACCCCGCCCGTATCCAGCAAGTCCAGCAGCATTGCATGAGACATTAGTCGGGTGACGCGTCCATTGCCGTCAAGGAATGGGTGTATCCACAAAAGACGGTGGTGTGCAGCAGCAGCAGCCACGATGGCATCGCCTTTGCCGAGACCGCTATAGACACGTTCAAACTGTGCGAGAAAACGAGGTACGGAACCTGGACTGATCGAAATATGGCGTCCGACTTTTACGTCGCGCCGCCGCAATTGCCCGGGTATCACGCGTGCCCGTTCCTGTGTGTCGGGGTCTTCCACCCATAGCAAATCGTCGGGCAGAAGCTCGTAGAACCGGCGATGGATGTCGCAAAGCGTGGCGGTGGCAGCGCCGCGACCTCGGGCATTGCCTTCATCAATCCATTGCTGAACGGCGATGTGCGCCTTTGCTTCGAGTTGAAGATCGCGCTTGGATGGATCGGCGCTGTAATCGCCGTGCAGCGCCCTTTCGATATCTACCGGGTGCGTGTCGTGCCCCTCAATCAGATTGCTATAGTAGCAGTTCATTGCCCGCACGAGGCCGGCAAGCGCGTCAAGAACGCCACGAGGCAAACTTCGACGGAACCCAGCCGACCGGCTGGCCAGATCGATTGCGAGGTCGTTGAGCGTGCCGCGCCGGGGGGAGCTTTCCGGCACAAACAGCGGCCCCATCGCGGTGACCGCTTCCCCGCGATCCACAGCCGCCGAAATGTCCTCTTCCATGTCCGCTTTCTTGTTAGACATTATTGAATAATATCATATAAATAACTGCCTTACACGGCTTATTTTGCACTATCTATGTCCGCTACCCGGTCCGGTCCAATGGCCCTGCTTGAACAAAGAATCGGGTGAAGGAACAAATGCTGAATCCGATCGCACACTTCTCCGCCCCTTGAAGCGTTTTGGACTCGCAGCGCGCAAAGTCTTGGTCGACGGCACAATCATTGGGATTCATGCCATGCGTTCCGCAGTGGCGAGGCCGCGCCGACCACGACACTGAGACCGTTCACCCGATTGCCCTGGGCCAAAGAGCTACGCCCGTTGACGGCGGCGGCGGACACCTGTTAACCCCTCGCCGCTCTCCGTCGCCCGGCCGGTTTCCCGCATTCCGGGCAATTCTTTCACCAATAGAAATCTCACACGGCCACATCCATGACCGACGCCAGCCGCTATGTCATTACGCCGCCGCCGCAGGCGACCCTCGCGGTCGCCGGCACGGACAAGGTTTTCCCGGTCCGCCGCATCTGGTGCGTCGGCCGCAATTACGTCGAGCATATCCGCGAGATGGGGCAGGACGAGCGGCTGCCGCCGTTCTACTTCGCCAAGCCCGCCGACGCCGTCGTGCCGGACGGGGGAACGGTGCCCTATCCGTCGCTGACCAAGGACATGCACCACGAGGTCGAACTGGTGGTCGCGCTCAAGAGCGGCGGGCGCAACATCCCGGTCGCCAAGGCCAATGACTGCATCTACGGCTATGCGGTCGGCATCGACCTCACCCGCCGCGACCTGCAGATCGCCTCGCGCGACCTCAAGCGCCCGTGGGAAATCGGCAAGGCTTTCGATCATTCGGCCCCCTGCGGCGCGCTCCGCCCGGCCAGCGAAATCGGCCATCCCGCCAAGGGCCGCATCACGCTCAAATGCAACGGCCGGATCCGCCAGGACGGCGACCTCAACCAGCTCATCTGGAACGTGCCGGAAATCATCTCCAACCTGTCGGAGATGGTGGCGCTGGAGCCCGGCGACATCATCATGACCGGCACCCCGGCCGGCGTCGCCGCCACCGTCGCCGGCGACACGCTCGAATGCGCCATTGAGGGCGTCGGCACGCTGACCGTCACCATCGGGCCGCCGCTGGAGTAGTCGCGCCCAAAGCCTGCCCCGATCAAAAAACGGCCGGCGGATGGAACCGCCGGCCGTTTTGTTGGTTGTAGCGTCTACGGGCGCTTTGGACCGTTAACGAGTTGCTAACGCCCGCGCCCCAGAGTGAGCCTGCCGGGGCTTCAGATCGTGATTCTCCAACGCAAGGAGAGCGGGACCCATGGGCCAGATCGTCCGACCCGAAACCTTCCAATCCAAGCCATTTTCCGCGCTGGACCCGGAAACCCTCATCGCCAGGCTCGGGGATTTTGCGCCCGAAAGCGACGCCGAGGCGCTCAGAATGCTGCGCGCCCGGTTTCCGGAAAGCCCCCTGAGCCTGCGCGTCGCGGCGCTCGACTACCTGATGCGCCGGCGCCCGCGCGAGATCGCCCGCCGTTATAGCCCCAGATAGGCCTGCCGCACCCGGTCGTCGCCGAGCAGAGCCGCGCCCGAGCCAGTGAGCGTGACGCGGCCGTTTTCCAGCACATAGGCGTGGCTGGCGAGCTTGAGCGACACCGCCACGTTCTGCTCGACCAGCACGCAGGTGAGGCCGTCGCGGTTGAGATCGCGTACCGCCTTGAGCACGCTCTGCACCACCGCCGGCGCAAGCCCGAGCGAGGGCTCGTCGAACATCACCAGTTCCGGTTCGCCCATCAGGCAGCGTCCGATCGCGAGCATCTGCTGCTCGCCGCCCGACAGCGTGCCGGCGGCCTGCTGACGCCGTTCGGTCAGCACCGGAAACAGCGCGTAGGCGCGTTCCAGATTGCGCGCGCGGCTCGCGCGCGCGCGCGGCAGCATCGCGCCCATCATGAGGTTCTCGGCCACCGACAGCGACGGGAAAACCTGCCGGCCCTCGGCGACCTGCCCGATGCCGAGATCGCAGACCTTGTGACTGGGCCAGCCGGCAATGTCCTTGCCGCGATAGCGGACGGCCCCGCGCGCGGGCTTGTGCATGCCGGCGATGGTGCGGATGAGCGAGGTCTTGCCGGCGCCATTGGCGCCGACGATGGCGACGATGGCGCCCTGCGCGATGTCGAGCGAAACGCCGTCGAGCGCCTGCGCGTCGCCGTAAAAGACGTCGAGGTTTTCGACGCGCAGCATCATGCGACGACTCCCTCATCCGTTCGTCCCCGCGAAAGCGGGGACCCAGCGCCGCGTCGCAGCAAGCAAGAACTGGATTCCCGCTTGCGCGGGAATGAGCGGAGTTTGCTGCAGCGTCCAGGGCACATCGCTAGATGTCCTCCGCTCCATCGCTTTCGTCATTCCGGGGCGCGCGCGAAGCGCGTGAACCCGGAATCCATAGGCCGCAACGCTGCGGAGTATGGATTCCGGGCCCGGCCCTTCGGGCCGTCCCGGAATGACGGGGAGGGATCGATCGGCCGGATGTCGTGTGGCGCATCATGCGATGTCCTCCGCTCCGAGATAGGAGTGGATGACCGCCGGATCGCGCACCACCGCGGAAGGCTCGCCTTCCGCGATAGCGGCCCCGTGATGCAGGACCAGGATGCGCGAGGCGAGCGCCATGACGGCGCGCATGACGTGCTCGATCAGCAGGATGGTGAGGCCGGTCTCGCGGTTGAGCTCCTTGAGGATCGCGACCATGCGGTCGGTCTCGGTCGGCCGCAGTCCCGCCATCACCTCGTCGAGCAGCAGGAGCCTGGGGTCGGTGGCGAGCGCGCGCGCGACCTCCAGCCGCTTGCGGTCGGGCAGCGTCAGCGCCGAGGCGCGCTGCCCGCGCTTGTCGTAGAGATCGAGCCGGCGCAGGATTTCGCGCGTATGCGCCTGCGCGTCCTTGACGTGGCTGCGGTGCAGCAGCGCGCCGACGATGACATTATCTTCGACGGTCAGCGCAGGAAACGGGCGCACGATCTGGAAGGTGCGGCCGACGCCGCGCCGGCACACCCGATCGAGCGGCAGCCCGTCGATGCGCTCGCCCGCGAAGGTGATGGAGCCGTTGTCGGGCGCGAACACGCCCGCAATCATGTTGAACACCGTGGTCTTGCCGGCGCCGTTCGGTCCGATCACCGCGAACATGCTGCCTTGCGCCACCTCGAAGGAGAGCCGGTCGACGGCGACCAGGCCGCGAAAGCGCTTGCTGATGTTGTCGACCGTGATGAGCGCGCTCATTCGCCGCGCTCCTTGAGGCCGATGCGCCGCGCCAGCCAGGGCCAGACCCCGTCCGGCAGCGCCATGATCACCAGCAACAGGCAGATTCCGTAGAACACCTGCTTGGCGCCGGGCAGGTCGATGCCGAGCATGGCCATCGCCCCGGTCAGCGTTTCGGCGAGGCCGGTGAGGATAAAGGCGCCGAGAATGGGACCGAACAGGGTGCCGACGCCGCCGACGATCGGTCCCAGGATGATCTCGATCGAGCGCGAGATGTGAAACACCTGTTCGGGAAACAGGTTGTTGTAATAGAAGGCGTAGATGACGCCGGCGAACGAGGTCATGGCGGCCGAGATCACCACCGCCGCCATCTTGTAGCGGAAGGTGTCGATGCCGGCCGCGCGCGCGGCCTGCTCGTCCTCGCGGATCGCCAGCCAGAAATAGCCGATCCGGCTTTTCAGGAGCGCGCGGCAGCCGATGAAGGCGAGCACGGTAGCCGTCAGCAGCACGTAGTAGAACATGGCCGGGCTCCCGCGCAGCAGCCAGAGGTCGTTGTGCGCGTATTGCTTGACCGGCAGGAACAGACCGGACGAGCCTGCGGTCCAGCTCAAATGGTCGAAACCGACGCGCGCGAATTCCGCCACCGCGATGGTGAGAATGGCGAAATAGACGCCGCCGACCCTGAACCGAAACGCCAGGAAGCCGATGAAGGCACCGGCGAGCGCGGCGAGCGGCACCGCCACCAGCAGCCCGATCCACGGGCCGACGCCGAAATGCACGTAGAGCGCCGCCGCGGTATAGGCGCCGAGCCCGACGTAAAGCGCGTGGCCGAGCGACAACTGGCCGGCGAAGCCCATCATGATGTTCCAGGCCTGCCCGACATACGCGAAGTAGAAAATCAGGATGAGCACCGTGAGCAGGTAATCGCCGGCGAACAGCGGCGCGACCAGCGCGGCCGCCAGCGCGAGACCGAGCAGCACCAGCGCGCGCCTGGACACGCCGTCGGTCAGACGCGCGATCATGCCGCCCTCTTGCCCATGATGCCCTGCGGGCGGAACAGGAGAACGAGCACCAGGATGCCGAACGAGAACATGCTCTTGGCCGACGGCGTGAACAAAAGGCCCGCCATCGCTTCGGTCAGCCCGATCATGACGCCGCCGATGAGCGCGCCCGGCATCGAGCCGAGACCGCCGGTGATCACGATCACGAAGGCGAGCAGCGTATAGGCGGGCCCCGCCGCCGGCGTGACGTCGAAGATCAGGAGCAGGATGGTTCCGGCCGCGCCCACGCAGGCAGCTCCCAGCCCGAAGGTCAGAGCGTAGAGATGCTTGACGTCGAGGCCCACGACCAGCGCGCCGGTGTAGTTGTCGGCGCAGGCGCGGATCGCGGTGCCGACCGTCGAATACTGGAAGAAGGCGAACAGCGCGGCCGCCACCACGATGGCGGCGAGGCCGGCATAGGCCTTGGTGGCGTCGACGATGAGCGGGCCGATCTGGAAACTGTCATAGGCGTAGGAGGTCTGCACGTTCTGCGCGTCGGGCCCGTAGACGATCAGCAGCACGTTGACGATGACGATGGCGACCGCCACCAGCAGCAGGAACTGGCTGTGCTCCGGCCGCGTGATGAAAGGATTGATGAAGCCCTTCTGCAGCACATAGCCGAAAGCGAACAGCACCGCCGCGATCGGCACCATCATCACCAGCGGATCGAGGTGGAAAGCCGAAAACAGCGTGACGGCGATATACATCGCGATCGTCATCATCTCGCCATGGGCGAAATTGACCACGCGCACGACGCCGAAAATCACCGAAAGCCCGAGCGCCATCAGGCCGTAGACGAGCCCGGTCAATACGCCCGCGACGGCGACGTTCAGGTAGATGTCGAGTGGCACCGGTCGATCCCGAGACGCAATGCTCCGGCCGCCGCAGCGGCCGGAGCACGTTAAAGACGGTCAGCCTCAGGCGCGCTTGTCGTATGGCTTCATCGGCCATTCGACCTTCGCGTTGGCGGCGTCCTTGGGCGCGACCGTCGGGAGCTTGCCGCCGCGGTTCTGAATCGCGGAGATCTTGAGCTTGTCGTTCTGGCCCTTGGCGTTGAACTGGATGCCGGGTCCGGTCGACGCATTGTCCTTGATGTTCGTCGTGCGGATGGCATCGGCCAGCTTCTTCGGATCCGCGGAGCCCGCGCGCTTGTAGGCGTCGGCGGCGATCAGCAGCGCCTCGAACGTATAGACGTGGTTGGTGTTCAGGTTCACGCCCGGGAACGACTTCGCCAGCGCGGCCTCCAGCTTCTTGCTGAGCGGCTTGTTCGGATCGTACCACGGCACGAAGCTGATCGGACCGTCGCCCAGCTTGCCGAGGGTCTTGAGATACTGGTCCTCGTACCAGCCGGGGCCCATGCTGAAGATCGCCTTCGGCGACCAGCGCTGCTTGACCATTTCGCGGGTAAGCAGGATGGCGTCGTTGAGGCGGCTCACCACCATCAGGATCTCGGCGCCGGTGGCCTTGGCCTTGGCGATCTCGACCGACAGGTCGCGCGCGGCAGGGTCGTAGGAGATCGTCTCCTTGATCGTGTAAGGCATATTGAACTTCGGCATCACGGCGCCGATGCCCTTCTGCATCGCCGTGCCGAAGGTGTCATTGACGTGCAGGAAGACGGCCGATTTCGGCGCGGCGCCGGTCTCGGCGAACAGGTCCTTCTGGCACGCGAAGGCCCCGCCCAGAATCATGGGCGCCGTATGGAAGTTCCGGAACACGAACTTGTAGCCCTGCTCGGTGATCTGCGGAGCGGCGGCGATGTTGATGACGTAAGGAATGCCCTTCTGCTCGGCCACCTGCGCGATCGCCGTGCTCTGCCCGGAATCAAAGGCACCGACCAGAAGCTGTGCGCCGTCCGCGATCAGCTTTTCCGCACGCGCGCGGGCCACGTCGACGTTCGTTTCGGTATCGGCATTCATGATCTGCAGCGACGGCATGCCCATGTCCTTGAGGATGCCGGCCGCTATATCGACGCCGCGCTGGCAATCCTGGCCGATGCCGGCCTGCAGGCCCGAACGGGGAAGCAGAACGCCCACTTTCAGCGGCGCGCCTTGCGCGCGCAGCACGTTGAAAGGTGCGGTTCCGGCCAACAGGCCGGCAGCGCCGAGGCCGGCGCCGAAGCTGCGGCGGGTCACTTGACCCGTCCTGGATTGCGACTTGCGATTCATATGGATTCCTCCCTGGCTCACCATAGCCGTTGTTGCGGATGATGCCGGATTGGCTCCGTTTCTCACAAGCGCCAATTGCCGCGGCGGACCCTGCCACAACTCCAGTCATTTCCGCTTCTGCCGTCCTCCCGATGGACGGTTCTCAGGCACCGAACGATATTGTTGACGTGGACAACAAATTTCGTCAACACCGTCGTTCGCGCATGCGGCCTTTGGGCCGCCTGAATGGGTAGCTCTATGCCGGTGTCGAAGCGGACGTCGAAGCGGGGCACAACCCCGCCGAAGGTTGGGAGCAAGACGGTGCCGCTGCGCAAATCCGCGCCGGCGCGCCGGGCGAGCGAGCCGGCGATCGAACTCGGCGACCTGAACGAGCGGCTCGGCTATTTCGTGCGCCGGCTGCAGGTGTGGATTTTCCAGGACTTCATCCGCCTTCTGTCGAGCATCGAGATCAGCCCGGCGCAGTTTTCGGTGCTGGTGGTGATCGCCGCCAATCCGGGCCTGTCGCAAGCCGAGCTTTCCGCGACGCTCGCCATCGAACGAGCGCGGCTGGTGCGGCTCTTGCATCGGCTGGAGCAGCGCGGCCTCACCCAGCGTCTGCCCTCGGCCGGCGACGGCCGCCGCCATGCTTTGCAACTCACGCGCGATGGCCAAAGCGTTCTGACCCGCGCCAAGGCGCTCGCAGCCCAGCACGAAGCGGGGCTCAAACAAAAGCTCGGCGCCGAACGCTACAAGCTGCTGTTGGACAATATGCGGATCGTGTGAGGCTCCTTCGCGGCACGGCGTATTTCACCCTCCCCTGGAGGGGGAGGGTCGGCGCGCAGCGCCGGGGTGGGGTGACCTCAACTGAAACTCTCGCGATTCACCCCCTCCCGACCACCGTCGCTCTCGCTCCGGCGGTCGACCTCCCCCCTCCAGGGGGAGGTGAAGAGTGCACGTGGCAATTCATTCTCACCTGGTCAAAGTCTAGGATGCCAACAGCCGCTCCACCGCCGCCGCGATCCGGAACAGCCGGCGGTCGCGGCCGTTGCGCACCACCAGCATCAGGCCGGTGGGCAAGCCGCCTTCGCGCGGCAGCGGCAGCGAGATGGCGCAGCAATCGAAGAAATTCCACATCGATGTATTGCGCAACAGCACCGCGTTCTTGCGGGCGAATTCGTCCGCCGGCGCCATCTCCGCCAGGGTCGGGGCGACGATCGGCGTCGTCGGCAGCGCCAGCACGTCGATATCGGCGAGGTGCGCATCCATCCCCCCGATCAGAGCGGCGCGCTCGTTGACCATCGTGATGTAGTCGGCGGCCGAGATGTCGCGCGCGCGTTCCAGCCGCGCCCGCACATTGGGATCGAGCGCATCGCCGCGCCGGTCGAGCAGGTCCCGATTGACCGTGAAAGCTTCCGCCGGCTGCACGCCGCCGCGGGCATTCACGCGCGCCATGCCGTCGATGAGCGGCAGCGGCTGATCGGACAGGCGCGCGCCCGCGCGCTCCAGCCGGGCAGCGGCTTGCGCAAAGCTCTTGGCCACCGTGTCGTCGAGCTTGTCGAGCGGCATGCCTTGCGCGATGCCGATACGCAGATTGGCGAGCGGCGCAGGCGCAGGCGCGACGAAGGTCTCGCCCGCCATCACCGCGTCGGCCTTGGCGCAGGCCTCGACCGAGCGCGCCATCGGGCCGATGGAGTCCATGCTTTGCGAGAGCGGATAGGCGCCCGCGATGGAAATGCGCTGGCGGCTCGGCTTGAAACCGACAATGCCGCAGAGCGCCGCCGGGATGCGGGTGGAGCCGCCGGTATCGGAGCCGATGGCGATCTCGCACATGCCGTCGGCGGCGGCGACCGCGCCGCCCGAGCTCGAGCCGCCGGGAATGCGCGCGCGGTCGGCCGGATTGCCGGGCGTGCCGTAATGCGGATTGGCGCCGACGCCGGAGAAGGCGAATTCGGTCATGTTGTTCTTGGCGACGATGACGGCGCCGCCGGCGCGCAGGCGGCGCACCACCGGCGCGTCCTGCGCGGCGGGTCCGCCTTCCTCGGCGAGCACTTTGGAGCCGGCGCGCGTCACTTCGCCGGCGACGTCGAACAGATCCTTGATGCTGACGATGGTCCCGTCGAGCGGCCCGACCGAAATGCCGGCGCGGGCGCGCGCATCGGCGGCCTCGGCCGCCGCTTTCGCTTGCTCGCGATAGACGGTGAGGCAGGCGCGCGCGCCCTCGCCCTTCGGATCGTCGATGCGGGCCAGCGCGGCCTCGAGCCGCTCGCGTGAGGTGGGCATGCGGCGATCTCCTCTTTACCTCCCCCTGCAAGGGGGAGGTCGATTGTCGTCGCGAGGCGACGACAATCGGGTGGGGGTCATGCGAAGATGCAACCAGACGCGCCCCCCTCCCCGACCCTCCCCCTTTCAGGGGGAGGGAGAGTGAGGCCGTGCCGGTCCAATGCAAACTTGGTTATGCGCCCAATCCGCCCTTGTCCACGACGAAGCGCGCAATCTCGTCGACGCCCTGGCCGGTGCGCAAGTTCGTGAATACGAAAGGCCGCTGCCCGCGCATCTTTTTGGCGTCGCGATCCATCACCTCGAGCGAGGCGCCGACGTAAGGAGCCAGATCGACCTTGTTGATGACCAGCAGATCGGAGCGCGTGATGCCCGGCCCGCCTTTCGACGGAATCTTGTCCCCCGCGGCGACATCGATGACGTAGATGGTCAAATCGGCCAGCTCGGGCGAAAACGTGGCGGCGAGGTTGTCGCCACCCGATTCGATCAGCACCAAGTCGAGCTCGGGAAATTTCGCGCGCATCTCGGCGACGGCCGCGAGATTGATCGAGGCGTCCTCGCGGATCGCGGTATGCGGGCAGCCGCCGGTCTCGACCCCGGCGATCCGCTCGGGCGCGAGCGCGCCGGAGCGCACCAGATATTCCGCGTCCCATTTGGTGTAGATATCGTTGGTGATGGCGGCGATCTCGTAAGTCTCGCGCAGCTTCTTGCAAAGCGCGTCCATCAACGCGGTCTTGCCGGAGCCGACCGGACCGCCGACTCCGACGCGCAAGGGGCCGTGGGGGTGTTTCATGCCTACCTCTCAACCGTCACGCCCGGCCATAGCGAAAAAATCACGACCTGAACAGGCGCGTGTATTGCGTCTCGTGCCGCGCCGAGGCGAGGTCGGCGCGGAACGCAGCGCTGCCGATGTCGTCGAGCGAAGCCTTGAGTGCACGATCGACGGTCGCAGCGACGATCGGCTCCAAGGCGGCCAGCACGCGCTGACCGTCGGTCTGGCCGAGCGGGACAAGACGCACGCCGGCGGAGACCCAGTTAGCCGCCACCGCCTGCAAATAGGCTGCAAGCGCGGGCGCAAGCACAATGCCGTGTCCGGCGGCCGCGACCGCCACCGCGACCGGATAGGCCACCGGCCCGTCCCAGATCGCTTTCAGTGTGTCGAGCGCAGCGCAGGGCCAGGCGGCGCGCGTCGCCTCGATGAAGGCATGGCCTTGCGCGGTCGTCTCCAAATGGCGTTCTTTGGTCGGCGCGAAAGCGGCGCCGAGTTCGGCCACGCGGTGCAGCGCCGCCTCGTCGCCCGCACCGGCGGCGCGATGTGCATGCGCGAACAGCACCGCATCGCAAGAACCGCCGCCTTCCGCCAGCATCACCGAAAGCCAGGCGCGCAGCGTCGCGGCGTCCTTGATGTCGCCCGCCTCCACCGTCCATTCGATGCCGCTCGAATAGGAGAAGGCGCCGACCGGATAGGCCGGCGAGAGCCAGGCCATGAGGCGGTAGAGCGCGCCCGGACTCTCCCGCTCATTCCCGCGCAAGCGGGAATCCAGCACGTCGGGAACGGCAGCGCTGGGTCCCCGCTTTCGCGGGGACCAACGGCGTAGAGGAGCAACTCTCTTCTTACCCGCCATGCCCATGCCCCTGCGGCGCGCTCGGTTCCGGATCGAACGGCGCCTCCAGCACCGTCAGATGCGCGCCCAGCCCGCGCAACATCTCCTCGAGCACGTGATCGCGGCGGATGCGGATATGGCCGCCGACGATCTCGACATCGGTGTGGCGGTTGCCGAGATGCCAGGCAAGGCGCACCGTATCGAGCGCGCTATGCGCGCGGACCTCGACCAGCGGCTCAGGCTTGCCCGAGACCAGCACGATCGAGCCGTCGTCGAGCACCAGCCCGTCGCCATCGCGCAGCGCGACCGGTTTGGCAAAACCCAGCAGGAATGTCGTGCCCTTTTCACCGGTGAGCACGATGCGCCGGCGCATGCGGTCGCTCGCGTCGAGCACCACGCGGTCGATGGCCGCGGCGGCGTTCCAGTCTTTGGTCGATTTGATCGCGGTGACCCGATGCATCTTTCTTCCTTATCGCTCCCCTGAAAGGGGAGGGTTGCCCGCCGAAGCTTAAGCGAAGGTGGGCGGGGTGGGGTCGATAAAGCAAATGCCCCCACTCGCCCGTCTTCGCCCTTCGGGCTTCGACGGCCACCCTCCCCTGCAAGCGGGGGAGCGAAGAACTCAAAACAAAAAATACCGCTGCGCCATGGGCAGCACCTCGGCCGGCGCGCAGGTGAGCAGTTCGCCGCAGATGTTCACTCGATACCGCGGTCTTCGGGGAAAAAGTCGGGGTCGAGTACCTGCTCGGGCGTGAACGGGCACTGCTCGGGAAAAAGTCCGACGGCCATCCCGGTATCGTCCGCCGCCCCGAGCGTCGCGCCGAGATACCGCTCCACCGCTTGTTTCTCGACATAGCCTGCCAGGCTCGGACTGTCCTCGACGATGGCCGCCAATTGCCGGCGCTGCTCCCGGATCGTTTTTTGCCAACTCGGGCCGCGCCGGCCCGGCTGAAATTGCCATTTCAACAGATGCGCGAGCAGAACCTCCATCCGATTCCTGATCTCGCGCTTTTCCGATCCCCCCACGCCCGCCACCTCATCCACCAGATTATCCAGATCGAGGTCGGTCCAGCGGCGCTCGCGCAGTAGGCGCGCCTGCTCGCGCGTCCACTCATAAAAGTCGGCGTCGTACAGCTCGTTCTTCGGCGGCTTCGCGTCGATCTGGGCCATACCGTCAATCTAGTACAGGAAACGCCCCTTCGCCATGGCCATCATAGCTGACATAGCCGACGTTTTCCGCTTTGCTTGCGGGTCGCCAGGTTTTTCAAGACCTTCCTAGCGACTGGAAGAAGCGTTATTTCCTCGCGGCCCAGCATGACGAGAGCGACCGCGACTAATATTGTTAGAAGAGGAAGTACCTTTGCGCCATCGGCAGCACCTCGGCCGGCGCGCAGGTGAGCAGTTCGCCGTCGGCGCGCACTTCGTAGGTTTCCGGATCGACCTCGATATCGGGCGTGGCGTCGTTGTGGATCATGTTCTTCTTCGAGATGGTGCGGGTCTTTTCGACGGCGGCGAATTTCTTCTCGACGCCGAGCTTTTCGCGCAGGCGCGAGCGCGCGGCGGCCTTCGACACGAACACCAGCGAGGACGCGGTGAGCGCCTTGCCGAAGGCGCCGAACATCGGCCGATAATGCACCGGCTGCGGCGTCGGGATCGAGGCATTGGGATCGCCCATTTGCGCCGCCACGATCGAGCCGCCCTTGATCACCATGTCGGGCTTCACGCCGAAGAAGGCCGGCGACCAGATCACGAGGTCGGCGAGCTTGCCCTTCTCGACCGAGCCGATGTGTTTCGATACGCCGTGCGCGATCGCCGGATTGATCGTGTATTTGGCGACGTAGCGCTTCACCCGCGCATTGTCGTTGTCGCCCTTTTCCTGCGGCAGCCGGCCGCGCTGCTTCTTCATCTTGTCGGCGGTCTGCCAGGTGCGGATGATGACCTCGCCGACGCGGCCCATGGCCTGACTGTCCGACGACATCATCGAGAGCGCGCCGAGGTCGTGGAGAATGTCCTCGGCGGCGATGGTTTCCTTGCGGATGCGGCTTTCGGCGAAGGCAAGATCCTCCGGGATCGCCGGATCGAGATGGTGGCACACCATCAGCATGTCGAGATGCTCGTCGATGGTGTTGCGGGTGAACGGCCGCGTCGGGTTGGTCGAGGACGGCAGCACGTTCTTCAGCCCCGCCACCTTGATGATGTCGGGCGCGTGGCCGCCGCCGGCGCCTTCGGTGTGGAAGGCGTGGATGGTGCGGCCCTTGAACGCCTCGATGGTGTCCTCGACGAAGCCCGACTCGTTGAGCGTGTCGGTGTGGATCATCACCTGCACGTCGTAGTCGTCGGCGACCGACAGGCAGCAGTCGATCGCCGCCGGCGTGGTGCCCCAGTCCTCGTGCAGCTTGAGCGCGCAGGCCCCGGCCTCGATCATTTCCTCGAGCGCGGCCGGACGCGAGGCATTGCCCTTGCCGGCGAAGCCGAGATTGACCGGCAGCGCGTCCGCCGCCTGGATCATGCGCGCGAGGTGGAACGGCCCCGGCGTGCAGGTGGTGGCATTGGTGCCGGCCGCCGGTCCCGTGCCGCCGCCGAGCATGGAGGTGACGCCCGACATCAGCGCTTCTTCCACCTGCTGCGGGCAGATGAAGTGGATGTGCGAATCGAAGCCGCCGGCGGTGAGGATTTTTCCTTCGCCCGCGACGATCTCCGTGCCCGGCCCGATGACGATGGTCACGCCCGGCTGGATATCGGGATTGCCGGCCTTGCCGATGGCGGCGATCGTGCCGTTCCTGATTGCGACATCGGCCTTCACGATGCCCCAGTGATCGAGGATCAGCGCATTGGTGATGACGGTGTCGGCCGCGCCTTGCCGGTTCGTCATTTGCGACTGGCCCATGCCGTCGCGGATCACCTTGCCGCCGCCGAACTTCACTTCCTCACCATGAACCGTGAAGTCTTTCTCGACCTCGATGACGAGGTCGGTATCGGCGAGCCGCACGCGGTCGCCGACGGTGGGACCGAACATGTCCGCGTAAGCCGCGCGCTTCATTTTGATCGCCATGGCGTTTTCCCCGCTGTTATCAACCGCCCCACGAACGCGCTTGCAAATCCAACCGGCAAGCGTAGCCTCATTCGCGGGTCACCCATCTTCGGCCCACGCCGAACACGGATGATCGCCATGGCCGGATGGGCATGGGACGTGAGTGCTGCTTGCAGTGCTTGTGGTCCATGTCGAACGGTCCTGGCTCTCAGTAGCGCGTATCCTGGTGCTGAGTTCACGCTCGCCCCGGTGTATATGGATCCCGAGAGCTTGTGACGGGCAGACGACGGTCTGCCCGTTATGGCTTTTGGGACCTTGGTGAGCGCAGGGCTCACAGCTTCCCCATCACGTTCTGACGGAAACCGTAGACCGTGCGCTTGCCGGCGAGCGCGACGAGCGTCACCTCGCGCGTCTGCCCCGGCTCGAACCGCACCGCGGTACCGGCGGCGATGTCGAGCCGCATGCCGCGCGCCTTTTTGCGCTCGAACTTCAGCGCCGGATTGGTCTCGAAAAAATGGTAATGCGAGCCGACCTGGATCGGCCGGTCGCCGCTGTTGGAGACGGCGAGCGTCACCGTCTTGCGCCCGGCATTGAGCACGATCTCGCCGTCCTGGATGAACATTTCGCCCGGGATCATGGCAACTCCTCCATCGAGACTTCGGCCGGGGACCACGGCATCGCCAACTCCTTTCAACGGATCGGATCGTGCACGGTGACGAGCTTGCTGCCGTCGGGAAAAGTCGCTTCCACCTGGATGTCGTGGATCATCTCGGAGATGCCATCCATCACCTGAGCGCGCGTGAGCACATGCGC
>JAKAHJ010000161.1 GCA_021815055.1 Pseudomonadota bacterium | reverse complement strand
TCCGATCTCTTTCCAGCCGCGCGATGGCGCTCTGCGTGGTCTTCATGCGCTTGGCGAGTTCGGCCTGGCTCAGCCCCGCGCGCGCCCGCGCCGCGATGAGCGCGAACTCCTCTTCGAGCGCGTCGTATTCCTTGCGGTAGGCCTCGTCATTCATCCACTTCTTGTGCAGCGTGCTGATCTTTGTCATGACACCTCCTTCGCGCGCTGCCGCGCCAGTTCCAGTTCGCGCGCCGGCGTCTTCTGCGTCTTCTGCGTCTTCTTCACAAAGACACGGACGATAACGACCCGCCGCACCGCCGCCGTGAGATAGATCGCGCGCGAAATCCCGTCGCGTCCGGTGATGCGAAGCTCCCAAAGCCGCCCTTCGAGATGCTTGACCGCATCGCGCGGCAGGCCGCCCAGCCCGTGCTCCTCAATAATGCCCGACAGGCGGGCCAGCCGAGCGCGCATGTCGCGCGGCAGCGCGTCGATTTCCGCGTCGACGGCGGCATTCAAGGATTCGACCGTCCAGCGCATTTTTGCTATATAGCGCAAATACGATAATGCTTCAAGTTGCAAGGCACGCTTGCCGTAAGCCACCGTAGCGTGGGCAAAGGCGCGCGCGCTCGGTGCGCCGTGCCCACCGGGGCCTAGCGATTTTGGTCGTGTCGGCCGGTGGGCTTCGCACGCGAATCCCACCCTACGGCCTTGAAATTCCTCGCTTAAAAAACTTATCCCCGGTCCGTCAAAAGGGCTTATATTCCTCCCGTCCGGCTCGGCTGAGGGCGTCATCTAGAGGCGTCTAAATGATGGGGCCGCCTTTACTGGGCCGATATCGGGTGAACCCGACATCGGCGATGCGGCGCCCGCGGGCGTGAGGCTTTACGCACCTCACGCACTCGGGCGGCGCCGGGGCTCCGCCCGGGGGCACTAGGACCCCCCGCCAGGAGCTGGCTGACGATGCGAGCGCTTCGCGCTCCTTCGGAAGCGCGGCCCGGCGCCGAAAAAACGCCGCCGATGGCGCGCCGAGAGGCGCCGCACCTTGGCAACAAGGTGCGCATATAAGGAATGTCGCGCCGCTTGGCGCGCCATCCCCTCTCGTTTCGAGAGGGCGGAAGGGGAAGAGGGCGTACCCGGCGCCGACGAAAAAATACGGGCGATGGCGCTTGCACCCCGCGCCGATTTTCGTCGCTGCTTCCCTCGTTACCGCGTGGACGGCGCGCCGTCCGGCTAGGGTGATGCTGGGCAACCCGGGGGGCATACCGGGGACGGCAAACGTGACGACAGGTGAGTTCGGGGATCGCGGCCGGTCCGGCCGCAGCGTCAATCTTGTGGCTCTCGGCGCGGTAGGCCTCGTGCTGGCAGCTTGCGCCAACAATGCCGACACCCGCGTGTCGAGCCGCGCGGACACCGACAAAAACGTCGCGGCGAAAGCCTCGGCCGAAACGCGCGCGGCCAAAGTCGAGCCGGACAAACCGGCTGCGGTCGCCAACACCGCCCGGCACGGCTTCCGGTTCAGCAGCGTCGGCCTTGCGTCCTGGTACGGCGAAGGCTTTCACGGCCGCCGCACGGCCAACGGCGAAACCTTCGACATGAATTCGCTCACCGCTGCGCATCGCACGCTGCCGCTGCCCTGCGATGTGCGGGTGACCAACCTCGCCAACCACCGCTCGCTGGTGGTGCGCGTCAACGATCGCGGCCCCTTCGTCGGCAATCGCGCCATCGACGTCTCGGCCAAAACCGCACAACTGCTCGGCTTCTACGAGCGCGGCGTCGCCAAGGTGAAGATCGATTTTATCGGCCGCGCACCGAAGCCTGCGCCCAAGGAGATCAAGGAGGTCACAGCGTCGGCCGCTTCTCCTTGATCGCCGGTCCGCTGGCGCCGGCGCCGTTCCAGCCTTCGCCCTTTTCCTCTTCGAGCGCGAAGCAGCCCGGCTGATGTTCCTCGCCCGCGGGCGGCGGCGCGGCCGCGGCCGCCTTCTTGGGAGGATAGCCGCCGGCGTTCTCCATGTAGAAAAGCCCGTGCGAGCGTTGTTCGGTGTTCTTGCTGTTCCTGGTCATGGCAAGGCGCCTTTCTTGCATGCGCAGGGCGGGCCGTCAGCGCCGCCGGTTCCGCGCGCGGCCGGGCCCGCGTCCCGCGCCTTGAATCGATGTGGGGGTGATCGCGCACCGCGCAAGCGGCCTGCGTCCTGATCGGTGTCAGGCCGCGGCGGCGTGACGCAGATACCGCGGCTCGGGCACACCTGGCCTGCCGCCGGCACTCCCTTCGGCACCCCTTCCGCCACCCCTTCCGCCTTGCCGCCTGGCGTGCTTCGCGTCATGCTTGCGCCCGCGATGCAGCATCTGTTCCCGGAGGGACGGCCATGATGTTCGTATTATCCCTGAATTTCACCGAACAAGGCGTGCGCGGGCTCAAGGACGCGCCCAAGCGCGCCGAAGCCGCGCGCGAGCTCGCAAAGAAGCTCGGCGTCGACATCAAGCAAGTTTATCTGACCACCGGCGACGCCGATCTCCTGGTGCTCGCCGAAACCGCCAACGGCGACAACATCGCAAAATTCGCGATGGCGCTCTCCATGCAGGGCAATGTGCGCACGCGCACGGCCCGCGCCTGGCCGCTGGATGAATACACGAAGCTGATCGCCGAACTGCCGTAGAGCGGCATGCGGCGTGCGTGCGCGTCGTCCCTGCGCAAGCGGGGAGTCTGTATGCCGCGCCGGGAACTTCCCGCTTATGGCCATCGTTTTCCCTTCCGCCGCGCCGGCGCGGCATGGGGAGATCGCCCTTGGTCGAAACGACTGCGGAACGACAAGCGGCCGATGCCGTCGAGACGCTGATCCCGGCGCGGCTCGACCGCCTGCCCTGGACGCGCTTTCACACCCTGATCGTGCTCGCGCTCGGGATCACCTGGGTGCTCGACGGGCTCGAGGTCACGCTCAAGGGCGCGGTCAGCGGCGTGCTGCAGGAGGAAGGCACGCTCCACTTCACCAGCGCCGAAATCGGCCTGATCGCCTCGGTCTATCTCACCGGCGCGGTGATCGGCTCGCTCGTGTTCGGCTACCTCACCGACCGCTACGGCCGCCGGCTGTTCTTCTTCGTGACGCTCGCCACCTATCTCACCGGCGCGCTGCTCACTGCCTTCTCCTGGGATCTCGCGAGCTTCATGGTGTTTCGCTTCATCACCGGCGCCGGCATCGGCGGCGAATACGCCGCCATCAATTCCGCCATCGACGAGATGATCCCGGCGCGCCTGCGCGGGCGCATCGACATCTATATCAACGGCTCCTACTGGATCGGCGCCGCGCTCGGCGCGGGCTCGACGCTGGTCTTTCTCGATCCGGCGCTCTTCTCCGTCGACCTCGGCTGGCGGGTCGGCTTCGTCATCGGTGCCGTATTGGGCCTCGGCATCTTAGGCGTACGGCGCTTCGTACCGGAGAGCCCGCGCTGGCTCATTACCCACGGCTACCATCGGGAAGCCGAGCAAACGGTGAGCGGCATCGAATCGCTGGTCCATGCTCAGGCCGAGCAACGCCTCGCGGCGGTCGAGCGTAGCGAGGCGATCATCCTGCATCCGCGCCGCTCCTTCGGATTCGGCATCGTGATCAGAACCATGTTCGGGCGTTATTGGCGCCGCGCGCTGGTCGGCTTTTCCCTGATGGTGTCGCAGGCCTTCCTCTACAACGCGATCTTTTTCACCTACGCGCTGGTGCTCACCCGTTTCTACCACGTGCCCTCCAGCATTACCGGGCTCTACCTCCTGCCCTTCGCGCTTGGAAACTTCCTGGGCGTTGTCGCCCTCGGCGCGCTGTTCGACACCGTGGGCCGCAAGCAGATGATCGCCGCGACCTACACGCTTTCCGCCGCCCTGCTGGCGGTGACCGGCATCCTGTTCGCGCAAGGCCAGCTCTCGGTCGTTTCGCAGACCGCGCTCTGGACCGCGATCTTCTTCATCGCCTCGCCGGCCGCGAGCTCGGCCTATCTGACCGTGAGCGAAATTTTCCCGCTCGAGACGCGCGCGCTCGCCATCGCCTTCTTCTATTCGCTCGGGACCGGCGCGGGCGGTATTGCCGCGCCCTGGTTGTTCGGGGCGCTGATCGGCACGGGCTCAGCCTGGGCGGTGTGTTACGGCTACCTGGCGGCCGCCGTGCTGATGCTGGCCGCGGCTGCGGTCGAACTCGTCTTCGGGATTGCGGCCGAGCGCATGTCGCTCGAGAAGCTGGCCGAGCCTCTTTCGGCCGCGCCAGAAAGTGGGCAAGGGCGCAAAGAATAGCCTGTCCCCTTATCCCCCGATTTGATTGACGCAAGGCCTTGCATCTGGCATTGGCGCGCACTCATTCGCATTGAAGCATCGCATGGCACGACGACCCTTCCGCCTCGGCCGCTCGCTCACCGGCCTCGGGCTCTTCGCCACAAGACCCATCAAGAAGCGCAGCCGCATCGCCGAATACAAAGGCCCGCTGCTCGATGTGAAGAAGGCCGAAAAGGCCGAGCGCAGCGGCAACCGCTACCTCTACGAGGTCAATGCGCGCTGGACCATCGACGGCAAAGCGCGCAGCAATATCGCCCGCTACTTCAACCATTCCTGCAACCCGAACGCGGAATCCTACAGCGTCGGCCGCCGCGTCTTCGTGCGCACGCTGCGGAATATCAAGCCGGGGGAGGAACTCACCTACGATTACGGCATCGACTATCTGCGCAACGTGATCGGAAAGTCACGCTGCAAATGCTCGCGCTGCCGCAAACGGCGGGCCAGGCGCGCCCGGGAATTGCGGCTGGTGCGCAAACGGCGGGAGGCGCGCGCGGCGAGCAAGCGCAAAAAGGCGCGCGCCAGCCATGGCCGCTAGGACCGTCAAACCCTACCGCGTCGGACGGTCCGGCACCGGCCTCGGGCTGTTCGCCACAATGCCGATAAAACGGGGCGCGCTCATCATCGAATATCGCGGGCGACGCATCACCAATAAGCGGGCGAAAGAGCTGGAATGGGTGCGCTCCAATCGATACCTGTTCGAGGTCAATTCGCGCTGGACCATCGACGGCAAGGCGCGCAGCAACCTCGCCCGCTACGTCAACCACGCCTGCAAGCCCAACGCCGAGGCCGAACTCGTGCGCGGACGCATGATGTTCCGCGCCGTCAAGGCGATCGCGGCGGACGGGGAGATCACCATCGATTACGGCGAGGAATATGTGGAACTCTTCTTCGCCAAGCACGGCTGCCTATGCGCGGCCTGCAAGCCAAAGGGAAAGAAGAAG
>JAKAHJ010000160.1 GCA_021815055.1 Pseudomonadota bacterium | reverse complement strand
CTTCATGCCGGGCGCGAATTCGCGCACCACCGGCTCGGCGACCAGGTGGAATTCCTTCCAGTCGCCGTTCATGCGCCAGGGCAAAGTCCAGCCGTTGAGCGTGACCACTGGCTGATAATCGGGGCCGCTCGCGGGGCGGAGCGGCGGCTGCATCGCCGGGGACGTCGTGATGACCGCCTCGGGGATGGCGGCCGCCTGCACCCGTCCGCTGACGGCGGCGGCGCCGGCGAGGATGGCCGAGCCGCCGATGAGATGACGCCGTGAGATCATGGCTGTTCTCCTTGTCGTTTCAATGGCCGGCTGCTTCGCCGGAACCGGGCACGGCGATGCTCGCGGTTTCGCCGCCGCCTGCGGGCTCGCCGGCGGTCAGGGCTTCCGACAGATCGCTGCCGGCGAGCCAGAAGTCGCGCAGCGCCTGGGCTGCGCTCACATTCGCGGCGATTTTCTGCCGCGACTCGGCGAGCAGTGCGAAAATGTCCACCTGCATCGCGCCGTAATTCAGCATCATCTCGTCGGAAATGACCCGGCGCAGCGGCAGCACCTCGCGCTGGTAATGCCCGGCGATGTCGTAAGCGGCGCGATAGTTGCGATAGGCTTCGCGCGCCTGCGAGCGCACATCGATCGCCTTCTGCGCCAGCCGGTTGACCGCCTGCATATAGGCCTGTTCGGCCTCGCGCATGCGTGTTTCGCCGAAGTCGAAAATCGGCACCTCGAACACTACCGCGAAGCCGCGCTGGCGAACGGTGCCGCCATTGCTGGTGATCTTGTCGGCATAGCCGCCTTCCAGCACGTTGATGAAGCGCGTCGCATTCGTCAGTCCGTAGGATTTGGCGAGCGCCTCGAGTTCGATGCGCGCGATCTGCAAATCGACGCGGCGGCTGACCGCCTCCTGCTCGACGGTGCGCAAAGCCGGTGCGCGTTTCGGCAGCGGCGGGAGCCGGTTTGGAATCTTGAAAGCGAGATCGCGGCCCCACAGGCCGAGCGAACGGATCAGCCGCTCGCGCTCGCTCGCCGCGCGCTGTCGCGCGGTCGCGAGCTGGGCGGAAAGCTCGGCATGGAAGGCTTGCTCGCGCGCCTGGTCGAGCTTGTTGAGCGCGCCCGTCTCGCCCAGGCGCTTGGCGAGCTGCGCCGCGGTCGCCGCCGAACTGTTCGCCTGTTCGAGCAGGCCGACGAGCTGTTGGGCTGCGACGGCGCGGTAATAGGCGCGCCGGGTTTCGGCAGCCAGCCGCAATGTCGTTAACGCTGCGGCAAGTTGCGCCTGCCGGAAGCGGTCGGCGGCAATCTCAGACCGCGCCGGCAGCGTGGCCAGCGCGAGAATGCTGGCGACGATCTGGCCGTCGAATTCGGTTTCGCCCGAACCGGAAACGCGGGTGATGTCGATGGACGGATTAGGCGGCAGCGACTGGCGAACCCTCACCGCCTCGGCGATACCGAGTTCGTTGTAGGCCGCTTGCAGGCCGCGATTGTTCAGCAGCGCGACTTGCACTGCCGCGTCGGCACTCAAAGGCCGTTTGAGCAGATGGGCCACCCGGGCGCGGGCAGCGCCGGCGTCGTCCTCATTACGGACGGCGACGGCGTCCTTGCGCAGGTCGCGCCGGGCGATATCGGCGGTGACGCTCATGCCGCCATCGGGTGAAAACGAGGCGCAGGCCGATAGCAAAAGGGCGCCGGCGAGGGCCGCGAGGGGGCGCAAATGGTTTGGCATCAGCGCCCGTCCTTCGGCGCCGGTGCGGCGCCGTCATTGCGTCCGGTCCAGGGCGCGGGTTCGGCCGGCCGCGCGCTCGTATAGCCGCCGAGTACAGGCCGATAATTTGCCGTCGCGACGCGGACATTCGGATCGGAAGGGTCGGCGCCTTGCGCGACGTGCGGGGGAACGCCGGCGCAGCCCTGCGCCAGCAGCACAATCGCAATCAAAGCGGCATGGGCCGCGTAACGCGATAATCCAGACCGCCCCGGCCGCCCACGCATGGCGTCGGAACGCAGACAGAGTCCTGCGGACATGGAAATTCCTCATCCATCGATTGATGACGCGCGCGAGGGGCTCAGCGAGCCGCCGCGCCGGTGTTCAAAGCGACTGGAGGAATCGCGGCGGCCGGTCGATGCGGTCGGAACTGCACCCGAGCAGGTTATCGGTCGCCGGCAGGGCGACGTCGGAGGCCTGGGCCATGTGCCCGATGACCGTGCCGAAGGCAGGTGTGAGGGCGCTCACGCCGAAAAGGCCGCAGCATTTGGCCACGGCGCCTTGGTCAACGTCGCCCGGGACGGAATGATGATGGCCGGCGCCGCCGCCAGGGGCGTTATTTTGGGCGGCGTGCGGGTCCTCGCTCAGGCAATGCACGGCCATGGAGCTGTCGCTCGCCGCTACGGCGGCGACCGGTACCACCGCGCACAGCCCATAAAGCGCGACGAGCAAGCCCGCCGCGCTCTTACGCCATCCGCTGCTCAACCAAGCCAACATGCCGACTTGCCGCTCCGTTGGTCCCAATCAGGGTTGCGCCATTGGGAACCATACCAGAAAAATGCCATTGCTGCTCGCCCTAGGCAAGCCCTTCTTGAATAACACTGCATTAATGGTCAATTCTTGGCAGGATTAAGGAACAAAGCTTTGGCGTCGCACGATATCCCGATCGGTTCTTCGCAGGTGAGCCTGGCGGCGCTCAATGAGCGCTCGCGCGAGATTTTCCGCCAGATCGTCGAGAGTTACCTGACGACCGGCGAGCCGCTCGGCTCGCGCAACCTGTCGCGCATCCTGCCGATGCCGCTGTCGCCGGCTTCGGTGCGCAACGTGATGTCGGACCTCGAGGAACTCGGCCTGATCTACGCGCCGCATACCTCGGCCGGCCGGCTGCCGACCGAATTGGGCCTGCGCTTTTTCGTCGATGCCCTGATGCAGGTCGGCGACCTCTCGGAAACCGACCGCCGGTCGATCGAGGCGCAGGTCGCAGGCGCCGGTGGCGGCAAATCGGTGGAGGCGGTGCTCACCGAAGCCTCGCAGATGCTGTCGGGTCTCACACGCTCGGCCGGCGTCGTGCTTACGGCCAAGAGCAATGTGCGGCTCAAGCACATCGAATTCGTGCGGCTGGAGCCGGAGCGCGCGCTCGCTGTGCTGGTGGCCGAGGACGGCCAGGTCGAGAACCGCGTGCTCAACGTGCCGGCCGGCCTGCCGACCTCCTCGCTCGTGGAAGCCGGCAATTTTCTCAACGCCCGCATTCGCGGCAAGGCGCTGGGCGAGCTGCGCGCCGAGATCGAGAAGGCGGTGAGCGAAGGGCAGGCCGAACTCGATCAGCTCACCCAGAAGATCATCGCCACCGGGCTTGCGAGCTGGTCGGGGGGCGAGAGCGAGGAGCGCAAGCTGATCGTGCGCGGCCACGCCAATCTGCTCGAAGACCTGCACGCGCTCGACGACCTGGAGCGGGTGCGCTCGCTGTTCGACGCGCTGGAGGCCAAGCGCGGGGTGATCGACCTCCTGGGCCGCGCCGAACGCGCCGATGGCGTGCGCATCTTCATCGGCTCGGAGAACAAGCTGTTCTCGCTCTCCGGTTCCTCGACCATCGTGGCGCCCTACCGCGACAGCCAGGGCCGCATCGTCGGGGTGATCGGGGTGATCGGCCCGACCAGACTCAATTACGCCCGCGTCATCCCGATGGTGGATTATACCGCGCGGGTGGTCAGCCGGCTGCTGAGCGGATAAGCGCTTGATTTTTCGGCTCTCAGGCCTGATATGCCGGGCATCCGACCACTTTCAGGAATGGACCAAGCACGATGACGGACCCGACCGCGCGTTCGGCCGAGAACGCCGCCGCCGAAGCAGACAACACCGCCGCTCAGGCTGCGGACCCGTCCGCCGCGCCGCGCTCCGACGACCCCGTGGCGGCGGCCCGGCGCGAGGCGGCCGAGTACAAGGACAAGGTGCTGCGCACGCTGGCCGAGATGGAAAACCTGCGCCGGCGCACCGAGCGCGAAGTGACCGACGCGCGCGTCTACGGCATCGCGAGCTTCGCCCGCGACGTGCTGGCGGTGGCCGACAACATGCATCGTGCTTTGGAGGCGATCGGCCCCGAGCTGCGCGAGACGGCCGATCCGAAGGTCAAGGCCTTGATCGAGGGCGTCGAGCTCACCGAGCGCGAGCTGCTCAAGAGTCTGGAAAAGAACGGCGTGAAGAAGTTCTCGCCGCAGGGCGAGAAGTTCGACCCTAATCTTCATCAGGCAATGTACGAGATCCAGGACGACAAGCTGCCCTCGGGCAGCGTCGGCCAGGTTATCCAGGCCGGCTACATGATCGGCGATCGGGTGCTGCGTCCGGCGCTCGTGGGCGTCGTGAAGGCGCCGCCCAAGGCGTCCGCCAACAGTAACTCGCAGGCCGACGGCAGCACGGCGAACTGAGTGCGTGCCCCGGATGCGATGCAGCACAAGCGGCAGCGAAGTGATGCACCGCTAAGCCGGGGCCGTTCCAATTTCGGCATTCGTAACGGTCCCGGGTCGGGGAGCCGCACCACTTCGTGCTACGGCTCCCCGACCCGGGACATGATTCATCCTTACTTCACGTCAATCCCGTCGCCGGCGTTGCGCTAGCAAGCGCGGCCCAAACGGCGAACAAGGCGATAATCATGGCAATCGTTCGGTAAGACGCGCTCGTGTATGGAGAGGAAGCCGGCCATTCGGGCCGGCGAATTCACCAGTATCCGGCTTGCGGGCCCCGGTCACCCTCCTATATGAGCGGGTGGGCCGCAAAACCTGCGGTCAATCGCGTATCCAGGGGGCTGGATCAGGGGGTCAGCGGATGAGCCGCCGGCATCCCATTCGGGCGCCAAGAGGCCCGGCCGTCCTGCCGCAATTTGAGAGGAACAACCATGGGCAAGGTCATCGGTATCGACCTCGGCACCACCAATTCGTGCGTCGCCGTCATGGAAGGCAAGGCGCCGAAGGTCATTGAGAATGCCGAAGGCATGCGTACGACCCCTTCGATCGTCGCCTTCACCGACGACGGGGAGCGCCTCGTCGGCCAGCCGGCCAAACGCCAGGCCGTCACCAATCCGGAAAAAACCATCTTCGCGGTCAAGCGCCTGATCGGCCGTCGCTACGACGACCCGATGGTGGAAAAGGACAAAAAGCTCGTCCCCTACAAGATCGCCAAGGCTTCGAACGGCGACGCCTGGGTCGAGGCCGACGGCAAGCAGTATTCGCCCTCGCAGATCTCCGCCTTCATCCTGCAGAAGATGAAGGAGACCGCCGAAGCCTATCTCGGCTCCAAGGTCGATCAGGCGGTCAT
>JAKAHJ010000019.1 GCA_021815055.1 Pseudomonadota bacterium | reverse complement strand
TGCGCGAGGCGCTCGCGAACCTCGACAAGGACCGCGACTTCCTCAAGGCGGGCGGCGTGATGGATGACGACTTCATCGACAGCTACATCGACCTGAAGATGACCGAGGTGATCCGTTTCGAGCACACGCCGCACCCGGTCGAATTCGACATGTACTACTCGGCGTAAGCATTCCTCCCAAACCGCATCGCGCCGAGCGATGCAAACTCAAAGGGCGCCCGGCCAGGGCGCCCTTTTTCTTTGGTCTCGCTGTGGAGCGGCCGGGCCGCCCCGGGTTCGTTCAGATGAAGAGGAAGGCGGTGAGCGCAAGGCCCGCGACGAGCCCAAGCGCGGCGACCGCGGAGAGCCGCCGGCGGTAGCGACGCGGCCCATAAACGCCGGCGGCGCGCCGGGCAGCGATCAGCGCAGCATCGTACTCGGCCGAGTTCGAATAGCTGCAAGCGAGCGCGGCCCCGGCACTGACCGAAATAGCTTCCAGCGACCCGATGTCGGGACCGGACTGAAGGCGGCTCGTCGAACGCGGCATGTTCGCAGTTTAGCGCTGCGATGGTAAACGGAACCTTTTGGCCTAGCGTCCCCAGGCTTCCGCCGCGCCGATCGGGATTATCTTCGCGCTTGCCTGCCCCGGATCATCTGCGCGGCGCCCCGATGCGGTCTCCTCGACACGGATGACATCCGGTTCGACATCGGCGGTGCAGAGCCGATTGCGGCCGTTATGCTTGGCGCGGTAAAGCGCGGCATCCGCGCGCACGAGCAAGGGCCCGACTTCCATCACCGGCCCCGCGATCGAGGCTGCGCCGATGCTGACCGTCGCGCCGATCGCGTGGGCGCAGACCGTAGCTCCGCAGGTCTCTATCCCGGCGCGGATGCGCTCGCCGATCTTGGCCGCCACGTCGAGGCCGCCGGGCACGATCGCCGCAAACTCCTCGCCGCCCAGCCTTCCGACGATGTCGTTTGCGCGCATGCTGGTGCGCGCAACCTGTGCGAACACGCGCAGCACCTCGTCGCCGATCGCATGGCCGAAGCGGTCGTTGATCGATTTGAAATGATCGAGATCGAACATCAATAAAGTCACCGATCCGCCGCGCCGGCCCTGCCCCGCACAAAGCCTGTTGGCGTTGTCAAGAAAGGCGCGACGATTGAGCAGGCCCGTCAGCGGATCGGTAGTGGCCGCGTTGCGCAAGACCTGGCGATCATGGTCCTTGACCAGCAGCAGCACGATAAACGCGGTGCCGACGGCGTAGATCATGGTTTCCAACGTGAAGACGGTCAGCCATAGGTCGGCATAACGCTCGGGCAGCAGAGCCTGCATGGCGATCGGCATCAGGAAAATCATTGCGTGCAAGCCGGGGACAAAAATCGCGGCGGTTCGGGAAAAAAAGGATTTGCGACGCTCGCGCCAAAGCTCGAACGCAACGATGAAGGTGTAGGCCGCAACGATCGCCGCCGCCACCGCGAGGCGCGTCTGGCTGCCTACCGGCAGCGCCGGCACCTGCGTCAACACCAACCAGCCGAGCGCACCGGCGAGGCCGCCCAACGGCAGAACCGGGCGGCCGTGGAAGAGCCGCACGCCGTTCCAGACAACCCCGCAGGCGACGAAGGTCAGCGCTTCCACGATCTCCGGCGGCATCTTGAACCAGGGCGCAGGAGCGCCCCACATGGCCATCGACGAGGCGCCGATCAGATAGGCCGCTCCCCACCAGGCAAGCGCCCGCGCATCGCGATGCTGCAGCCAGGCGAAAATCAGAAAAACCCCGAGCAGCCCCGACAGGCCGACGGCCACGAACGACAGGGTCGGAATATCCAACGCAAGAGGCGGCAGGTGAGTTGCGGCAACCATCGCGGCTCCCAAGGCCGCCGGATTCGGACGCGCAGATTAAAGGACGGCCGAACGCACAATGGCACCTCTGGTCTGTTCAAAGCCTTGAACGCGTCGGCGCATTTCAACGAAAGAATTGTGCAAATTCTCCTAAATCTTGCGCGCGGCAGCGCGCAGGCTCGCCTCAGGCGCGGAGCGCGACTTTGCGCCAATTGCGCCGTTCGGCGAAAGCCGCGAGCGGGTCGGATTTTCGCAGCTCTTCGCCACCGGCGGGCGCCAGGGCCTCGACGCGATTGCGGCCATTCGCCTTGGCACGGTAGAGCGCCTGGTCGGCCGCCCCCAACAGGCTGGTCACCGTGGTTTTGGGATCGCAGCCGAGGGTGACGCCGACACTCACGGTGGGCCTCAAATCGTCGGCCACATAGGACTCCGCGGCGGTGCCGAAATTGCGCCGCACACGGTCGGCGATCGCCATGGCCTCGCCCATGTCGCCGACCGGCAGCACCGCGGCGAATTCCTCGCCGCCGATCCGGCCGAACACGACGTCGGACCCGAGCGTGCGGCTGGCGGTGGAAGCGAATATTCGCAATACCGCATCGCCGGTGCCGTGACCGAGACGGTCGTTGATGGTTTTGAACCGGTCGAGATCGAACAGGAACACCCCGAGCGGCTCGAAATCGAGGCTTTGCTGCGCGAGCAATCGGTTGGCGCCGTCGAGGAAGGCGCGCCGGTTGGGAACGCCGCTCAAAGGATCGATGAGCGAGGCGATCTTATGCTGCAATTCGGTGCGTTCCTTCGTCATATTCAACAGGAGGAACGCAAGCACCACGGTAAATAGCAGCGTGCCGAAGGCGAGCAGCGCGAAGGAGACGCCGCCCATCAGCGATTCCCCCGGCAGGATGGGCGAGAGCATCGTCGCCGGAATGCGTGCAAGCAGCGCGGCCGAATAGGCGAGCAAGGCGCACACGGTCGGCCAGCGCGACATCAAAGGCTCGGCGCGGCCGCGCCAGAACTCCTCTGCGGTCACCGCCGCCAGCATCGCCATCAAGGCCGAAACGAATACGACGCGCAGGTTGATGTCGTGGGCGAAAGCGGGAATCGTGCAGGCCGCCAGCCAAAGCGCCGGCGGCGCCAGGACAAGTCCGGGCCGCACCGGGCGGCCGTCGAAAATGCGCGATCCGGTCCAGGTCAGCGCGCTGCCCAGCAACACGAGTGCGTTGGCGAGATTGACCGCAATCCAGTCGGGCGCCGAGCCGTGCGTCGTAAGAAGGCCGAGCCCCGCCGCGCCGACGATGAACGAGGCGCCCCACACCATCGGTGCGCGCACGGCGCGGTTCTGCAGGCCGGCGAAAACAAGCAACACGCCCAATAAGGCCGTGACGAACACCGTCACCACCGACAATGTCTGGACGTCGAGCCGCATACTTATCCCACCGAACCTTGCCCGTGGGAGAACCTAGCGGGCGGTAGTTTGATAGGAGTTACCATTTACCCGCCTCCGTATGACAGCGTTGGCGAACGGTAAACGAATTCCTCGCAATTGATTCGAAGCGAAGGTGGGAAACATGGAAAAAAGGGCGCAACCTTGCGGCGCGCCCTTCTTGAACGGTTTGAAACTGCTCGCGATCAGCGCTTCGAGAACTGGAACGAGCGGCGCGCTTTCGCCTTGCCGTACTTCTTGCGTTCGACCACGCGCGAGTCGCGCGTGAGGAAGCCGCCGCGTTTGAGCGCGCCGCGCAGGTCCGGCTCGAAATTGGTGAGCGCCTTGGCCAGGCCGTGGCGAACGGCGCCGGCCTGACCCGAAAGCCCGCCGCCGGAGACGGTGCAGATCACATCGTATTGGCCCGCGCGGTTGGCCGCCACCAGCGGCTGCTGGATCAGCATGCGCAGCACCGGGCGCGCGAAGAACACTTCCACCGTTTTGGTGTTGACCAGGATCTTGCCGGAGCCCGGCTTGATCCAGACGCGGGCGACCGCGTTCTTGCGCTTGCCGGTCGCGTAGGCGCGGCCCTGCGCATCGATCTTCTGCACGTATTTCGGGCCTTCCGGCGCGGCCGTCTTGAGGCTCGCCAATCCTTCCATCGACTGTACGGTCTCGGCCACGATCAGGCACTCCTCACATTCTTGCGGTTCATGGCGGCAACGTCGAGCTTCTCGGGCTTCTGCGCCTCGTGCGGATGCTCGGGGCCGGGATAGACGCGCAGATTGCCGAGCTGCACACGGCCGAGCGGCCCGCGCGGCAACATGCGCTCGACGGCTTTTTCGACGATCCGTTCCGGGAAGCGGCCTTCCATGATTGCCTTGGCCGTGCGTTCCTTGATGCCGCCGATGAATCCGGTGTGGTGGTAATACACCTTCTTCTCTTTTTTGCGGCCGGTGAACACCGCCTTCGCCGCGTTCACGACGATGACATTGTCGCCGTCGTCGACATGCGGGGTGTAGGTCGGTTTATGCTTGCCGCGCAGATGCATGGCGACGATCGAGGCAAGGCGCCCGACGACCAGCCCGGTGGCGTCGATGGTCACCCATTTCTTCTCGATGTCGGCGGCCTTGGCCGAATAGGTTTTCATGACTAATCCTTGGAACTTGCGCGTTTTTGAACTCGCGCCGAAGCGATGCTGTCTAGCGAAGCCGGCGGCGCCGGTCAACATCCAGTTGAAGTATAATATCAATGAATTACAATAGCTTATAAAGTTGGTATTTTAGCACCTCGTGCTAACGTCCATTCCCGGGGATGGAATAGGTCGAGGTGACATGCGCCACTGGCTCATCGAGACCGTCCGAAAAGATCGCCACCTCGCCTACCGCTAACCTTTTGCCGACCTTCCACAATTTCGCTTCGGCGATGAGGTCCGCGGCGGCCGGCTTGCGCAGGAAATTGATGTTCAGATTCGTGGTCACGGCCAAAGGCTGCGCCCCGATGGCCGAAAAAACCGCCACATACATCGCGAAATCGGCGAGTTCCATCATGGTCGGCCCCGAAATCGTACCGCCGGGCCGCAAGTCATCGTCGGAAAAATGCCGCCGGACCCGGGTGCTCGCGTAATCCACGCGTTCGATCGTCAGTCCGCAGCCTTCGTAGAAGGCCTGCGGAAAAACCTCGTGCAGCAGTTCGGCGATTTCGTCCGCGTTCAGTGCCGGTGGCCGCATGGCAATCCCCCTCGCCGGCCGCAAGTCCGGCAACGTGGACATAGAGGGGGCAATGCACCGCAATTTCAATACCCGCGCGGCTCGGTCTTTGCGTTCCTGGCTGCATTCGGGATGCCCTTGGTGAAGACGCCGCGCTCGATCGTCAGCGCGTCGCTCTCCCGCGTCGTTCCCGGGTCTTGCGCATCGTCCCCGCCGGGCCGAGTATCGCAAGCCGGAACAGGACGTCTTTGCCATGAACCTGCACAACCCCGCACGTCCCGCGGCCGTACTCGCGCATGAACGCGACGGCGGGATCGCGATCCTCACGCTGAACCGGCCGGCCGCGCGCAACAGCCTGTCGGAAGCGCTGCTTGGCGCGCTCTCGCAAGCCTTTACCGATATCGCTGCTGACAGATCGGTGCGCGCGGTCGTACTGGCCGCGAACGGCCCGGCCTTCTGCGCCGGTCACGACCTGAAAGAGCTCACCGCGCGACGCAGCGACGCCGACGGCGGCCGCGCCTATTTCAAGCACATCATGACCACCTGCTCGGCCATGATGCAGAAAATCGTCGCCCTGCCGCAGCCTGTCGTTGCCGCCGTGCAGGGAGCGGCCTCCGCCGCCGGATGTCAACTCGTGGCGAGTTGCGATCTCGCCATCGCCTCCGAGGCCGCCAGGTTCGCAACCCCCGGCGTCGACATCGGCCTGTTCTGCTCGACGCCCATGGTGGCGCTGTCGCGCAATGTGGCGCGCAAGCACGCGATGGAAATGCTGCTCACCGGCGACATGGTCGAGGCCGAACGCGCCGCCGAGATCGGCCTCGTCAACCGCGTCGTGCACGCGGGCGAGGAACGCGAGGCCGCGCTCGCGCTGGCGCAGCGCATCGCGTCGAAATCGTCCTATACGCTCAAGGTCGGCAAAGAAGCGTTCTACCGCCAGCTCGAAATGGGGCTGGCCGAGGCTTATGCCTACGCCTCCGAAGTGATGACCGAGAACATGATGGCGCGCGACGCCGACGAGGGCATCTGCGCCTTCATCGAGAAGCGCAAGCCGAGCTGGGAGGATCGGTAAGACCCAAACGGCTGGCTCATATCGTTCTCCCGAACTTCACCCCGGCCGCGGCACCTCAGCCTGTATCGAAACTTGCAAGGAGCGCAACCGTGTCGATCTTGGGGATCGGCGCTGCGCCTCGGCGCAATCCTGCCCCCGGGATTCCGCGCTTGCGCGCCATCGAACGCGAGCTACCCTGAAGATCCAACCAAGGGATGCCCGGCCGCGGCCGGGCGTCGAACGGATTCCCGGGGAGCCAAACGCCATGAATGTGCAGGCCAGCGCCGCCAGCGACGCCATCCTGATCGAGAAGGACGTCGAAGTGCCGATGCGCGACGGCGCCCGGCTCATGGCCGATGTCTTCCGTCCGAAAGACGGCAATACGCGCGTCCCCGCGATCCTCAATCTCGGTCCCTACCAGAAGGACAAGCTCTGGGTGGCCCCCGACACGCTCGAGGAAAAGCCGAACGACTGGATGAACTGGGAGACCATCAATCCGCTCTGGTGGGTGCCGCGCGGCTATGCCGCCGTGCGCGTCGACGGGCGCGGCTCGGGCAAGAGCCAGGGCCAGTGCGAGCCCTGGTCGCTCGCGGAAGCGGCCGACTTTTACGACGCCATCGAATGGGCAGCGGTCCAGCCCTGGTGCAACGGCAATGTCGGCCTCAACGGCATTTCCTACTACGCCATCAACCAATGGTTTGCCGCCAACCGCCAGCCGCCGTCATTGAAGGCGATCATCCCGTGGGAAGGCTTCGCCGACATCTACCGCGATGGACTTTATCACGGCGGCATCCTGAGCGTGTTCATGACCAACTGGTTCACCGCCCACCTGATGCACCACAAGCTCGGACGCGCCTCGCAGCAATTGCCCGACGCCTGGAAGGTGAACACGCTCGACTTCTGGCTTTCCAACAATCTCGACACCGGCGCCTTCCACGGTGCGCAGGCGCAATGGGACAAGATCACCGTGCCGCTGTTTTCGGTCGGCAACTGGACCGGCTTCGGCCTGCATCTGCGCGGCAATACCGAGGCCTATATGCGCGCGGCCTCGCCGCACAAGAAGTTGCGCATCCACACCGGCAGCCATGTGCATCCGTTCTACCGCGAGGAGGCGCGCGAGGACCAGATCCGCTTCTTCGACTATTGGCTCAAGGGCATCGACAACGGCGTCATGGCCGAGCCGCCGATCAAGCTCGCGATCCGGCACGGCGCCGACAAAATCGAATGGCGGCACGAGCAGGAATGGCCGCTCGCCCGCACGCAATGGACCAAGCTTTATTTCGACCTGTCGCCGTTGCCGCCGGGCGCGCCGGCCAACCGGGGCGGGCTGGTGCGCGACAATCCGAAGGAGGTTTCGGCGCGCACTTATCCGGCGTCGAGCCTCGGCACGATGGGCTCGACCTCGGCGGCCTCTTCGCAGGTGATGGGCGGCGGCATCAAGCCCGACATGGGAATCGCGCTGGAAACGCCCCCGCTCGATGAAGACCTGGAAATCACCGGCCCGCTCGCCGCCTCGTTCTTCGTGTCGAGCTCCAGCGAGGACATGGACCTGTTCCTCACGCTGCGTCATTTCGACGGCGACGGCAATGAAATGATGGAAACCGGCCAGCAGGGCTCGCCGGTGCCGGTGGCCAAGGGCTGGCTGCGCGTCTCGCATCGCGAGCTCGACCCCGAATTGACGCTGCCCTACCGGCCCTATCACAAGCACCGGCGCCGGCTCTATCTAAAACCCGGGGAGATCGTGAAGGTGGACGTCGAGATCTGGCCGACCTCCATGGTGTTCAAGAAGGGGCATCGGATCAGGCTCGACGTACAGCCGCGCGATGGCGTCGGCAGCCAGGGCTACCTGCATTATCACGCCGACTACAATACAGGCACCAATACGGTCTATGCCGGCGGCGAGCGTGAAGCCTATCTGCTGCTGCCGGTGATCCCGCGAAAGTGACGGCAAGGTCTCGTGCCCCCCACTGCCCGGCCACCGCTCGCCTACCTATGTTGACATGACCGGTAATCGCAGCGGCGGGGCCTCCCATGACTAACGCATCTCTCGTGTTCACGCCCGCCGTGCAAAGAGCGCAGGCCGAGCGCGGCTCCGCCAGGGCTTACGCCCCCCGCATGGCAGAAGGCTTTCCCGACCGCGTGACGCCGGAGCTCGCGAGGTTCATCGCCGGGCAGGACACGGCTTTCCTCGCCACCGCGACCGCCAACGGCGCGCCTTATCTGCAACACCGCGCCGGGCCCAAAGGCTTCATCAAGGTGGTCGACGAGAGGACGCTCGGTTTCGCCGACTATCGCGGCAACCGGCAATACATCACGCTCGCCAACCTGTCGGAAAACGACCGCGCCTTCCTGTTCCTGCTCGACCCGGCCCGCCGCCAGCGCATCAAGCTGTGGGGCCGCGCCCGCGTGGTCGAAGATAATCCCGCACTGGTCGAAGTGCTGTTTGATGCCGGTTACAAGGCGCGGCCCGAACGCGCGATCCTGTTCACCATCGAGGCCTGGGACGCCAACTGCTCGTCCCATATCGTCACGCGCTTCACCGAAGCAGAGGTCGAACAGGCCTTCGAAGCGGTTAAAAGCACGATCGCCGAATTGCAGGCCGAGAATGCGCGCCTGCGCGCCTTGCTGGCGCAGCGCGCGGAAAACGGTTAGTGAGACGTCGGATCGACCGGAATTCGAATGTGATGAACCACGACAGTTACCCCGACAGCTACATCCGCGGCATTCTCAACACGGTAAAAACCATCGCCATGGTCGGTTTTTCGCCGAAGGAGAACCGGCCGAGCTATTTCGTGTTCAAATATCTCATGGAACGCGGCTATCGCGTCATCCCGGTCAATCCGGGCCACGCCGGCAAGGAAGTGCTCGGCCAGAAGGTCTACGCCTCGCTCCCGGATATTCCCGAACCGATCGACATGGTCGATATCTTTCGCGCTTCCGAGTCTGCGCTGCCGGTCGTGCAGAAGGCGATCTCGCTCAAGCCGCGGCCGCAGGTGGTCTGGATGCAGCTCACGGTGCGCAACGACGAAGCGGCCGCGCTCGCCGAAGCCAATGGCATGAAGGTGGTCATGAACCGTTGCCCGAAGATCGAATATGGCCGCCTGTCGTCGGAAATCTCCTGGATCGGCGTCAATTCGCGCACCCTTACCTCCAAGCGCGCCCACACGCTCGGAAAGGGCGTACAACGCATGGGCCTCACGCACGACACGGTCCAGGGCGGCACCACCGCCGCAACGGACATAGCGCAGAAGAAGCCATAGACCGGCCACCGGCCTTGCGGCAGAACACCGTGCTTCGATCGCGCGCTTGCGTAGCCGCCGCTTTCCAAGTGACCCGTTGCCCTTCTGTTTCGGTTGACGCCCTGCCCGCGCGCCCCGTTTAATCGCTCGGACAAGCGCGACCGGCTCTCAAAGAGCTCCGCGCGCCGCACCTCAAGGGGAATTTATGGCCGACGCAGAACGCATTCCCGGCTTTGCCACGCTCTCGATCCACGCCGGCGCCAAGCCGGACCCTACCACCGGGGCGCGGGCGACGCCGATTTACCAAACCACGTCCTTCGTCTTCGACGACGTCGACCACGCGGCCTCGCTGTTCGGCCTGCAAGCCTTCGGCAACAT
Source organism: Pseudomonadota bacterium (assembly GCA_021815055.1). Taxonomy (GTDB): domain Bacteria; phylum Pseudomonadota; class Alphaproteobacteria; order Rhizobiales; family Xanthobacteraceae; genus Pseudolabrys. Next base: position 14,794 of record JAKAHJ010000019.1, on the reverse strand, counting down.
CTATACCCGCATCGGCAATCCTACCTGCGCCGTGCTGGAGGAACGCGTCGCGGCGCTCGAAGGCGGCACCGCGGGCCTGGCGATCGCTTCCGGCCACGCCGCCCAGGTGGTCGTCATGCATGCGCTGATGATGCCGGGCGACGAATTCATCGCGTCCAAGAAGCTTTACGGCGGCTCGATCAACCAGTTCAATCATTCCTACAAAAATTTCGGCTGGAACGTGGTGTGGGCCGATCCCGACGACATTTCGACCTTCGAGAAGGCGGTCACGCCCAAGACCAAGGCAATCTTCATCGAGTCGCTCGCCAATCCGGGCGGAATCGTCACCGACATCGAAGCGATCGCTACGGTCGCGCGCAAGGCGGGCGTTCCGCTGATCGTCGACAACACGCTGGCGACGCCTTACCTTTGCAAGCCGATCGACTATGGCGCCGACATCGTTGTGCATTCTCTCACCAAATTCCTCGGCGGACACGGCAACTCGATCGGCGGCATGATCGTGGACGCCGGCACCTTCAACTGGTCGCGCGACAGGAAATACCCCATGTTGTGCGAGCCGCGGCCGGAATATTCCGGCATGGTGCTGCACGAGACCTTCGGCAATTTCGCTTTCGCCATCGCCTGCCGCGTGCTCGGGTTGCGCGACCTGGGGCCGGCGCTGTCGCCGTTCAACGCCTTCCTCATTCTGACCGGCATCGAAACCTTGTCGCTGCGCATGCAGCGCCATTGCGACAACGCGCTCGCGGTCGCCGAATGGCTGTCGCAGCGGCCGGAGGTCGCCTGGGTCAGCTATCCCGGGCTCGCCAACGACAAATACAGTGCGCTCGCCAGAAAATACGTGCCGAAGGGCAGCGGCGCGGTGTTCACTTTCGGGCTGAAGGGCGGCTACGACGCCGGCGTGAAGCTCGTCTCCAACGTGAAACTGTTCTCGCATCTCGCCAATATCGGCGACACCCGCTCGCTCATCATTCATCCGGCCTCCACCACGCACCGGCAATTGTCCGATGCGCAGAAGGTGCAGGCCGGCGCCGGGCCGGACGTGGTGCGGCTGTCGATCGGGCTCGAGGACAGGAACGACATCGTCGCCGACCTCGAACAAGCGCTGACAGCCTGAGATGACGCGCCGGGATGGCGTGAGCAACGGTCAGCGTGCGGTCAAAGCCGCGCGCCGGTCTGTCGCAGCGCTGGCGCTGTTGCTGCCGTTCGGGCTGGCGCTCGGCGGCGCGCGCCTGCCGCACGGCTTCGTCTATCTGCGCGACATCGATCCGAGCATCCGGCAGGATATGCGCTATGCCGAGCGCAACAATTTCGTCGGGCGGCCCTTGCCAGGTTATCATGCGCACGAATGCCTGTTGCGGCGGCCGGTCGCGCTCGCACTCAAAGCCGTGCAGATCGAACTCGCGCGGCAGAACCTGTCGCTTAAAGTCTACGACTGTTATCGGCCGGCGCGGACGGTCGCGGCCATGGCCGCGTGGTCCGAAAACCCGCGCGCCGCGCCCGACACCAGCCGCTTCTATCCAGGCCTGAAGAAAGCGAACCTGTTCGCGCTCGGCTACATCGCCAGCCACTCGGCGCATTCGCGCGGCGTCGCCGTCGATCTTACCGTGGTGCCGATAGACGGCCCGGCGCCCGCGCCTTTCGACGCGAATGCGCGCTACGGCTCATGCGCGGGGCCACTCGCAGCCCGCGCGCCCGACGACAGCCTCGACATGGGAACGAGCTTCGATTGCTTCAGCGTGAAAAGCTATACGCGCAATGGCTCGATCACGGCCGAGCAGCACGCGCGGCGGATGCTGTTGCGCGACGCCATGGCCCGGCATGGCTTCGTCAACTACAAGCGCGAATGGTGGCACTTCTCGTATCCGGCGGCGGATACGCGGCGCGAATATGATTTTCCCATCGAACCACGCTAATCCTCATTTCCTGAACGTCCGCGCGACATAGTCGCGGATGCGCCTGCGTTTCGGGCGCGATCTTACCGGTCGCCGATCTCGATCATGCGCCCTGCCCCGCCGGTACCGCGCGCGGCAATTTGAAACTCTCAAGATGCGACAGCCGCTCGGCATGCATGATCGCGACCGTCAGCGTGAGGATCGCCAGCATCTGATGCGCCAGAGCCAGCGGAAGCGGCGCCTGATTGAGCAGCGTGACGATGCCGAGCGCGGCCTGCAGCGTAACCGCGCCGGCGACGATCAGCGCGCCGCTCGTCTCCCGCCCCGCGCGCCAGGCATCGTTGGCGTGGAACATGGCGACGAGCCAGATCGCATAGGCCACCATGCGGTGATCGAACTGCACGGTGAGCACGTTCTCGAACAGATTACGCCAGGCCGGCGCGATGAACCAGAGTCGCGCCGCCTCCGGCACTAAGGCGCCGTCGATGAGCGGCCAGGTATTGTAGGCGAGACCGGCGTCGAGACCGGCCACCAGCGCGCCGAGATAAATCTGCACGATCAGCAGCAGCGGGAGCATCAGCGCGACGATGCGCAGGCGCGCCGGCGCGCCAGCCGGCCGCTGGCTGGAGAGCTGCTGCGCGGTCCACAGGATCGCGGCATAGATCGCGGTCGCGAGAGTCAGGTGAAAGGCGAGCCGGTACTGCGACACGCTGACGCGGTTACTGCCGGCAAGGCCCGAGGAAACCATCCACCAACCGACCGCGCCGAGCGCCGCGCCGGCGAAAAAGATGGTCCATAGCCGCGTCTTGAGCTTGGGCGGAATCCAGCCGCGCCACAAAAAGAACAGGAACGGAGCCAAGAACACCGCGCCGGTCGTGCGCGCCAGCAGCCGGTGCGACCATTCCCACCAGAAGATCACCTTGAATCGATCGAGGCTCATGCCGCTGTTGAGCTCGCGGTATTGCGGGATGGCCCGGTATTTCGTGAATTCCGCCTGCCATTGGCTGTCCGACAGCGGCGGCAAAACGCCGGTGACCGGTTTCCATTCGGTGATCGACAGCCCGCTTTCGGTCAGCCGCGTCGCCCCGCCGACCACCAGCGTCAGGAAGATCATGGCCGCGGCAGCCAAAAGCCAGAGCCGCACCGCGCGCGTGCGATAGTCTGAACGTGTGTCGATCGTCGTCATGGAACGCTTGCTTATTGGGGATGGGGCGGACCATATAGGCGCAGACGCGCCGCCGCAAATGTCCCCGACCTAGGCCTCCCATGTCCGTCCGCACCCGTAAATTCATCGGCGCCGTCGGCCTTTTGGCCCTCGTGGGCTTCTGGGCGCTGCTCGCCATGGCGCTGGCGCAATCGGCCCTCACCAACATCAACGGTTGGGTCGCAGTGGTCTATTACGTGATTGCCGGGCTCGGCTGGGTGCTGCCCGCAATGCCTCTCATTGCCTGGATGTCGCGCCCCGGCAAAGCTACGCCGCATTGACCTGCCGGAATCCGTTCCACAGAGCGGTGCCGGCGCCCGAGATCAGCACCTTCATGTAACGCTGCTGCTGGAACTCGCCATTGACCGAAATGCGCGGCAGGGCGGTCAGATGCGCGCGGTGCGCTTTGAACAAGACACCCGGCCGCGTGGTGACCGCGGTCTTGAACCCCAATTCGCGGGCGAGGCGGAACTCGCGCGGGCCGGCCGAGGTCGGATCGCCCACCGGATAGGCGAGATGGTCGGGGCGCTTGCCGAGCGCCGCCTGCAGCACCGAGCGGCTCATCTCCATCTCCGAACGCGCGGCAGCCTCGTTCGAAAGCTTCTTGAGCATCGGATGATTGACGGTATGCGCGCCGATCGTGCAGAGCGGGTCGGCGGCGAGCCTGACGATCTCGTCCCAGCCCATGCACAGGTCGCGGCAGAACGAAGGTATGTCGACGCGGTAAGTCGCGCACAGGTCGCGCACGGTCTTGCGCACCTCGTCCTCGGTCTTCATGCTGCGCAGCCAGCCGTAGAGCGCATCGTATAGTTCGCGCTTCTGCGCCACCGTGCCGCATTCGAAGAATTTCTGCTCGCCGTCGATCATCAGGCCGATGCGGCTGTTCTGCGCCACCACTGCCTCGAGCGCGGCCCACCACAATTCGCCGAGCCGGTCGGGAAAGCTGGTGGCGATATAGAGCGCGAAGGGCAGGTCGTATTTCTTGAGCAGCGGATAGGCGTATTCCATCAGATCTTTGTAGCCGTCGTCGAAGGTGATGCAGACGAAGCGGCGCTTGAAATCCTCCGCGATCAAGCGGCGATGCATCTCGTCGAGCGAAATCACGTCGACGCGCATGCGCTTGAGCCGGCGCAGCAAGCCTTCGAAAAAGACCGGCGTGATCTCCAGCAGCCGGTTGGGCTGGAACGCATCGGCCCTAGCCGGCCGCACATGGTGCAGCGTCAGGATGACGCCCACGCCGCCGATAAACGGGCGCATCAGGTGATGCAGCCCGGTGAAATACAGCGTCTCCAGGCCGGTCCGGATGATGGTTTTCTTCACATTCCTCACGCGGTCACAAAGGCCGACAGACGAAATCGAGCCACTATTCCAACCCTTTATTGATAAATCTTTGCGACCCTGTGACCGCCCTGACGATTAAATCCCAAGGCCCGAGATCGATGAGTGTCGTTGCCCTGCGCCCTGCGGCCGCCGGAAACCAGGCTTTGCCGGTTCCGGATTGCCAAGTCGTGCGGATCGAGATCGTCGAGGACATGGCCGCGGCCGAGCCCTGGTGGCGGGCGCTGGAGCAGGGAAAACGTCTTGCGACTCCTTACCAGCACTACGATTTTCTCCGGCTGTGGCAGCACCATGTCGGCGGCCCGGCCGGCGTCGAGCCCTTCGTCGTGGTCGCCTTCAACGGCCGCGGCGCTCCCCTGTTCCTGTGGCCGCTCGGCCGCCGCCGTCTGCTCGGGCTCACCATCATCGAGTTCCTCGGCGGCAAACACACCAATTTCAACATGGGCCTGTGGCGGCGCGACGTGGCGCGGCAGATCGGCGCCGGCGAATTGCGGGCGGTCCTGAACCAGCTCGCTGGCCGGGCCGATATGCTCAGACTGGTCAACCAGCCGCTGACCTGGTCCGGGACGACCAATCCCCTCGCCGCGCTCGACCATCAGCCGTCCGCCAATTATGGATTCAGCGGCGCGCTGACGGCCGATTTCGAGGCCTTGCTGCGTACGCACACCAATTCCGCGACCCGCAAGAAGATGCGAAAAAAGGAGCAGGCGCTCGCCGCCCACGGCGCCGTGCGCTTCGAGCGGGCCACGAAGCCGTGCGAAATCCGGCGGGTTCTCGATGCCTTCTTCAAACAGAAAAGCGCGCGCATGCGCCTGCTCGGCTTGCCCGATGCTTTCGCATCGCCCGAAGTCCGTCGCTTCATCGAAGCGGCGGCGACGGAGAAAACGCCCGGCGGCGAGCCGCCGATCGCGCTCTATGCGCTCGCCGTCGGCGACATCATCGTGGCCACCATGGGCGGCATGGTCGGGGGCGGACGGTTCTGCGGGATGTTCAATTCGATCCTGCCCGGCCGCTTCGCCGCCGAAAGCCCGGGAGAACAACTGATCGTCCATCTGGTGCGCGATAGTTGCGAGCGCGGATTGACCACGTTCGACCTCGGCATTGGGGCGTCGCGCTACAAGGCCCTGTTCTGCCGCGACGCGGAACCGTTGTTCGACAGCTTCCTGCCGCTCAGCCTTGCCGGCCAGGCGATGGCGCTCGCTGGCCGGCTTGCCGCCGCAGCCAAACGCGCCGTCAAGCAGCGGCCCGCTTTGTGGTCGCTGGTCAGTTCGCTGCGCCGTCTTCGCGCCCGCCTCGATACGGGACCGGGCGATTAGGCCGCGACGGCCTGCGAAACGCCGGTCAGAACCGTCACGTCTACGAAGCCCACCAGCAGCAGCCGGTCGCGCACCGCGCGCGTCTCCGCCTTTTCTGGGTCGGACGCCACCAGCACCGCGCGCGCCGCCAGCGGAGCAAATCGCTCCACCGCTATGTCGGCGGCGGAGCCGATGTCGATCACCACATGGTCGTAGCTGCGCGCCAGCGCCTCGACCGTCGTCGCCACCATCGGCGAGACGGCGAGCAAGTCGGCATCCCCGCCGACCGCGCCGGTGGCGACCAGGTGCACGTTCGAGTACTGGTCGCGCGTGATGATGTCGCCGAACGAGGCGGCGCCGCGCACCAGCTCGGAGATGCCGGGCGCATTCGGATCGGTCGAAATCACCGACAAATTGGGCGCGCCGAAAGCCAGATCGACCAGCACCACCGAGCCCTCTTTGGAAAGCGCGCGCGCGAGCTGGATCGCGGCATAGGTTGTCCCGACATTGCGGGCGGTGCCGACCACGGTCACGCTGCGGCCGGCCTGGCCCGCCTGACGCAAGCTGCGGGCGATCTGCTCCACATTATGCGCCGGGACAATCGGTCCTGCCGCTGCAACCGCCGCAACGGACTCCACCCCCGGTCCCGGACCGAGCGCCGGCGATAAAGGCGGCGACGCCATGCGCGGCATGGGCTGGACCGGCGGCGCGGCAGCGGGCGCGGCATAACCCGGCGCATACGGATAGGCATAGGGCGCCCCCGCCACGGCCGGCGCCAGCAAAGCCCCGGTGACGGTAAATCCCGCCGACAGCGCGAAGGCGGCGAAAGCCGCGACAAGGACCGTCGGCAGTTTTTTCGGATAGGCCGGCTGCAGGGCCGGACTTGCGCGCGAGATGATGCGCGCTTCCGGCGGGGCCGCATTGATGCTGTCGCGCGCGGCGGCTTCACGGTATTTCGCCAGATAGGACTCGAGCAGATCGCGCTGCGTCTTGGCCTCGCGTTCGAGCGCGCGCAATTCCACGTCCTGCTCGTTGCTTTGCGAGGCGAGCTTTTTGACCTGGTCGAGGCTCGCGGTGAGCTGTTGCACCTTGTCGCCGGCAAGCTTGGCGTCGTTATCGAGTTGACGCGCGAGCCGCTCGCCCTCGCTTCTGATCTGGCGATCGCTCTCGGCGATCTGCGCCCTGATCTCCTTGATGCGCGGGTGCTGGTCGAGCAAGGTGGTCGACTGCTCGGCGAGCTGCGCGCGCAGAGCGATGCGCTGCTCGATCAGGCGGCGCATGGGCTCCGAATTGGCAAGATCGGACGACTCGATCGACTTGCCGGAACGGATCATCTCGCGAAGCTGTTGCGCCCTCGCCTTCAAATCGGCCTGCTGCCCGCGCGCCGTCGCGATCTGCGAATTGAGCTCGGTGAGCTGCTGGCTCGGCAGCGATGTATTGTTGGTGCCGACGAACAGATTGGACTTGGCCCGGTATTCCTCGACCTTGGCCTCCGCATCGGCCACGCGCTTGCGCATCTTGTCGATTTCGCCGGCGAGCCAGTTGCCGGCGGCGCGCGTCTGGTCCTGCTTCGCCGATTGCTGCATGGTCAGGTAGGTCTCGGCGATGGTATTGGCGACGCGCGCGGCGAGAGCGGGATTGGCGGAGGAGAAATCGATTGAAATGACCCGCGACTTTTCGATGGCCGAGACATTGAGCCGGTCGTAATAGGCTTCCAGCGTACGCTCTTCCCGCGTCATCGCGTTGGGGTCGCGACCAAGACCGACCAATCCCAGCAGGGTACGGAAGAAGCCACCGGAGTCGAACTCCGGATTATCGGAGAGTTTTTCCTTGGCGATCACCTGACGCGCCAGATCGCGCGAGAGCACAACCTGGATCTGGCTCGCGACCGCCTCGGCATCGATCGTGGTGCGGTCGAGGTTCTTTTCGGCCTCCGGACGCAGGAAGGCGTTCTCGCGGGTCTCCAGAAGCAGGCGCGCCTCGGAGCGGTACCGCGGGGTAATGGCATTGACGACGACGAATGCCGCCGCCGCCACGATCAGGGTATGGGCGAGTATCCGATTGCGTCTCTGCCACAACAGCCGGCCCAAGCCGATCATGTCCGGCTCGCCGCCGGCAGAATAGGTTGCGACGGGGGGCTCACGCACCGGATTGACCGCTGGCGCCCGCACGGGTGCCGAGGAATCCGTCTTTGACCTTTTACCGAAAAACATCGCTACTCCAGACGCACAGCCGTGTGGCAGCGATGCAATGACAATCTATTATGGTTGCTTTGACGTTAATTTCGCTCCCGCAATTCGAATGTTTCCGTTTGACGCGCTGTTCCCGCTCCTAAAAGCCGCTGGAACGGGCCCGGGCCGAACTATGCTATAAGTTATGCGGTTTACCGCGAATCGGCGCTGGTCGTGACACTCCCCCTGAATATCCTGCATATTTTCCGCGCGCCGGTCGGCGGCCTATTCCGGCACGTGCTCGACCTTACGCGGGCGCAAATCGCGCGCGGGCACCGGGTGGGCATGGTGGCGGACAGCTTGACCGGCGGCGCGGCGGCCGAGTCCGTGCTGAAGGAAATCGAACCGTCGCTCGCGCTCGGCCTCACCCGTATTCCGATGCGCCGGCATGTGGGGCCCGGCGACCTGCCAGCACTCATTCATGTGACGCGTCGCGTGGCCGAAACCAAAGCCGACGTCGCGCACGGCCACGGCGCCAAGGGCGGCGCCTTTGCCCGCATGGCGCTGGGCAACCGCCGCGCCTTGCGGGCCTATACGCCCCATGGCGGAAGCCTGCTGTATAGCCACGATACAATCGCCGGCAAATTTTACCTGGCGAGCGAAAGGCTCTTGATGCTGCGCGGCGACCTGTTCCTGTTCGAAAGCGCCTATAGCGCCGAAATTTTCCGCCGAAAGATCGGCACCCCGAAGGGCCTCGTGCGGATCGTCCACAACGGCGTCACCGAGGCCGAATTCAAGAACGTCGCAACCGCACCCGATGCGACCGATCTGCTGTTCATCGGCGAGTTGCGCCCTGTGAAAGGCGTCGAAACGCTCATCGATGCCATCGCAAGACTCAATCGCGAAGGCCGCAGCATCAGCGCGACGCTGGTCGGCGACGGCCCGTCGCGCGAGGCTCTCGATGCGCAGGTCGCTGGGCTCGGGCTTTCGAGCCGCGTCCATTTCGCCGGCGCGATGCCCGCCCACCGCGCGCAGGCGCTCGGCCGCGTCATGGTCATACCCTCACTGGCCGAGTCCCTGCCCTATGTGGTGCTCGAGGCCGCCGCGGCGAACATACCGCTAATCACGACCAAGGTCGGCGGCGTTCCGGAAATCTATGGTCCGCTATCGGACCGCCTGGTGCCGCCCCAGGATTCGGGCGCGCTGGCGCAAGCCATCGCTCGGGCACTCGACCGGCCGGATGCCGCCGCCGCACAGGCGGCCGAACTGCGCGAAAGGGTCGCACGCTTCTTTTCGGTCGACACCATGGTGGAAGGCGTCCTCACCGCCTATGCGGACGGCCTCGCGAGGCTGGGCGCGATCGGGCGGCGTTAAGCAATATTTAAATGCCGCGATAAGCCTTTCTTGAGAGTCTTTACCTAGAAATTTCTCGCAAATTGATCGAATGACCGCGGCCTGCCCCCGACGGTTTCGAAGTGATGGCCTGAGCGTATGATCGACAGCGACATCCAACCTTCAAAAGAATCGACCAGCCTCGATCCGGCCGCTCACGCGTTGCACGCAGGTTCGCGCGCCAAAATCGACTCGCCCCCGCTTTCGCCTGAAGCGCTGGAAGCAGCCAGCGAACCGCTGGCCACACCGATTTCCCCGATCGTTCTCGCGGGCACCGTGCGCATCAGCGAATTCGTGCTCGTGGTCGTTGTCGGCCTGGCGCTGTTCGCCGCCTATCTGCCGACCGAGTATATCGGGCGCTATCTGATCGCGACATTGGTGATCGCGACCCTGTCGACGCTCGCTTTCCAGATCGCCGATATCTATCAGGTGCAGGCCTTCCGCGGGCTCGAGAAACAGTACATGCGGCTCGCCTCGGCCTGGTCGGCGGTGTTCCTGATCGTGATCGGCGCCTCCTTTTTCGCCAAGGCCGGCGAGATGTTCTCGCGCGTCTGGCTCGGCAGCTATTTCGTCGTCGGACTCATCGTCCTCATCGGCTCGCGCAAGCTGCTGTTCTACGCGGTACGCCGCTGGACGCGGGAGGGCCGCCTGACCCGCCGCACGGTGATCGTCGGTGCGGGAGAGCCCGGCGCGCATGTCATCGAAGAACTGCGCCGGCAAAAGGATTCCGGCGTCGAGATCGTCGGCCTGTTCGACGATCGCAGCGACGAGCGCACCGGCACGGAATGCGCCGGCGAACCCAAGCTCGGCAGCGTCGACGATCTGGTGGAATTCGGCCGCCGCACCCGCGTCGATCTCGTGATCTTCTCGCTGCCGATCTCGGCGGAAGGCCGCATCCTCCAAATGCTGAAGAAGCTGTGGGTGCTGCCGGTCGACATCCGGCTTGCCGCCCATACCAACCGGCTGCAGTTCCGCCCGCGCTCCTATTCCTATATCGGCAATGTCCCGGTGATCGACGTGTTCGACCGTCCCATCGCCGACTGGGACGTCGTGATGAAAGGGCTGTTCGACCGGGTCATCGGCGGCATCCTTTTGCTCATGGCCTTGCCGCTGATGGCCGTCATCGCCATCGCCATCAAGCTTGACAGCCGCGGCCCGGTGTTCTTCAAGCAGCGGCGCTATGGCTTCAACAACGATCTGATCGAGGTCTACAAATTCCGCTCGATGTATGTCGAGGCGGCGGACGCCACCGCGGCCAAGCTCGTGACCAAGGACGACCCGCGCGTCACCCGCGTCGGCCGCTTCCTGCGCAAGACCAGTCTCGACGAATTGCCGCAGCTCATCAACGTGGCCATCAAGGGCAACCTGTCGCTGGTCGGTCCGCGCCCGCATGCGGTGCATGCCAAGGCCGAGACCCGTCTTTATGACGAGGCGGTCGACGGCTATTTCGCCCGCCACCGGGTGAAGCCCGGCATTACCGGCTGGGCCCAGATCAACGGCTGGCGCGGCGAAACCGACACGCAGGAGAAGATCCAGAAACGCGTCGAGCACGACCTTTATTACATCGAGAACTGGTCCGTTCTGTTCGACCTCTACATCCTGCTGCGCACGCCCTTCGCGCTGTTCAAGACCGAGCACGCCTATTGATCACGGCGCGCGACATGGCGGTTCTGTCGGGCGGCGCGCCGCCGGCGTCGTACGCTCCTGCACCGCCGGCGAGCAATTGGGCCCTCGCATACGCAGGCGCAACAACGCCCCTTGTGCCGGTTGCCCCGCTGCCCTTGACCGAACGCATCCTGCTGGTCGTGCTGTTCATCACTGTGCTGGCAAGCTCGGTCGCCGTCATCGAGCCCTCCCCGCATGACGTGCTGATGGGAGTGCTCGCACTCGCCGCGATCGTGGCGGGCGTGCGCTTCAACCGCACGCTAGCGTTGCCCCTGGCGCTTTTGGTGGTGTGGAACGTCTCCGGCATGATCGCGCTCACCAATGTGCTCGGCCACGAGAAGACGGTGCAGTACACCGGCACATCGATCTACCTGGCGGTAGCGGCGATCTTGTTCGCCTGTCTGTTCGCGGAACACACCGTGCCGCGGCTGACGGCGATGCGCACCGCCTATGTGATTTCCGCCGTTTTCGCCGCGCTTGCCGGCATCGCCGGCTATTTCAGCCTGTTTCCGGGCGCCGACATGTTCGCGCCCTACGGCCGCGCGCTCGGTCCGTTCAAGGATCCCAACGTGTATGGGCCTTTTCTGATCTGGCCGACACTGTTCCTGATGTACCGGATGCTGACCGACCGCATCCGTCTGCTTGATATCGTCGTCGTCGGCATCCTGCTGGTCGCCTTGCTGCTCGCCTTCTCGCGCGGCGCCTGGTTTCACTTCGTGCTGTCCGCCTTTGTCATGATCGCGATCGCCTTTCTGACCGCGCCCAGCCGTCCCGCGCGTCTGCGCATCTTCGTCTTCACCGCGCTGGCCGTTGCGGCGCTGGCGGCCTTTCTCGTGTTTCTGCTGTCGTTCGAAGCGATCCGCACCATGTTCTTCGAGCGCGCCCAGCTCATCCAATCCTACGATGTCGGGCAAGGCGGCCGTTTTCGTCTGCAGGAACTGGCGCTCACCGACTTGTTGAATTCACCCGGCGGCATGGGTCCCTTCGAATTCGCTCGCGTGCATGGAATCCAGCAGCACAACGTCTATCTCCAGGCATTTCTGGTCTATGGCTGGGTGGGAGCGATGGCCTATATTCTCCTGGTGCTGTCGACCCTTTTCATCGGCCTGCGCACCGCATTCGTGCGCTCGCCGTGGCAGGCCTATATCGTCACCGCCTTCGCCACCTTTGTCGGCGAGGTGGCCGAAGGCTTCGTGATCGACACCGATCACTGGCGTCATTTTTTTCTGCTGCTCGGCATGATCTGGGGCCTGTCGGTCGCGACGTTCCGCCAGCAACGCGACGCACGCGCAACATCCCGTCAATTCATCCGGCCGCCATATGCCGCGGCGTCATAAAAACTAAGGCGCCACCCGCGCCCCGCCGGTCGCATCGCCATAAGGCTCCCCCGGGGCATCGGCCCGCGGGCCGCGATGCAGGCGCTTGATCAACTGATTGAACACAGCTTCCGGCAGAATGTTCGCCGCCAGCCAGGCCGCGATACCCTTCCACAGCGGGATTCGTCCGGAACCGTCGCGCGATTGTCTCCACAGCCGGAGCATCGCGAGCGGGCGAAAACTCTCCCGGTGCCGCTCGCGGATCGCTCGCCAAAGTTTTCCGTACAGCATGCGTTTGTCCACGCCGGCGGAACGGCTCGGATGGGTGTCGTCGCTGCCGATGTAATAGACATAAAGCGGCCTGGGAATTCTTAACCCGCGAAATCCTGCCCCCGCCAGCCGCAAGCTGAAGTCCCAGTCCTCGTAGCCTTCGCGCATTGTCTCGTCGTAGCCGCCGGCCGCGTCGAATACGGACCGGCGCATGACCAGGCCGTTCGCCATGGTGTTCGTGAACAAGAGATCGAAGCGATTGAAATAACGACTCACAAAGCCGCCTTCGGCACCGCCCAGCCGCAGATCGGCGAATACCATTCCGGTGCCGGGTGGCGCGCCCTGCAGCGCGGCCACGGCCTCGGCGAGAAAGCTCGGCTCGATCGTATCGTCGCAATCGAGCATGAACAGGATGTCCCCGCGCGCTTCGCGAACGCCGCGGTTGCGCGCGACCGAAGGGCCGCCGTTCTCCTGACGGACTATACGCACGCGTGTTTCGAGCGCGGCGAGCTTGCGCCGCGTTTCGGGTTCGGTCGAGCCGTCGTCGACGATGACGACCTCGAAGTCGCGAAAGGTTTGGGCGTCGAACGAGACCATCAGCCCGTCGAGAAAATGGCCGCCGTTGAAGCAGGGCACGATGACGCTGACGGTGGGGACATGTCCCGCCGTCGCTGAGCCTTTTGGCCCTTGATCGGAAGACGAGCCTGCCGCTGCCATTGGTGTGATGTTTAAGCTTCGGACGATTCACGCAATATTGGCGCGTTCGGAACAATTTTCCCTTAATCCGGCCGCTTGCCGTTGTGCCGGCCCGCGACGGTGAGTAATCGTTCACCATGATCCTTAAAGGAATGCTGCGCTGTCGCCGTTAGCTTGGCGGCATGGTCCCCCAAACCCCGACAGCCGGCCGCAAATCCTTGCTAGGGCAGCCTGCGCGCGTGCTCGCGAACCTTCTGTCGCCGCGCTATTTCCTGTTGCGCTCCTTCACCGCGGGCGCCGCCCTGATCGCCGGTCTGGTGCAAACCTTCGTGTTCGCGCGCGTGCTCACGCCGGAACTGTTCTCGATCTACATTCTGATCGGCACGCTCGGCGTTTCCCTGTGGCTGTTCGACCTGGGCGCCGCCAAAATCCTGTTCGTCCGCCAGCGCGAGCGCTATTTGACGAACGGCACCGACACCACGATCGCCGCGCAATCGAACGCAGTGGTCCTCCTTTATGCGCTGATCGTCGCCGCCGGTACCCTGGCATGCTTCGCCGCCATGATGCTGAGACCGTCGGTATTGCCGTGGCGGGCAGCGGAACTGGCGCTGTTCTTTTCGTTCTCCGCGCTCAACCTGGTGTGGTTCCCGCTGCGCAATGTGAGCAATGCGGTCGAACGCTTCACCTATTTCGAGAGTCTCGAGGCGCTACGCCGCATCGGCCATATCGGCATGATGCTGGCGCTTCTCGTCGGCCTGCCGCTAGCGGGTTTTCTCGTGCTCGCCAATGTCCTGTGGTTCGTGCTGATCGGCATTTGCATCGCGAGCCTCGTGCGCACCGGCGCGCTCGCCCCGCGGCTGCGCGGATTTGCGGGCGCGCTCGCCGCCTTCTGGTACGACAGCCGGCGAGAACTCCTGCGCAGCGGAAATTACGCGGTGGGCGAGCTCGCGGTTTATAATTTTCCCTATCTTGTCGTGCCCCTGGCCTTCGGCCTGGGTGCACCGACCATCATCCTCGATACCCTGTTCAAAGTGTTCCGCGGCGCCACGCTGATCTATGCCGCCGGGCTCGATCCTCTGGTGCCGCGGCAGACGCGCGCCTTCGCCGAACGCGACGCTCCGACGCTCAAGCGGGCGACCTGGACGGCGGCGGTGCTCTGCGCGATCCCGACCTTCGCGCTCTGCGCGGTCTTGCTCGTCGCCGGCGACCGGCTGTTCGCGCTGCTCCTGGGCAAGGCCGCCACGGTGCCCCCGGCGGCGATCTCGATCCTGGTCGTGCTGCTGCTCGCCAATCTGGCGCAGAACGTCGCCAGCAACCTGCTCCTGCACACCGGATTTTTCCGGGAGCTCGCCCGCGTGGCAAGTTTCCTGATCGTCGCCATGGCGGCCATGACCGGCGTCGTCCTGGCCGCCGGCGCGGACATCGTCGGCTTCATCGGCGGCTATGCGGCGGTCTATGTGGCCGGCGGCGCGCTTTATATCGGCTATGTGCTGCGCGGACCGTTCCGGATCGCCGGTGAGCCCAAGCCCTGAAAATCCTGACCGTTCAGCCGGCG
>JAKAHJ010000018.1 GCA_021815055.1 Pseudomonadota bacterium | reverse complement strand
GTCTTCGCGACCTTCGCCTTCCTGCTCGGCATCCGCTCCGGCGACCTGCCGCTCGGCGCGGCGACGTCGCTGTTCATGTTCCCGATCCTGGCGATCGCGGCTATCTTCATCCTGCGGGGCGTGCGCAAGCGCGGGAGGGAAATCGGATGACGCCGGCGACGGCAACCACGGCCCCCTCCGCCGCGCGGACGAACGGCCACGCCAGCCTCAAGCGCAGCCGGCGCTGGGCGCTCTACACCTCCTATTTCTTCCTGATCCTGTTTGCCATCTTCTTCCTGGCGCCGCCCTATTACATGATCGTCACGGCGCTCAAGAGCGACCCGGAGATGGCGCGCATGGAGACGAACCCGTGGTTCATCGCCGACGGCGCCACGCTCGACCAGTTCAGGATCCTGCTCGCCAACACTGATTTCCTGATCTTCTTCAAGAACACGGCTATTGTGACGGTACTGGTGGTCGCCATCACCATGGTGATCAGCGTGCTCGCGGCCTTCGCGCTCGGCCGCATGCGCTTCTGGGGCTCGAGCATCCTGGCGACCGGCATCTTCCTCACCTACCTGGTACCGGACACGCTGCTGTTCATTCCGATGTTCCAGATCGTCAAAGCGCTCGGGCTGCTCAACTCCTACTGGGGCATGGTGCTGGTCTATCCAACGCTGACGGTGCCGTTCTGCACCTGGATCATGATCGGCTATTTCCAGTCTATTCCGAAGGAATTGGACGAGGCGGCGCTGATCGACGGCGCCGGCCACATCCAGATGCTGACCAGGATCTTCATCCCGGTGGCGCTGCCCGGCATCATCGCGGCGATGATCTTCGCTTTCACGGTGTCGTGGGCCGCCTTCGTCTACCCGATGGCGTTTCTGTACTCTTCGGACCAGCAGGTGCTCACCGTCGGAACGGTGACCAGCCTGATCCGCGGCGACGTCTACAAGTGGGGCATGCTGATGGCGGGCGCCTTGCTCGCCGCCGCGCCGCCGCTCGTCATCTACGCCTTCCTGATGGACTACTACATCGCGGGCTTAACCGCCGGCGCCACCAAGGGCTGAGTGCAATGGCCGAAGTCAATCTGCGCCAGGTCGTCAAGAAATACGGCGAGGTCGAAGCCGTCCGCTCGATCGATCTCGACATCCCGAACAACGAATTCGTGGTGCTGGTCGGCCCGTCCGGTTGCGGCAAGAGCACCACGCTGCGGATGATCGCGGGGCTGGAGGAGATCACCTCGGGCGACATCGCCATCGGCGGCGAGATCGTCAACGACCTGCCGCCCAAGGACCGCGACATCGCGATGGTGTTCCAGAATTACGCGCTCTATCCGCACATGACATCGTTCGAGAACATGGCGTTCGGCCTGAAGCTGCGCAAATTCTCCAAGGCCGAGATTCGCGCCCGGGTGGAACAGGCCGCGCGCATTCTCGACATCACAGAACTGCTCGACCGGCGGCCCAAGGCCTTGTCCGGCGGCCAGCGCCAGCGCGTGGCCATGGGCCGCGCCATTGTGCGAAATCCGAAGGTCTTCCTGTTCGACGAGCCCTTGTCGAACCTCGACGCCAAGCTGCGCGTACAGATGCGCACCGAGATCAAGCGCGTGCACCAGAAGGTGAAGACCACCACGGTCTACGTCACCCACGACCAGGTCGAGGCCATGACGCTCGCCGACCGCGTCGTCGTCATGAACCAGGGCCGGATCGAGCAGATCGGCACGCCGCAGGACCTCTACCACCACCCGTCGACCCGCTTCGTCGCCGGCTTCATCGGCTCGCCGGCCATGAACTTCATTCCGTGCCGGCTGGAGCCGAACGGCGCGGATATGCGCGCGCGCATTTCCGACACCATCGCCCTGCCCGTCCCGGCGGACAAGGCGGCGCGCTATCGGCCGGCCGCCGGCCGCGAAATGGTTCTCGGCCTTCGGCCGGAACACCTGACCGAACCGCGCCACAACGGCCAGAATGGCGGCTGCGATTTTTCCGTCGCGCTCGATGTGGTCGAACCGATGGGCATGGAAACCATGGTCTTTTTCACGGTGAACGGGACCGAGGTCTGCGCCCGTGTCGAGCCTTCGAGCGCGGTCGCTGCCGGCGCCATGATGCCGCTGCGGGCCAATATGGATCACATGCATCTGATCGACCCCAGCAACGGCGTGGTGCTCTGAAATGAAACCGCAGAATATGGCGGCCGCCCGGCCGTCCGGTGCGGGCGACCGCGCCTCCGATATGGTCCTGATCGCAGCCGAGCCGCTGCGGCGCATGATCGCCGACATCTTCCAGGCCGAGGGCTGCTCCGCCGCCGAAGCCGCGCGCGTCGCCAAGAACCTCATGAGCGCCAACCTGACCGGCCATGACAGCCACGGCGTCTTGCGCACGCCGCGTTATGTACGCTGGCTGCGCGAAGGCTTTCTGAAAGCGGATCAGGCCGCGGAAATCGTCACCGATACCGGTCCCTTCGCGCTGCTCGACGGCCATCACGGCTTCGGCCAGACCGTTGCGCCGCAGTCGGTCGAACTCGGCATGAAGAAAGCCGCCGCCGCCGGTGTCGCGATCATCGCCGTGCGCAATTCCGGTCACATCGGGCGCGTCGGCGACTGGGCGGAAATGGCGGCCGAGGCCGGTTTCGTCTCGGTGCACTTCGTCAATGTCGCCGGCAGCCAGCTCGTCGCCCCGTTCGGCGGCGTCGACCGGCGCCTATCGACCGCCCCCTTTGCGGTCGGCTTCCCAATCGAGGGCGGCAAACCGGTCATCCTCGATTTCGCGACATCCATGGTGGCCGAAGGCAAGATCATGGTCGCCGCCAGCGGCGGCAAGCCGCTCCCGCCGGGCGTGCTGATCGATCACGACGGCAGCCTGAGCAGCGATCCGGCCACGCTCTACGGCCAAGGCGCGGACGCAAACCTGCGCGGCCCGCGTGCCGGCACCGGCGCCATCCGCGCCATGGGCGAGCACAAGGGCTCCGGCCTAGCGCTGGTGTGCGAATTGCTGGCGGGCGCGCTCACCAATTCCGGCTGCTGCGGACCGGACAACCGGCCGACCGCGAACGGCATGCTCTCCTTCTATATCGATCCGAGATCGCTCGGCCTCGCCGAGACCATGACCGCGGAGGCGCGCCACTATCTCGATTGGGTCAAGACCTCGCGCCCGGCCAGCCCGGACGGCGAGGTCCTGTTGCCGGGCGAGCCCGAGCGGCGGCTGAAGGCGAAGCGTCTGGCCGAGGGCATTCCATTATCCGAAGGCGCCTGGAACAGCATCTGCGAGACCGCCCGGTTGGCCGGCATCGAGCCCGCGCGCTACGGCCTCTGATAGGCACGCAAACGGCTTCTGACCGACGCGAGGGATAACGCCCGTCTTCGCTCTGCGAGCTTCGGCGGGCAACCTTCGCGATCGAGGCGGGCTTACCAACCGAAGCGCCGAAGGCAAACTGAGCGACCTTAAGGAGACGCGCGGTGGGGTGCGGGTGTAGCGCTCAATCCTTTGCGCGCTCCACATAGGAGCCGTCGGCGGTGCTCACCACGATGCGGGTGCCGGTCACGATATGGGTCGGCACCATGGTGCGCACGCCGTTCGACAGCATGGCCGGCTTGAACGAGCCCGATGCGGTCTGACCCTTCATCGCCGGCTCGGTATCGACCACCTCCAGCGTCACCTTCTGCGGGATGTCGATCGAGACCGGCGTAGCCTCGTGCAGGGCGATGCTCACGATCATGCCTTCCTGCAGGTATTTGTCGTAGTCCCCCACCACGTCCGCGGGCACCGCGACCTGGTCGAAGGTTTCCTGATTCATGAAGTGGAAGCCGTCGCCGTCCGAGTAGAGATAGGAGAACTCATGGTCCTCGACATGGGCGCGCTCGACCTGCTCGGTGGTCTTGTAGCGCATCTGGGTCTTCACGCCGTCCGAAATCCGGCGCATATCGATCTGGGTGGTCGGGGTGCCCTTGCCGGGAAAGAAGTTTTCCGCGCTGATGACGACATAGAGCTTGCCGTCGAGGTCGACGATATTGCCCTTGCGGATCGAAGAGGCGATGACTTTCACGATTGGTATCCTTGAGCTGGCGGCGGCCCGGGGCCGCGGATTCGGGCTGCACCATAGCGATCTTCGCGCCCGGCGCCAGTCTTTCCGCCGCGGGCCTTTTTCGAGGTAAACGTGCCGAAAAGCCCGCCTTTCTGGCTGCCCGGGGTGCATGCCGCCCGAAGGCCCTACCTCATCAAGCGCGCCCGCATCGCGACCGCGCTCCGCGCCTGGTTCGCGAGGGCCGGCTTCATCGAGGTGGAGACACCGGCTCTCCAAGTCTCCCCTGGCAACGAGACCCATCTGCACGCCTTTGCGACCCGCTTGACCGGACCGGGCGGCGAGGGCCGGGAACTCTATTTGCGCACGTCGCCGGAATTTGCCTGCAAGAAGCTGTTGGCCGCTGGCGAGAGCAGAATCGTCGAATTCGCCCGCGTGTTCCGCAACCGCGAGCGCGGCGCGCTGCATCACCCGGAATTCACTCTGCTGGAATGGTACCGGGCGAACGAGCCCTATGAGCGGTTGATGGAGGACTGTGCGGCGATCTTGGGCGTAGCCGCGCGGGCGTCCGCTGCGCACGAATTCTCATTCCGGGGGCGCACGATCGATCCCTTCGCGGCGCCCGAGCGCATCACGGTGGCGGAAGCCTTCGCCCGCCATGCCGGGATCGATCTGCTGGCGACCGTTGCCGGCGGCAAGGGCGACCGCGACCGGCTGGCGGCCGAGGCAGGGAAGGCCCAGGTCGCGTTCGCCGGTGACGACACCTGGGGCGACATTTTCAGCCGCATCCTGGCCGAGCGGGTCGAGCCGCATCTCGGCAATGGCCGTGCGACGATCCTATATGAGTATCCGCTGCCGCAGGCGGCGCTGGCGCGCGCAAAGCCGGGCAGCGACCGGGTGGCCGAGCGCTTCGAGCTCTATGCCTGCGGCGTGGAACTCGGCAATGCCTTCGGCGAACTGACCGACGCGGCCGAGCAGCGCGCGCGCTTTGCCGCCGCGATGGACGAGAAGGCGCGGATCCACGGCGAGCGCTATCCGCTCGACGAGGATTTCCTCGTGGCGCTCGAACAGATGCCGGATGCCTGCGGCATCGCGCTCGGCTTCGACCGGCTGGCCATGCTGGCGAGCGGCGCGCAAGCCATCGAGCAGGCGATTTGGGCGCCCGTCGTCGACGTTTGACGGCGAGAAGGAGAAACGACGATGGACGCAAAGGTGCAGACGCTGCGCAATCCGACGCAACTCTGCGAGCACGGACTGGCGGCGCCCGAGCAACTGCCGGCGCTTGTCGCGGTCGCCGCGCGCTATGCGGTCGCCGTGACGCCCGCGCTCGACGCCTTGATCGACCGCAACGACCCGCGCGATCCGATCGCGCGTCAGTTCGTGCCCGACGCGGCCGAGCTCGATCACCAGCCGCAGGAGCTGGCCGATCCGATCGGCGACACCGCGCACAGTCCGGTCGAGGGCATCGTGCACCGCTATCCCGACCGCGTGCTGTTGAAGCTCACCCATGTCTGCGCGGTCTATTGCCGCTTCTGTTTCCGCCGCGAGATGGTCGGCCCCGACAAGCCGACCGCGCTGTCGCGCGAGGCGCTCGTGCGCGCGCTCGACTACATCCGCGCGCATAACGGCATTTGGGAGGTGATCCTCACCGGCGGCGACCCGCTGGTGCTGTCGGCGCGGCGGCTGCGCGAGGTGATGGATGCGCTGCGCGCCCTCGCGCATGTCAAAGTAGTACGCATCCACACGCGTCTGCCGGTCGCCGCGCCCGAACGCATCACGGCCGGGCTTGTGCGGGCGATGAAGGCAAGCGGCAAGGCGACTTACGTCGCCGTGCATGTCAACCACGCGCGCGAACTGACGCCGGAGGCCCGCGCCGCGCTCTCCCGCATGGCCGACGCCGGCCTCGTGCTGCTTGGGCAATCGGTGCTGCTGAAGGACGTCAACGATACACCGGAAGCGCTGGGCGACCTGATGCGCGCGCTGGTCGAATGCCGGGTCAAGCCCTATTACCTGCACCACGGCGATCTCGCGCCCGGCACCGCGCATCTGCGCACCGACATCGCGACCGGGCAGGCGCTCATGCGGGAATTGCGCGGGCGCTGGTCGGGCTTGTGCCAACCTACTTACGTGCTCGACATTCCCGGCGGCCATGGCAAATCGCCGATCGGCCCGAATTATCTCGGACGCAAGGAAACGAGCGGCGGCGAGCAGTTCATCGTCGAGGATTTCAACGGCATCCGGCACGATTATCCGCCACGTGGGTGATCCAACGCCTAATGGCGTAAGGCCCACAGGTCGAGCAAAGAGGCGGCAATCGCAAGCCCGACGAAAATGGCGAACAGCACGACGATCAAGGCATGCGAGACGAAGGACACGTCGCGCCGCAGCGCCGCCATTACGTTCCTGCCTCTCAGCATGGCCTCACGCTCCCGTAAGCGTCCGTTGCGGAGGATGACCGACGATATGCCGATTGAAATCCCCGCCGCCTATTTTGTCCGTTAAAAATTGCGTGAAGTGGGGAGAGAAACCGTCACGGCAGGTATACGGCAACCGCCCGCGCCAAAATCGTGCGCCAGGGGCGTCGGCGAGCTACTGGCCGCGGACCCCGTGCGGCGTATGCTGAACGCGGGTCGAACGCTGGCCGTCTTCGCCATTGCGGTTGACGCCAAGGATGAACGCGCGGCGGAGTTTTATGAAGGCTTCGGCTTCCGCCGTTTCCCGCTGCATCCGAACAAACTGTTCCTGCTGGCGTCATCGGCGGCGGCGGAGCCGAACGAGTGGCCCACGGACATCGCAAAATCGCTTGGTTAGAAGACCGGCCAAGATCCCGAACGGCCACGCCAAATTCGCTGACCGATTGACGATATTGGAAAAGGGCGATCAATCCCGCGACGACCCCGAAGACCTGTGCGAAAGCGGACCCCAGTGTTCGCAGTTTTATTCTGAGTGCGGAAGTTTGGCGCGCCACGGCCGATGAAGACGGGCACTATTGCTTCGCCGTGGCCCTATGATGTCAATAGCCCGCCACGCGCTCCAATTGTCAAGTTTGCGATGCACCACGATCTTGCACTACGGCTCGCGGACTTCGCGAGATCAAAGGGTAGTCCGCCTACACCCCGTCAGCGGCCCTGTCGCTCAATCCCGGGAGCGGCGTGAAGGGCATAAGCGGTCATGGCGCGCTGGCTGTCTGTGACCACTAGCGCGATTTCTGCCCCCAGCACTGCACCAAAAGTTTGTCGATGACGGTCGTTGCCGGGTCTTTGAGATGCTGCGCGAGTGCCTCCCGGTGCTCGTTCAACTTTGCTTCATTGAGCATCCCTTTGGCGATGATCTTGTCGCAAACGGAGTCAATGAGCGAGATAAGATGCGTGCGGCGATAGTCGCCAAGTGGCGGCGTTTCGACCGTCACTTTTGTCTGGATATTCTGGACGCCGGCGGCGTGCAGCAAGACCGGAAGCCGTCTGCCAATAAAGCCGTCACCGCCGCCCGCGTGAAAGACCGTATGAAACGCGTTCAATAGGATGTCCCACGATGGGTGTGCGGGCTGACACAGCCAGGAAGCGTTATCCACGTCCTCAAGCGCAACCGTTCCGCCGGGGCGAAGCAACGATAGCATCTCTGTCAGGAACGCCTCGCGTGCGGACACATTGATCAAGACCAGCCGCTCGTGGACCAAGTCAAATGAGTTTTTCTCCAGACCGGTATTGAGGCCGTCCGCCTGGACCATCGTTACGTTGCCAAGCCCCCGTTTGGTGATTTCGGCCCGCGCCATCTCTACGAAGCGCTGTTCGCGTTCGAGGCCGATCACCGAGCCGCGCGGACCGACACGTTGTGAGAGTAAGTTGAGGATTCCGATTGGCCCACAGCCAATATCGACCGCCCGCCAACCGGGCTGAATGCCAATTTGGTCGAGCAGCCAATTCGCTGTCGGCTCGTATTGTTCGGCTTGGCTGAGCAGGCGATCACGCTCGGTGCTGGTGCCGCCTAAAGGATAGTTTTGGGGATGAGCGGAAGTCATTTCTACCTCTTGCGCGCTGACCTACCGGGATGTCGCGGCACTCAAGATACTGATTTGCGCCAAGCATGCGCAATGCCGCCTTCGGGTCCATTCGCGTCAAAATTGCAATATCCGTCTCTCGTCTGCTATCGACAAGACCGGACTGGCGAGGTTCGACCGAAGCCCATCTACTTGTCGCCTTTCTGCTTTCGATCTGCAAACAGTGGGCAGAACCGCCGTAGCCTATGCGCTAGCTTCGCTCCGTCTCGCGACAGGTAACGCGCGCGCGGTCACCAACGGTTTGGCATATCGGCTGCAACGAACCGGAGCGGAATCCGCTACCGGGATGTTCTGTCTGGTCTTGGTCCGATCGTAGTTTGGCGAAGGGCCGTGCAAGAACCACGAGGAACTGGCCGCCGACCGATGGATCGCAGGATAAAAACCGAGAGGTGCGGCCGGTCGGTCGGTGCGAGGAAGGCTTGTATGGCGACATCCGCGCACGAGGTGCACCGCTGCCCGACAGCCTGGATATTCTGCAAACGCAAACAAAATCAAAGCACGACGCACCTCGCATGCGGCGGCGTTACGCCCAACCAAAACTCATACGCCCACGCGAACAGGACGCCTCAAGCCATGAACGCTTGAGAGCGCGCTGCCGGACCGGCGGCGTCCGGTCAAGGCTCGTGTTGCGCGCGCCCGGCGCTGCCGGCTAACGACCTTGACCGGCCACCGGCGGCCCAGCTCTTCGGCTGCCAAGTGGTCATGCCTTTCCGCGAGCGAAATCGCTCGCGGTGCTACTGAGGGAGGCGGTGAGGCTGCCGCGCAGTGCGGCGCAGACTTAGGTTGTTCTGTGGATGGGCAACGCATGTCACATTGCCGCCATGGCCCGCATTCACAAATTCCAATCCCGACGAGCGCTTCAAGCGCAAAACGGCGGCTTCTGGCGTTCGCAGTTTTACCGAAGTGGCGCGCCCTAGGGGATTCGAACCCCTGTTACCGCCGTGAAAGGGCGGTGTCCTAGGCCTCTAGACGAAGGGCGCTTGTGCGGGCCCGGCTGAAAAGGTGGCCTGCCGCTTTGGATGGCGGCGACGTATAAAGAGCTTCGCCGCCAGCGGCAAGCTTTTGCCGCCGGCCGGCTTCCGGCCACCCAAAAATCACCAATGCCCGGTATTGGGCATGGATTTCCAGGGTTCCTGCGGCGGCAGGGCGGCGCCCTTCTGCAACAGCTCGATCGAATGCTTGTCGGGCGAACGCACGAAGGCCATCACCCCGTCGCGCGGCGGCCGGTTGATAGTGACGCCCGCCTTCATCAGCCGCTCGCAAGCGGCATAGATGTCGTCCACCTCGTAGGCGAGGTGGCCGAAATAGCGGGCCTCGCCGTAGTCCTCGGTGTCCCAGTTATAGGTCAATTCGACCTCCGGGCCCGGGCGTCCGGCCTTTTTGCTTTCCTCGACGATCCGTTCGTCATCGGGGCCGGCCAGGAAGACCAGGGTATACCTGTTCTTCTCGTCGACCCGGCGGCGGTTTTCCTTGAGGCCGAGCTTATTGACGTAGAAATCGAGCGCCGCATCGAGATTGCGAACGCGCAGCATCGTGTGCAGATATCGCATGGTATGAACCTCAGGAAAGCGTTGGGGCCAGCCCCGACCATATATAACAATGATCGCCCCCGATCTCGACTGTGGCATTGCCGCCTTGCGCAACTTGATCGCGGACGCGCGCAAGGTTGTTCCCTTCACCGGCGCCGGCATTTCGACCGAATGCGGCATCCCGGATTTCCGTTCGCCGGGCGGGCTCTGGACCAGGAACCGGCCGATCCCGTTCGACGAATTCCTCGCGCGGCAAGAGATGCGCGACGAATCCTGGCGGCGGCGCTTTGCCATGGAGGAGAACTTCGGCGGCGCAAAACCCGGCCGCGGCCATACCGCGCTGGCAAGCCTCTACCGCGCCGGCAAGATCCTGGCGCTGATCACGCAGAACATCGACAATTTGCATCAGGCATCCGGTATCGCAGCGCAGCACATCATCGAGTTGCACGGCAACACGACCTATGCGGTCTGTCTCGATTGTCGCGAACGCTACGAATTGCCGTGGGTGAAAGAGCAGTTTGCGGCGAGCGGCGGCCGCGCACCCGATTGCCGCTGCGGCGGCTACATCAAGACCGCGACCGTGTCGTTCGGCCAGGCCATGCCGGCCGAGGCCATGCAGCGCGCCGAAGCGGCGGCGAAGACTTGCGACCTGTTTCTCGCCGTCGGTTCGTCGCTCGTGGTATGGCCGGCGGCGGGATTTCCCCTGATGGCGAAACAGCATGGCGCCTCGCTCGTCATCGTCAACCGCGAGCCGACCGGGCTGGATGCCTATGCCGATATGGTCCTGCGTCACGATATCGGCGACGTGCTCGAACCCTTCATCGAAGCCTGATTCGCAGCGCTTTCCGCTGTGTACAGAACTGTGCGCAAGCCCATTTTGCCCTTTGCGGCTTGGAGGCGGATGTTATCTTGAATCTACAGATTCGTTGAAGCGCCCCTAAGAGGCGCCAGAGGTGGCGACGCGGACGGCATCGGAACGTCGAACGCAATTGGGTTTACGGGATTGAATCGAAAATGCCTGGGACAAACTTACGGCCAGGGACTGTCATAGAGTTCGCCGATGAAACCGCGACAAATCTTGTCGAGATAAGCGGCGTCATCAAGTGGTTCGACGTTTCCAAAGGGTTTGGATTCATCATTCCCGACAACGGCATGGCCGACGTGCTCTTGCATGTCACCTGCCTGCGGCGCGACGGTTATCAGACCGCCTATGAAGGCGCACGCGTGGTCTGCGAGGCGCTGGAACGCCCGCGCGGGCTGCAGGCCTTCCGCATCATCTCGATGGACGAGTCGACCGCTCTCCATCCCGCGCAGATGCCGCCGCCGCGCACGCATGTCACCGTGACGCCGACCAGCGGGCTCGAACGTGCCATGGTGAAATGGTTCAATCGCTTGCGCGGCTTCGGCTTTCTCACGCGCGGCGAAGGCACGCCGGACATCTTCGTGCATATGGAGACGCTACGCCGCTTCGGCCTTGCCGAGTTGCGTCCCGGGCAGACCGTACTGGTGCGTTTCGGGCCCGGGCCGAAGGGCCTGATGGCCGCCGAAGTTCGTCCTGATGGCGGATCGCTCGGACCGGCGTCGCATTGATCGGCATCGTAGAGACCGGGTTCTTCGCTTCGGCCGGCATCGGCGCGCCGCATTTTCTAATTGCTCCCGCCTTCGCCCGCGCGTAAAGCGAGCGCATGCGTGTCTTCCGCTCAATCCTGCTCCTGGCAATGATCGCGATCGCCGGCCCGGCATGGGCCGCCGGTCTCGATACGCTCGAGATCGCCAGCAAGTCGGGTGTCCACGCGTTCGCGGTGGAGATCGCCGCGACCGAGGCCGAGCGCGAGAAGGGCCTCATGTATCGCAAAGAGCTGCCCGAAGGCCGCGGCATGCTGTTCGACTTCCATCGCGAGCAGGAGGTCGGTTTCTGGATGCAGAACACCTACATCCCGCTCGACATGATCTTCATCCGCGGCGACGGGCGTATCCTGCGCATCGCCGAGAACACCAGGCCGCTGTCGACCCGTATCATCCCGTCGAATGGGCCGGTGCGCTGGGTGCTCGAAGTAATCGGCGGGACGGCCGCCAAGCTCGGCATCGCCCCCGGAGATCGCGTGGCTTCGCCCGCGTTCAACCGGAAGTAGCTTTTCCCGGGCGGTCGGACGTGCGCCGGGGCCCTTGCTTGCTGAGCCCGGCGCGAGCATGTATCGAACGCGCGGGCCGATAGGCCCGCACGGGCGCCCGGCGGGGCATAGCGCAGTCTGGTAGCGCGTCTGGTTTGGGACCAGAAGGTCGCAGGTTCGAATCCTGCTGCCCCGACCACCCGTTTGTTTGTCCGACCCGGAGACATGGGTGACAGAACGTACCTAAGACATGGGTGACAATCTCGTGCCGAACGGATTGTCGATGGTCTGCAAGGTTTTCTGCTCCAGGTCGATATAGCCGAGTGTCCGACCCGGAGACATGGGTGACAGAAGCGCAGCCACGACGTGGACGCTCGGCACAAGCGCGGCCATGACGACCTGCATGGCAAATCTTTATTTTGCTGACTGACTATTGAGTCAGACTCTTGGGAAACAGATCGTCCGGTGCCATGGCCTCCGTTACTTCCGCCGCCATTCGCAAGCCTCCCTCAATATTGTTGGCAGTTTTTGCCTAACCTGGGAGCGCTTTCCACACCAGAGTAGGCATGCATCCTTGTTTGCCGGCTCTCGTTGACGTTAACTCCCCGCCACCGGACTTCATCGGCCCAGGGGTGGCGGCAAACGAGGAACCCGCATTGTTACGTGCCGTCGTTGCATGCCTGGCGCTGGTCATCGCGCTCCCAACTTCCGCACAGGAGATGACGCTCCCGCGCGTCACGCTGGCCAAGGTCGACTGGCAAGCGGCGGCCGCTGCCGTCCCGGGCGCGCCCAACACGCCCCCGGCGCAAGCCTTCGCCCCGCTGAATGAAGCGGCCGGCGCGCTATTCTCCGACATCGCGAAAAGCCCGGTGCCCGTACTGCTGCCCTTCGACGCCGAGGGCCTTGCGAAGGCGAAAGCGGACGCCGCGCCCGGCCAGGCACTTGGCAGCGCCGACGCCTTCCTGCAAGGCGGCTTTCAGGTCACGCATTTCTTCCTGCCCGGCGCCGGCGGCTACGACACCGCTTTCGCGCTGAAGACACCGGACGTGCGTGAGCTTGCCGACATCCGTTACCGTGAACCGGTCTATGTGATGTTGTCCGGCCTGTCGGCGCTCTACGACCTCGACGGTCCGCCGCTGCCGCAAGGCCAGCCGGTCAAGGACCTCGACGCGGCCTTTCCGGGTATTCTGCGCTATCTGCACGAGAGTTATGTGCGTTACGTGTTCGAGCGCTACGGCGTGACCTATGTGGCCTCGATCTATTGCCGCGATGTCCGTCCGCGCCCGCGCATCCTGGGCTGCCGGCAGGCCGACCGCATTCTCGTGCGTTTCCTGCAATCGCTGAAACTGGCCGGCGGCTCGCCGCGGGCCGAGCCGCACACGCTTGCGCCCGCCCTTTCCGCGCGGCCCGAAAAGGTCTCGACCGACTTCAGCTATTTCAGCCCCGGCTTCCTGATCCCCGGCACCGGCATGAAAAAAGCCGATACGGGACGCGCCGATTATACGGTCTATGCCAACCTGCGTTTTCCGATGCAGGCGCCGCCGGCCTTCGCCAATTCGCAGTCCTTCAACAATTGGGGCAATTGCGACTTCACCGGCCGCTCACCGCGCCGGCTCGGCCGGAAGGGCATGAGCTATTCCTGCAAGGTGAACGGGCTGCCGCTCACCTTCGACGAATCCGCCGGCGCGAACTATTCCTATCCCTGGCGCGATAATTTCTGCGAGCACCGGTTTTTCTACGTCGGGCAATGCCCCGGCGGTGTCGGCCATCAGGGCCAGGACATCCGGCCCGGCTTCTGCAAGCAGTTCAATCTCGGCGCCGACCGCTGCCTGCCCTATCAGCACACGGTGGTGGCGGCGCGCGACGGCGCCGTGCTGCGGATGCGCCAGCAGGAGGCGCTCTATCTGTTCGTGAACGCGCCGGACGCGCATCTGCGCCTGCGCTACATCCATATGAACCCGAAACGGCTCGACGCCGACGGCATTGTGAGCGGGCGTGCGCTGCGTGAAGGCGAGCCGGTCGGCGAGGTCGGCACCTTCGACCGTTTCGAACGCGGCACCACCTATCATTTGCATGTCGACATGCAGGTGCCGACCAAGGCCGGCTGGGTCTTTGTCAATCCCTACATGACTCTTGTCGCGGCCTATGCGCGGCTGATCGGCGCGCGCGGCACCGAGATCAAACCAGGCGATCCGGTGCCGCCGCTCGCTAGCGTTCCGCCGGTGATCGAGCATGTCGAGCCGCCGCGTATCCCGCCGAACGTTTCCGGCACGCCGCTGCCGCCGAAGCCGCCGCCGCAGGTCCAGGAGAGCGCAGCGGAAAGCGTGAAGCCGCACCACGTCATCCACCGCAAGCACCGTTATGCGCGCAGAAAGCGGGCGAGCCACCCGGTGGATTAGTTTACTGCGCGAAGATCGCGGCGCCGTGCCGTTAGCCAAACGCGAAAAAGTCGCGATTGCGCCGATTGTATGCACCGGGTCGCCCACTAGAATGGCGGCATGAAGCGAATCCCGACCAAGACCATGGACGGAACATTGCTGAGCCGCCGCAGCGCGCTTTTCGGCGTACTCGGCACCGGCCTCAGCCTCGCCTTCGATGGCACGGCCATGGCGAGGCCGGCCGCCTTCGACCGCTGGGTGTCGGCCTTCCGTGAACGCGCGATCCGGCGCGGCATTGCCGCGGCGACCTATGACCGCGTCATGCACGGCGTGACGCCGGACACCACGGTGTTCGCCGCCGTGCGCGCGCAGCCAGAATTCACCGAACAGCTCTGGCAATACATCAACCGCCGCTGCTCCGACTGGCGCGTCATCACCGGCAAGGAGCGTGCGAAGGAATACGCGCCCCTGCTCAAGCGGGTGGAAGCCGATTACGGCGTCGACCGCTACATCCTGCTCGGCCTGTGGGGCATGGAGTCCTCGTTCGGCGACGTCATCACCAATCGCAAATACATGCGGCCGGTAATCCCGGCGCTCGCCGCACTCGCCTGGGGCGAACCGCGCCGCCGCCGCTATTGGGAAGCCGAGCTGCTCAACGCGCTAGTGATCGTCGACCGCGGCTGGGCTGAGCCGAAGGACATGATCGGCTCCTGGGCCGGCGCCATGGGCCACACGCAATGGATGCCGGAAGTCTGGCTGCACATGGGCGTCGATTACGACCGCGATGGCCGCGCCTCGCCCTTCGGCAAGCCGGATGACTCGTTTGCCGGTACCGCGCGCTATCTGGTGGAGCGCGGCCGCTATCGCCGCGGCGAGGCCTGGGGCTGCGAGGTGACGGTCCCGCACAACCGTCGCCGCTTCGCC
This sequence comes from Pseudomonadota bacterium, assembly GCA_021815055.1. Classification (GTDB taxonomy): domain Bacteria; phylum Pseudomonadota; class Alphaproteobacteria; order Rhizobiales; family Xanthobacteraceae; genus Pseudolabrys. Next base: position 9,893 of record JAKAHJ010000018.1, on the reverse strand, counting down.
GACAATCGTTCCTGGCGCCCTTACGCGCAGTGGCGTGAACTCGGCATCGAGCGCGCCGACGGCGCGCCGTTCGCGCGCCCGCACGACCAGGTGAAACTATGGCTGCCGGTGGCCGGCGGTCCGGCCTTCCTGGTCGGGCAGAATTTCCGCGCGGTCTATTCCTACAATCCGTCGACCGCCTATGCGCTCGCGCTCTGCCATCTCGGCGATCTCATCCGCGGGGGTGCGGGATTTCACAAGCAATTCCCCGGCGGCGAGCGCGTGCCGACCATCGACGAGGTGAAAGAAATCCAGCGCCGCCTGAATGCGCTCGGCTTCAAGACCGACGGCGTCGACGGCCGCACCGGCAGCGATACGCTGCGCGCGATCCTGGCCTTTCAGAAGAAGGTCGGCATGGAGCCGGCCGACGGTTATGCCGGGTTGAAGGTGCTCGCGCGCCTGCGGCAGGGCGGGTGAGCGTTATGGCGGCTTCTATGCGCCGATATCAAGCCCTATAGTGGCGGCCCAAAAGCCTGGGCGCTGGGGTCAACCGCGCTGACACAGAGGGAGGACGCCGCCCGGCCGGAGACCGCCGCCGGGTGCAAGACCGCATGTCGCAATCCAGCAAAGCACCTGTGCCGGACACCCGCCCGGACGCCGCCGTCGAAATCGCCGCTCTCGACCGTCCGGTGCCGGCCGGGGTCAACACCGCCGGCTTCGGAAGCGACGTGGTGGCGGATGCGCTGCGCTTAACCGACATCCCCTATATCGCGCTCAATCCGGGCGCGAGCTATCGCGGATTGCACGACAGCCTGGTGAACTATCTCGGCAACGAGAAGCCGCAGATGCTCTTGTGCCTGCACGAGGAGAGCGCGGTTGCCATCGCGCACGGCTATGCCAAAGTCACCGGCAAGGCCATGGCCGCGGCGGTGCATTCCAATGTCGGGCTGATGCACGCCACCATGGCCATGTTCAATGCCTGGTGCGACCGCATGCCCATGGTCGTGCTCGGCGCCACCGGGCCGGTCGATGCCGTCAAGCGCCGGCCCTGGATCGACTGGATCCACACCGCGCGCGACCAGGGCGCACTCATCCGCGGCTATACCAAATGGGACGACCAGCCGGCCTCGCCCGCCGCCGCGCGCGAAGCCGTGCTGCGCGCCCACTGGATTGCCAACACCGCGCCGCGCGGCCCGACTTACGTCAATCTCGATGCCGGCATGCAGGAGGATAAGCTCGCCGAGCCGGTCGCCGCCATCGATGCGCAGCGTTACATGCCGCCGGTTGCCCACGCGCCTGCCGCCGATCTCATCGCGCGCGCCGCCGACCTCTTGCGGCACGCCAAACATCCGGTGATCCTGGCCGGCCGCGTGTCGCGCGATCCCGAGGCGTGGAATGCGCGCGTGGCGCTGGCCGAGCGGCTGAATGCGCGCGCGGTCACCGATCTCAAGGTTGGCGCCGCCTTCCCCACCGATCATGCCCTGCATGCCGGTGCGCCTTCCATCATCGCTCCGGCGCCGGAGGCGGTCGAGGCGATGCGCGCAGCCGACGTCATCCTCAGCCTCGACTGGGTCGACGTGGCGGGCACCCTTAAGTCCGTCGGAAATGTGTCGGCCAAGGTCGTGCAGGTCTCGATCGATCATCATCTGCATAACGGTTGGAGCATGGACTATCAGGGCTTGCCGCCGGTCGATGTGTTTCTGGCCTGCGAGCCGGACGCCGCGGTGCCGGCGCTGCTGCAAGCGCTCGGGCCGGGCGGTCCCCGCACACTTGCAGCGTCCAAGCCTGAATTACCGCAGCCTGCCGGCGACAAGCTCACCGTCGATCACATGGCCGACTCCCTGCGGCGCGCGGTCGGCGACCGGCCCGCATCACTCACCCATGTTTCGCTGTCGTGGAACGGCGCGATCTGGCCGTTCCGGCATCCGCTCGATTATCTCGGCGGCGACGGCGGCGGCGGCGTGGGAGGCGGCCCCGGAATTTCAGTCGGCGCCGCTTTGGCATTGAAAGGGTCCGGTCGCTTGCCGGTCGCGGTATGCGGCGACGGCGATTTCCTGATGGGCGTGACCGCGCTGTGGACGGCGGCGCATTACCGCATTCCGCTATTGATCGTGGTCGCCAACAACCGTTCCTTCTTCAACGACGAACTGCATCAGGAGCGCGTCGCGCGCATGCGTAACCGCCCGGTGGAAAACCGCTGGGTCGGCCAGCGCATCTCAGAGCCCGACATCGACCTCGCCGGCATGGCACGCGCGCAAGGCGCGCAGGGTTTCGGTCCGGTGACGGCGATCGGCGATCTCGATGCGGTTTTCGCCCAGGCGATCGCCGCGGTCGAAGCGGGCGCGCTCGCCGTCGTCGACGTGCGCGTGGAGCCGGGCTATACCGCCGCCACCACGGCGGCGATGACGCGCAAGGGCGATTAGGATCGGGTTGATGTCTTCTTCCTCACCACCTCGGATTGCCGGCGCGATCCTCACGGTCGACGACGTCACCGTGCGCTTCGAGACGCCGGAAGGTCCGGTCATCGCCGCGGACGACGTGTCTTTCACGGTGAAGGACGGCGAATTCCTTTCGATCATCGGCCCCTCGGGCTGCGGCAAGTCGACGGTGTTCAACGTGATCGGCGGGTTGCTCACGCATCACGAGGGCACCGTGCGGGTCGCCGGCGAGACAATCAACGGTCCGCACCAATCGATCGGCATGGTGTTCCAGGAGGAATCGACCTTCCCCTGGCGCACGGTCACCGCCAATGTCGCCTTCCCGCTCGAACTGACCGGCATGCCGAAGCAGAAGCGCATCGAGCGCGCGCGCTATTTCATCAAGATGGTCGGGCTCGACGGATTCGAGAACCGCTATCCCGGCGAGCTCTCCGGCGGCATGCGCCAGCGCGTGTCGCTCGCACGCACGCTCGCCTCCGAGCCGAAGATCCTGCTGATGGACGAGCCCTTCGCCGCGCTCGACGAGCAGACAAGGCTGCTGCTCGGCGACAAGGTCCTGCAAATCCAGCAGCAGCTCCGGCAGACCACGCTGCTGATCACCCACAACATCACCGAGGCGGTGCAGATGTCCGACCGCATCCTGGTGATGACCTACCGGCCCGGCAAGGTGAAGCGGATCGTCGACATCGACCTGCCGCGCCCGCGCACGTCCGAGATCGTCGGCAGCGAAGCCTTCGGCCGCTACGTCGCGCAGATCTGGAACGACCTGCGCGAGGAGGCAAGCCGCGGCTTGCGCGACGAGGAAGCGCATGTGCTGCACCACGAGGCGGCTTCCTCGTGAGCGCCGGTGCGCCCGCGCGCGGATCGCCCTGGCGCGCCTTCGCGCCGGCCGCGACCGGGCTCGGCACGCTCATCGGCTTCCTGCTCGTCGCGGAGCTGCTGATCCGGATCGGCGTCATCAACCGTTTCATCGTGCCGCCTCCGTCGGAAGTTATCGAAAGCTTCGGGCGCGTGATCGTCGAGGAGCACGTGCCGCGCCGCTTCCTGCTCACGCTCTCGGAATGCCTGACGGCGGGCGTCATGATCACGGTGTTCGGCGTCGCGGGCGGCGTGACGATGCACCGCTACAAGCTCTTGCAGCAGGCGATCGAGACCTGGGTGGCGGCGCTCGCCGCCGCCCCCGTAGTGCTCGCCTATCCGTTGTTCATGGTGATCTTCGGCCGCAGCGCGTGGACCATCATCATGATCGGCTTCGTGGCCGCGCTGCCGCCGGTGATGCTCAAGACGCTTGAAGGCCTCGCCGGCACGCGCAAAGTGCTGGTGAATGTCGGCAAGAGCTTCAACCTGACGCAGAACCAGCAGTTCTGGAAGATATTGTTCCCGGCGGCGCTGCCCACCATCTTCGTCGGCGTGCGGCTGGGCTTGATCTTTGCGTTGATCAACATCGTCGGCGTCGAGTTCCTGATAAATTACGGCGGGCTCGGCCAACTCATCAACGATCTGGCCGAACGCTACGACCTGCCCGGCACCTATGCCGCGATCACCTTCGTGATCCTGGTCAGCGTCGTCTTCTTCATGGCCCTGGAAAAGGTTGAGCGATGGCTGAGACCGGTCGATTGAGACAGGCGGCAAGCGCCGGCCCGTTGTTGAGCCCGGTGACGCTGGTTCGCGTCGCCATCATTCTGGGCGCCCTGTCGATCTGGGAATTGCTCGCCCATTCCGGCTGGCTATACCGCGACGTGGTGCCCTCGCTCACGCGCATCGGCGCGGCGCTGGTCGACCTTTTGTCGCACGGGGATTATTACTTCAATCTCGGCGTCACCGTCGGCGAGATCGCCGCAGCGCTCACCATCGGCGGCATGGCCGGGCTTGCTGTCGGCATCCTGCTCGGCGCCAACCGGTTCCTCTCCAAGGCCTTCGAGGCCTATCTCTACTATCTCGGCCCCACGCCCAAGATTATTTTCTTTCCGATTATGATCATGTGGTTTGGGGTGGGGCCTGAATCGAAGATCGCGCTCGGCACGCTTTCCTGCTTCTTCCCTATTGCGCTGTCTGTCGCTGCCGGTATGCGGCAGATCGACAAAGTGCTGATCCGCGTCGGCAGGAGTTTCCGCGCAAACACGATGCAGATGGTGTGGAAGATCTATCTGCCCGCCATGCGCCATCCGATCATCAACGGCGTGCGGCTCGGTTTGGGTATGGCGCTGATCGGTACGCTGCTCGCCGAGACCAAGCTGTCCAACAAGGGCATCGGCTTCCTGATCATCCAGGCCTATTCGACCTTCGACATGCCGCAGATGTATGCGCAGCTCATCGTGCTGTTCGTGCTGGCGATCGGCGCCAATGCGCTGGTCGGCCGGCTCGGCGGGCTGGCGAACATCAAGAGCAAGTAGAAACCGCTCTACCCGTCCGCCGTGTCGACGCCGCCGTGCGCTTTTCGAGCTTCGGCGCGCCCCCGCTCATGATCCTGACGGTCGCCATTCGTCCCCCCCCCTCGGCCGTCGGTCACAGCTTGAACGTCTCGAGCGTACCGGGATGGAACAGTTCCTCCGGCTTGACCAGACGCGACGAAAGGCCCTGCGCATGATGATGGCGCAGGAACACCTCCAGCGTCTTGCGGTTGGCATCGCAACCGTAGGACCAGAAGTCCGCGCCCATGACGGCGCGCGCCTCGGAAAGCCGCTCCTCGACGAACGGCAGCGTGACCTTGGTCGCCGAAGTGTCGCCGAGCAGATCGAGCGCGTGATCCTTTGCCTGCTGGAACGCTTTGAACACCGCGCCCGGCAGCCAGGGATGCTGTTCGGCCAGCGTTCGCCGCACGCCGACCAGATGCATGATCGGGAAGATGCCGGTGCGCTTGAAATAGTCCTTGCCTGCCGCCACCGGATCGGGAAACAGCCAGCCCACATTCGGCGTGCTCTTCGGCAGCGAGGGCGGCCGCGGCGCGATGAAGCCGTCGATGGCGCCTTCCGCGAGCAGCGCCGAAATGGTCTTGCCCGCGGGCGCATTGTCGAGCCTCACGTCGCCCGGCAGATTGATGGATATCTTCTCCGGCCGATCCGCATGCTCGATGCCGCCGCGAATCCAATGGATGTCGGAGGGCTTCACGCCGTAATCGTCCTCCAGGATGGCGCGCGCCCAGACATTGGCAGTGAGCTGATATTCCGGCACGCCCACCTTTTTGCCCTTGAGGTCCTCCGGCTTCCCGATGCGGTCGGTGCGCACATAGATCGAGGTATGGCGGAAGGCGCGCGACACGAAGGCCGGCACGCCGACATAGGGCCCGCCGCCCTGCGCGGTCTTGAGCGTAAAGCTCGACAGCGACAATTCGCAGATGTCGAATTCGGCGTGGCGCAGCGCCCGGAAGAAAATTTCCTCCGGCGAAAGCGTCATGCAGACCGGATCGACGCCGTCGATCTGCACGGAACCGTCGATCAGCGCGCGCGTGCGGTCATAGGGGCCGACGGCAACCGAAAGATTGAGCTTCGACATGGAGCGTCCGAACTTGAATGCGGGACGCCTGTCATAAGGGAAATGACAAGGCGAGGCAAAGGATGGACACGTGCCCCGGACGCACCGCAGCACGTAGCGAAGCGCAGTGATGCGGTGCCGATCCGGGGCCCCGCTTCAAACAACCGGGGTCCCGGGTCTGCAGCGCGGTACCATCAGGCCGCCTGAAGCGGCCGTCTTAGACGGCGACGCTACGCGTCGCCTTTGGCACCGCGCCGCGCCCGGGACACAGACCGTGTCACCCAAACACGTCGGCGACGATGCCGTTATACCAGTCGACCGACTCCTTGTAGTTCTGCTTGCGCAGGTCGGCGCTCTCGCCTCTCTGGCTGACGAAGCCGCTCGTCTGCTTGATCTTACCGTCGCCCGGCTCGTAGGCCGCGCCGACCTTGATGTCGTCGTCGGGCGCGATCAGGCTCCAACACGTGTTGGCATAGCGCGCCGGAAAGGCGCGCGACTTGGTGAGTTCGGCGCGGATCGTCATCGCCGCCACCTTGGCCTGGCTGTTGGCGGCGAAGGCCGACTTCGGCATGTCGCCGGCGATGGAGGCATCGCCGGTCACGAAGATGTTGGGGTCCACCGTCGACTTCATCGACACCGCATCGATCGGGCAGAAACCGGATTGATTGGTGAGCCCAGCGTCGCGCGCGATCTTGCCGGCCATCTGCGCCGGGATGACGTTGACGAGCCTGGCCTTGTAGGTGGCAAAATCGGTGATGACTTCGCCGGTCGCCGGATTGACGCCCTTGATCCCGCCATGGACCTTCGGGTCCTGCCATTCGATCACGCCCGGATAGTGCTTCTCCCAGCCCTCCATGAACACGCCCTGCTTGGAGAAGGTGGGCTTGGGATCGAGCACGATGATCTTCGACTTCGTATGGCCTTTAGTCTTGAGCACATGCGCGAACATCGAAACGCGTTCGTAGGGTCCGGGCGGGCAGCGATAGGGGTTGGGCGGCGCCACCATCACGATCAGGTCGCCGTCCTCGAGCGCGTTGAGCTTCTTCACCAGGAGCTGGGTCTGCGCGCCTGGCTTCCAGGCATGCGGCATGACTTCGGCCGCCGCCTCCGAATAACCGGGCACGGAATCGAACTTGATATCGATGCCGGGAGCCACCACCAGTCGGTCGTAGCCGACCTTGCTGCCGTCGGCGAGCGTCACCTCTCGCTTGCCGCGGTCGATGCCCGCGGCCATGGCGTGCACCATCTTCACGCCGCTCTTTTGCATCTTGTCGTAACCGTGCGTGATCGAATTGTAGTCGCGGAAACCGCCGACATAGAGGTTGGAGAAGAAGCAGGTGGTGAACTGCTTGAGCGGCTCGATCAGCGTGACATCGACCGCGCCGGCAGACTCCTTGGCCACGTAGCGCGCCACCGTCGCTCCGCCCGGACCGCCGCCGATGACGACCAGCCGCGGCTTGCCCTGGCCGAGAACCGCCGGCGCAAACAACGATGTCGAAAGCGTCGCGAGCGAAGCGCCCGCGAGCCGGCTGAAGTTACGACGCGTCATGTCAGTCATGGTCGCCCTCGTGGTTATTGTTGCCTTTCGGCCGTCGCGAAATAGGCCGCCAGCGCGGCTATGTCGTCATCGCTCAAACGGCCAGCGATGTTCTGCATGACGGGATTGGCGAGGCTTTTGTCGCGATAGGCCTTCACGACTTCCGCGAAGGTCGTCTCCGAAATCCCGTAAATATTCGGAATGGTGTCGTGCGCCTTGGCGGCGCCGTGGCAGGTGACGCATTCGGAGGAAAGATAGCGCCCGAGTTCGATATCGGCGGCACGCGTTGCGGCCGTTTCGGCGGCCGCGGCAACGAAAAACCCGGCGGTCAATACCAGCGCCGCGCCGCGCACGCGCATCGTCACTCGATCGTCGCCTCCCGGCACACGATTCATTTTTGTCGGGCGCCAAGCGCCTGGTTTCAGGGTCGTTGCCTGCGCTTTGGCCGCCGGCACCGTCCCAAGTTTCAGGTGCAACGATACAGCTTTGGCGATTGGTCGCTACGTCGAAATTGTCGCACCGCCCGCGGGCGGCCTATTTCGATTCCCCGGAAGGATTCTGCTTATCCGGGGTTACGTCGACGTTTCCGGCGCGGCCGGTAATCCGCGCCGGGCTGCGGCAATTTGTCATGCAAGGACGGTCGTTCCAAAATTTCTTTTCGGCCGTCTCGCGGTCATCGTCGAAAAACCCGTCGCGGTTGGGCATTTTCACCTGAGCCCATGTCTCTTTCGACAACACGAACTTGTCATCGACGATATCGTTGAGATTGAGCATGTAGGCGACCACCGCATAGAGCTCGTCATTGCTCAGCGACTGCGCGTCGCCGAACGGCATGGCGCGGCGCGTGTAGTCGAACACGCTCGACAGATAGGGAAAATACGAGCCGACCGTCTTCGCCGGCGTGGGCGTGGCGAGCGTGCCCTGGCCTTGCGCCACCGCGGGCCAGCGTCCGACCCCCTCGCCGAACTCGCCGTGGCAGAAGGCGCATTTCCCCATATAGACTTTCTCGCCCTCCTTCACCGAGCCGCGCCCCTCCGGCGCGCCCTGCCCGTCCGGACGTATGTCGATGTCCCAGCCGGCGATCTCGGCCGCGGTCGCGGCACGGCCGATCCCGTATTGGCGGGGCTGGTCATTCTTGCTTTGCGCGAAGGTGGGAGATGTCAGAACAACAAGTATGATTGCGATCAAACCGAGGCCGCGCCGCGAGCACAGTGCGCCCCCTCTCCCCTGTGGGGAGAGGGTTGGGGTGAGGGGGTTCGTGAATCGCGAACTCTGTAACCCCTCACCCGACGCGCTAACGGGCGTGGACCTCTCCCTATGGGAGAGGTGAAGGAAGGCTCTGCCGCGTTGCAGTACCTTAATCCACCTCGACATTCTCGAGCTCCCCGTTCGCATGCAGCGCCCAGGTCTGGATGCCGTTATTGCGGTAAACGGCATTGAGGCCGCGGATTTTGCGCAATTCGTTCTTGCTCGGCTGCACATAGCCGGTCTCGTCCATCGCGCGCGACTGCAGCAGCAATTCCTCGCCGTTCCAGTCGATCTCGGCGTAGAAGCGAACGCAGGCCTTGTCGAACACCGGTCCATCGATGCGCGCGGTGCGCCAGTTACGGCCGCCGTCGAGCGACACGTCGACGCGCCGGACCTTGCCGCGGCCGGACCAGGCAAGTCCCGAGATCACGGTGAAGCCTTTCGCCTTGAGCGGCGCCTGCGGCGACGGCGAGGTGATTACCGACTTCGCGTCCATCGGGAAGTTGAACTTGCGCGCTTTGCCGCTCGCCATGAGGTCGGTGTATTTCGAAGTCTCCTCGCGCGTGTAGAAGGGCTCGTCTCCGACCTCGATGCGGCGCAGCCATTTGATCCAGAGATTGCCCTCCCAGCCCGGCACCACCAGCCGCACCGGATAGCCCTGCTCGGGACGCAGCATCTCTCCATTCATGCGATAGGCCACGAGGCTGTCGTCGAGCGCCTTGGCGAGCGGGAGCGAGCGGTTCATGCCGGCGGCGTCGCCCCCTTCCACCATCAGCCATTTGGCGTTCGACTTAAGCCCGGCCTGCGCGAGCAGAACCTTCAGCGGCACGCCGGTATATTGCACGCAATGCAGCATGCCATGGGTGAACTGGCAGCCGTTGAGCTGCGCGCCGCGCCATTCCATCCCGGAATTGGCCGCGCATTCGAGGAAATGAATGCGGTTGACGCGCGGCAGCCGTTTCAAATCGTCGAGCGTGAAGACGAGCGGGTGCTCGACAAGGCCATGCAGCATCAGCCGGTAGTCGGCGGGATCGACTTGCGCGACACCGCCGTGATGGCGCTCGAAGCACAGGCCGTTCGGCGTGATGATGCCGTCGAGTTGGTGCAGCGGGGTGAAGCTCACCGACGATTCCGACGTCGCGGTGAGCCACGGTACCGTGCGGCGGATCACGCCCTTCTCGTAAGGCGACGGCACGCCGTAGGGATGCGCGCCGACGCCG
>JAKAHJ010000017.1 GCA_021815055.1 Pseudomonadota bacterium | reverse complement strand
GACGACGATCTGCTCGAGGTCGGCAAGACTCTTGATGTAGCCGCGCCCGCGCACGGCATATTCCGTCTCCGCCAGTTCCACAGTACGCCCGCCGACGTCGAGATTGCTGGCCCGCAGCGCCTCGCGAACCCGATCGAGCGAAATTCCCAGTGATTGTAAGCGCCGCGGATCGATCACCACGCTGTACTGTTTGACGAAGCCGCCGACGCTGGCGACCTCGGCCACACCTTCGGCCTTCGCGAGGCCGTAACGGATGTACCAATCCTGCAAGCTCCGCAGTTCGGCGAGGTTCTTCTGGGCGCCTTGAACGATGTATTGATAGACCCAGCCGACGCCGGTCGCGTCCGGGCCGAGAGTGGGCGCCACGCCCGACGGCAGCCGGCGGGCCGCGGCATTGAGATATTCAAGCACGCGCGAGCGCGCCCAATAGAGATCGGTGCCGTCCTCGAAGATCACGTAGACGAACGAGACGCCGAAGAACGAAAAGCCGCGGACGATCTTCGATTTCGGCACACTCAACATCGCCGTCGTGAGCGGATAGGTGACCTGGTCCTCGACGACCTGCGGTGCCTGGCCCGGATATTCCGTGTAGACGATGACCTGCACATCGGAGAGATCCGGGATAGCATCGAGCGGCACGCGCGATACCGCATAGATGCCGGCGAGCGTCACGAACAAGGTCGCGAACCCGACCAGAAAGACATTGCGGGCCGACCAGCGGATGAGCGCCGCGATCATCGCGACGCCTCCCGATGGTCGAAGGTTTTCAAGGCTGCGCGCAGATTGCTCTCCGAATCGATCAGGAAGGTTGCCGCAGTGACGACCTCTTCGCCCGGGCGGACGCCCTCTCGGATCTCGACATAGCCCTCCCCGCGGCGCCCCAACTTCACAAGGCGCGGCTCGAAGCGCCCCTCGCCCCTGGCGACGAACACGACTTGCCGCGAACCGCTGTCGATCACCGCGCTGTCGGGAACCGCGACCACCGGCGTTTCGCCTGCCCCGGTGCGGAACAGCACGTCGGCGTACATGTCGATCTTCAGCCGTCCGTCCGGGTTCGGCAGTTCTATCCTTACGCGCGCGGTGCGAGTCTCCGGCTTGATGTCGGGATAGATGAACCCGACCCGGCCCTCGATCGGGTCGTTCGGATAGGCGCGAAGTGTGACCACCGCAGGCGTTCCCACCTTGATGCCCGAGAGGTCGGATTCCGCAACCTCGGCGATTACCCATACCTGAGACAAATCGGCTATTCGGTAGAGTTCGGCACCGGCCAGCACCTGCTGGCCATTGACGACACGTTTATCGATGACGGTTCCGGCCGCAGGCGACGGCCAATCGATGGTCCGCGGATTTGTTCTGGTCGCCAGCACTTCCTTTATCCGGCTTTCCGGCACGGCCAGGTTGCGCAGGCGTTGCATCGTGCCGTTGATGGGGGGTGAAATCTTTCCGGCCGCCCCGTCACCCATGGCGTTTGCCGCCGCAATGAGATCGGCCTGTGCGACCTGAATGTCCTTGCTATAGACGCGGAACAGCGGTTGGCCCGTACGCACGGTCTGTCCGGTGGCATTGACGAAGAGATCCTCGATGTAGCCATCGGCACGCAGCGCCACGACGGTCAGCCGCCGCTCATCCGGCTTGATCGTGCCGACGCCACGCACCGGCCGGGTAATTTCTCTCGTTTCCGCCGGCTCGGTCCGCACGCCGCTGCGCTGGACGCGATCGAGGCTCACTTTGATGGCATTGCCATCATCCGTACCCTCGTCGTCGTAGACCGGGATATAGTCCATGCCCATCGCGTCCTTCTTGGGTATCGGCGAGGTATCCGGCAGACCCATAGGATTGCGGTAGTAAAGGACTTTGCGCGGCCCCAATGCCGCCTGGGCCTTAGGCCGCTTCGCATCGAAGGATGGCTCTTCGTCGTCGTACACGGGAATGTAAGAGCGGCCTTGCCGATCCTGTTTCGGCACCGCCGACCACAAGGGAGCGTTATCAGGCGCGCGATAGTAGAGGACCTTCCGCCCCGGTGCTGGCTCCATATTCGTCACAGGAGCATTTGCCTGCACCGGCGTGATAAGCCGTACCGCCCAATAACTGCCGCCGGCGCCGAGGGCGATGCCAAGCGCAAGGGTCAAGACGATTCGTGTTGCGTTCATCGTGTCCACCGCGATCTGGCCGCCTGCATGGCGGCACGCTGGCCGGTAGCGGCCGAGCGAACGGCCGTTACGAGCGTTCGATCGGCGCGCCGCACCGGCGCGCCGAGGCCGTTACTTGGTGGCTTGCACGATTACTTTGCCGATCACCGTTTCCGGCTCGCCTTGCACCTTGGCGGCCACGCTGAGCTGGTAACGGCCCGCCATCGGCAGATCGGTCTTGAAGGCGTAGATGCCAGGCTCACTCGCCGGCAGCGAGCTGACCGGCGACTGCATTTCCGCCATGCCGTCGGGCGCCATATCGACGCGCGTGCGGACGATCACCGCATCGGCGACAACCTTTCCGGTCGGTTTGTGGACCAGGCGCACAGCGACAGTCACGTCGTCGCCCTTCTTCATTTCCGGCGCTACCGCCTCGAAGGCGTAGTCGCTGGCGGCGGCGAAGGCGGCACCGCCGGTCAGGCTCAGCGTGGCGGCTATCGCCGCAGCAAGCGGGAATTTCGAAATCATCGGTCATCTCCTCGTCGTCTGAATCGGCTACGGCTTCGCGAGCGCGAACCCGGACAGCCCGTCATCATCGCGCGCGAGCGCAGGGCTCACGCGTTGCAAGCGGATTTCGATGTGACGTCAGACGCGAGGAGGTCGGAAAGGCGGGTTACCATCGTGCGGCAGCAGGACCTCGTCCGCGAGCATCGGCAATAGACTTGCCGGCCGAAACGTATGCTTCAGGCCGGGCGCAGCGAGATTGGTCAGGCCCACGAATTGAAACGGACATGACGCCATCGACTGGCACTGATTCACGTCCTGGCTGCACGGTTTCAGGTCGTCGGGGCAGCAATCCATGGCGGCGGACATTTCCGCACCCGGGGCCGCCTTTACGAATGCAGCTTGTTCGGTTGGCTTCGCGACAATCGACGCCGAACCCGCTACCGGTAGCATAGCTACCGATAGCGCGACGACAATAGCCGTTATGGTTCTCAGCAAGCGCATTTTCGTGCCATTGGACGCCTGCAATATCGCGATTGGCGGCTTAGCGTCAAGTATGACATTGCCTCTCGGCGATGGTATCGATATCGCCGATCCGGAATCGCCGGCATATTGGCCAAAAGATGCCTCAATTTCCTTGATGTCCTTGATCGAAATCAACTGACTTGGCGTTATGTTGCCACAAACTGATTAATTAAAGATCTAGTATGCCGACCTGCAAGGTGCTAGTTTTTTAAGATGCATTGGCCATTCGTCCATCGGGCGCTCGTGGTCCTGCTTTCCGTGGCCCTCGCCACGGGGCTGGTGGCGCGCGTTGTCCAAGCCAGATCCATGGGCGCGATGATGATGTCGGACATGGCCACCGACATGCCCATGCACGGCAAGTGCGATGGCTGCGCGGGTGCCGAGAAGGCTACCGTACCGATGGCCTGCGGCGTTTATTGCGGCGGCGTGGTTGCCCTCGAACCTCCGGGCGTTACTTTGGACCTCGTTCTTGCCGGCTTCGTAACGGCTGCCGCTGCGGCGACCGCGACCGGCTACCGTTCTCCGCCCGATCCTTATCCTCCTAGATCCACCCGCATGAGCTGAGACGCGCCGCTTTCGAGCGGCGGCGTCTGGACGTGCGCGCTCAAAGTGCGCGCGATCACGGTATTTTCGCGTCTGGGAGCGGCCCGATGCTGCCGCAGTCAAGCGCGAGCTTTCAGGGTGATAACGGATGTCATCGATTTCAAGCGTTGCGATCAGTCGCCGCCACTTTCTTGCGGGCAGCGCGGCATTGGTGACCGCAGTTCGAACCCAGCCCAGCGCACAAGCCGCACCTCCGGCGGCCAAACATTTTGCATTGACCGCGACCCCGGGATTGTGGCCGCTCGTCGGCGAAGGCGAAGCGGAAACGGCGGTCTGGTGCTATGACAACCGTGTCCCCGGCCCGGAGATCAGAGTTCGACAAGGCGAACCCGTCCGTATCGTCGTCGAGAACAAACTTGACGAAGCGACCACCGTTCATTGGCATGGAATCAGGCTGCCCAATGCGATGGACGGCGTGCCCGGTCTGACGCAGCCGCCGATCAAGCCGGGCGAGAAATTCGTCTACGCGTTCACGCCGCCTGACGCCGGGACGTTCTGGTATCACCCGCATGCCGACAGTTTGCGGCAGCTCGGGCGCGGGCTTGCCGGCGCGCTGATCGTCGAGGAACCGGAGACCATCCCTGTCGACCGCGACATCCTCTGGATGATTGCGGATTGGCGGCTCAAGCCCGACGCTCAGATCGCCGGCGGCTTCGGCAACGCCATGGAAGCGGCCATGTCCGGCCGCGTCGGCAACACCGTCACGCTCAACGGCGCAGTATCGAACGGGGTCGCGGTACACGCCGGCGAACGCATCCGCCTGCGTCTCGTCAACAGCGCGCTTGCACGCATCATGGCGCTCCGCTTCGAAGGCCATAGACCGGCGGTGATTGCCATCGACGGCCAGCCCTGTGAGACGCATGAGCCGGTCGGGGGCCGCATTCTGCTGGGCCCGGCGATGCGCGTCGACATCCTGATCGACATGCGAGGAGAGCCCGGCCGCCGCTATCGCGTGGTCGACGATTTCTATGACGGTCTCGCCTATTGGCTGACCGAGCTCGCCTACGACTCGAATCCACCGCTGCGCAAGCATTCGTCCGATGCACCGCTGAGCTTACCGCGCAATCCCTTGCCCGAACCGAACCTCGACACCGCTGAACACCACGTCCTGAAGCTGCAAGGCGGCATGATGGGCGGTAACGGCATGATGGGCATGGGAATGATGGGGGTGGGCATGTCGCATGGCGCCATCTGGGCCATCAACGGCATGTCGATGACCGGCGACGGGCAAGCCGACATGCCGCCATTGCTGACGCTACAGCGCGGACGTAGCTATCGCCTGACGATCCGCAACGACACTGCCTGGTGGCACCCCATGCATCTGCACGGGCACAGTTTTCGTGTGCTCAGACGCAACGGCAAAGCCGTGCCGCATCATCAATGGGCCGATACGGTCTTGGTATCGCCTCACGAGGCGGTCGACATCGCCTTTGTCGCCGACAATCCCGGTGACTGGATGTTCCATTGCCATATCACGGACCATCAGGCCTCCGGCCTAATGGTTGTGTTACGCGTCACATAACTTGAGAACCACAGCACCGAAGGAGAAGGACGATGAAACGACGAATCTTTTGCTTGGGGGCCGCGGCAATCGTGCTTGCCGGACCGATGCCGGCTGTTGCCGGAGAGTTGATCCACGCGACGCTGTACAAGAATCCGCAATGCACCTGTTGCGAGGGCTATGCCGCCTATCTGCGGAAAAACGGCTTCAGCGTCGATGTAAAGCCGAGCAACGAGGTCGCCGAGATCAGCCGCGAGGCCGGTGTGCCCGAGAAATTCCAGGGCTGCCACACGATGTTCGTGGATGGATATGTCGTCGACGGCCATGTGCCGGCGGACATCGTGCACAAATTGTTGTCGGAACGGCCGCCGATTGCCGGCATCACATTGCCCGGCATGCCTTTGGGCGCGCCAGGCATGACCGGCACCAAGGCATCGACCTTCACGATCTACGCCGTAACCAAGGACGGCACCCCTCCCAAAGTCTACGCGACCGAATGATCATGCCGGGGTATTCCAGCGATGCAAGCAATGTGGGCTATCCGAGGCGCGGTCGTTTCCGTGCCGCGCAAATGATGACCGGACTCCGACGTCCTCGCACACGTTCTGTGGCTGCCGGTGCGCTTGCGGTCGTCGTTGCCGCGGCCAGCGGACCATTTAGCTCCGCGCAGGAGGCAACGAAGACGTTCGTGATGCATCCGGAACCCAAGCCGGTCGCCGCAATAAGCTTTGTGGATGAGCAAGGACAGACCCACCGCCTGAGCGACTATAAGGGCAAGGTCGTCGTGCTCAACATCTGGGCCACGTGGTGCGTGCCTTGCCGCACGGAAATGCCGACCCTCGATCGCCTGCAAGCGGCCCTGGGCGATGAGGGTTTCGCGGTCGTTCCGCTGTCGGTCGATCGCGGCGGTCTCGACCTCGTAAACAAATTCTTCGCCGAAATTCATATCAGCCACCTTGGCAAGTACATCGACACTTCCGGCCAGGCCGTCCGTAGCGTCGGCGCCATCGGGTTGCCGACGACGCTCATCATCGATCGTCGTGGCAATGAAGTGGGCCGCGTGGTCGGCCCTGCGGAATGGGACGCGCCAGAGGTCGTAACTCTGCTCGGCTCACTCCTGGCAAAGCCGAGCAAGCCGGGTGCGCGGACCTTTGCGCAGGCGGGCGCGGCGGAACAGGCCGGTTCCGAATCGCGCGACGTGCCAAGTCTGCTCACGCGCAGCGTTCGTTGGCTGAAAGCACTGATTAAATGAATCGGAATGAGGGTGGGCCATGCGTTCGTCTGGATCGGCTGAAGTTCGGGATACGCCGCCGGCGCGCGATGTCTGTCTGCCGCCCGGGCGACCGCTCGCTCTGGGCTTACGAATGCTGACGCGGCGAGGCCTTCTATCCATCCTGGCTTTCGCGGCGCCAATAACCGCTGCCCTTGCTCATTCGCTGAATGAGTTGGAGGCCGAACTCGGCCAGCGGGAGAAATATTTCCAGCCGGTCGAAAAGCCCGCGCCGGATTTCACGTTGCAGGACGCCGCCGGACACCCGGTCGGTCTTGCCGGCTTCCGCGGCAAGGTCGTCGTCCTGCATTTCATCTACACGCACTGTCCAGATGCTTGCCCGCTGCACGCCGAGCGAATCGCCGAAGTCCAAAGCCTGGTCAACTTGTCTCCGATGAAGCAGCAGGTCGAGTTCATTACCATTACAACCGACCCAAAGCGCGATCGCGGCAACGTTCTCGACGAATACGGTCGGACGCACGGCCTCGATCCGGTCAATTGGGTGTTTTTGACGACCAAGCCGGATCAGCCCGAGGACCTGACGCGCAATTTGGCCAAAGAGTTCGGTCACCGCTTCGACAAGACCGCGGACGGTTATCAAATGCACGGTATCGTGACTCATGTGATCGACAAGGAAGGCCGCTGGCGAGCCAACTTCCACGGCCTGAAGTTCGAGCCGACCAATCTCGTCATATTCGTGAATGCGCTCGTCAACGATTTCGACAAGCATCCATCCGAAACGCCCGGCTTTTGGGAGCGGCTGAAAAGCCGGTTCTGACGCCACGCGAACATGCCGGAACCCGGTCCGGCCGCCCGCCGCCGCCGATAAATCAGATAGGAGATCGAAATGGGAGAATTGACACCTAAAGGCGGATCGCAACGCCTGCTGCGGCTCGGCGTATCTCTGTTGCTATCGATTACGACCGTCATTGGCGCGACGGCTGCCTGGCTGGCGCTTGATGCCGGCGTTCAATCCGGACCAATCGCGGCCGAGATGTCATCCGCCGCTCCGAAAGATGAATTTGAACGCCGGGTCCGTGACTATTTGCTGGCGCATCCGGAAGTCATCGGCGAGGCGCTCAATCGGCTGGAGGCGCAACAACGCGATCAGGCGGCGGCGGAAGGACAAGCCCTTCTCAAGTCCCGCGCCGCCGAGGTTTTTCATGACCCGGACACCCCAGCGAGCGGCAATCCGCGAGGCGATGTCACCGTAGCCGAATTCTTCGACTACAATTGCCCATACTGCCGGCTCATGGCACCGCTCATGATCCAGGCGGAAAACGCCGATCCGAAATTGCGGGTCGTCTACAAGGAGTTTCCGATCCTGGGACCGGGATCGCTGTTTGCGGCGAAGGCCGCGCTTGCCGCTCAGCGACAGGGTAAATACGTCGCCTTTCACCGCGCACTTTATCAAATTCGCGGTCCGGTGGACGCAAACAAGGTGTTGGAGACCGCCAAGGAGGTCGGCCTCGATGTGGATCGCTTGAAGAGCGATATG
The DNA here is from genome assembly GCA_021815055.1 of Pseudomonadota bacterium. Classification (GTDB taxonomy): domain Bacteria; phylum Pseudomonadota; class Alphaproteobacteria; order Rhizobiales; family Xanthobacteraceae; genus Pseudolabrys. Next base: position 17,227 of record JAKAHJ010000017.1, on the reverse strand, counting down.
AACGATCCGAAAATCGCAGCCCTTATCGAGAAAAACAACGAATTGGCCCGCGCCTTGAAGATCGACGGCACGCCGGGATTTGCAATCGGCGACAAGCTGTTCACCGGCGCGACCAATTTGAAAACGTTGCAGGCTGTGATTGCCGCGGCGAGAAAATCACCGCCGGCGGGGCGATAAAGGATGCATTGAACCCGCCGCTCGTCAAGCAAGTGGACGATGAACGAAGTATGATCGCTTGCGATGTGAACGTTCCGGTCGGTTGCGCTATACCGCGTGCCAAAAGAAGCCGGCCAATTCGGACCGGCGAGGTTGGGTGTTCGCAGATGAATACCAAAATGGCGCGCCGGCCGGAATAAAACCGTGAACACGTATGTAATTGAAATAACGTAGCCAGCTATCCTGCCTGCTCTTTGTAGGAGCCTCCGGCGATCCAGGCTTCGACCTTTTCCCCCACGGATTCTCCATGAGCCAATCCTTCGCGCCAGTTGTCGCCGGCCGGACGCACGATCAACATCCATCCTTCGCCGAACGGATCACGGCTCAACAGCCCGGGCCGGTCGATCAAGGCCTGGTTCTGAGCAACGACGGTCCCGTCGAAAGCCGCACGCGCGGGGCCCACCCATTTGCCTCCTTCGAGCATGGCAAACCAACGACCCTTCTCGAAGGACTGCCCCACCCGCTTGGGCATGAATACCAGCACCTCGCCCACGAGCGAAGCCGCCCAAGACGTGTAGCCGGCGCGCACCGTTCCATCCGGTAACGGCGCGTACCAGACCTGGTTCTCGACATCGTAGAAAAGGTCGTCGGGAAATTCGTGCCCTTGAACGAGCGCCATTGGTCGTACCCTCAAAACGTCAGGACGCGGCACCTGCCGTCCATGATCGTTTCCATCAAGGCCGCCACTCCCATCATCCCGCTGCACTCCGCGATGAGATCGTCCTTGCTCTTATCGAACAGGTCGAGATTGGCCGGGCATGCCCAAAACCGCGTGCCTCGTTCGTGGGCCTCCCTTATCCGGTCATAGACCGTTTTCGGTTCACCGTGCTTCACGTGCAATTTGTCGGCAACACCGTTGAACATCAGTTTGCCAGCCGTACCGGTGCAGAGCACATCGACCTCATAATCCATCGCGGCTGCGACCGCCGCATAATAGAAAGGCGCATCAAGCTCCTCCGGATTGCGTGGATCGGTGTTCACGAGGACGATAACGAGGTGGCGCGTCACGGCATCCGCGCCTCCTGCCGCCTCCGTCCGCGCAATCTCGTGCTGCTATGTCTTGCGCCTTCGTCAACGGGTTCAGCGCCGAAGGGTCCGGCCAACAAACGCCCGACTAGCGTGGGCTCTTCGAATCCCAGCGTGGCCGCCTCACTTGTCCAGCGCATGGCGTGCGAAAGCCAGGCAACGAGCATCCCGCTGATTCCCTCGAACGGCGGCGCACGCCCGATAAATTCGGAGAGGTTCACCAACGCATTCGCGGAGGACCGGAATCCGCTATCGATGAGGCGGACCGTCGCGCTCACTGCAAATCCAATTCTTCGATCGTGAGGCGGCGTCCCCACTTGTCGAAAAAATGCCCCTCGTTGAGCACAAGCCGGTCCTGGTCGAGCCGCGCCTCGAGTTCGCGCAGCCGCAGTCGCGCAGCCGGATTGTCCAACGGTCCTCCCTCCGCCGCAGTGACGGGGAAAAAAGCAGCGCCGCTCCATTCGGCACCGGCACCGGCGAACAGCACCGTCATCTCGCTCCAATCGACGTCCGCCCCAATGACGTTGAGATAGGTCGAGCACAGCGGAGTCACCTGCGTGCCGGCGATCTCGACCAACACGATCAAGATCGTGAAGGCACCGGAGGACGCGAACTCCTCCGCGATCCAGCGCTCGAAATCAACGACCGTATTCTCAGAAGTCGACAAGCGGCGTCTCCGGAATATAGTGGTCGAACAACACCCAGAACGGGTTCGGATGGGTCGCCCCGTACCAGCTTTCGAACTCGCCCAGCGCCGCCAGCGGGTCGGCGGGCGGCGCCTCGTCGTCCGTGGGCGCGCGCGCCGCGAACATCTGTTGCGCCACCGGTTGAAAGCGCGCGAGAACCTCGCCGCGCGCCTCGCTGTCGCTCGCCCAGCCGAGCTTCATGCGCATCACGGCGGTAGCGGCCGCCACCGCAATTTCTTCGCTTTCGGCCGAGGCCATGGCCTCGGCGATGGCCCGCATGAAATTCAGCCGGCGGTGGGCGAAAGCGCGCTCGCGCTCCAGCGCCTTTGTTCGCTCGGCGATCTCGCGCCGAAAGGCATCCTCCGCGCGTTCCGCCTCGGCGGCGGCGAGCTTGAGCGCGTCGACGAAGGATGAGGCCGGCGTCATCCCGCTCTCCCGGAATATGGCGGAAGAGAGAGGGAGTCGAACCCACCAAGGACCGGCTCGCGGCCCCTCCCGGATTTGAAGTCCGGACGCCCCACCGGGGACGATTCTCTTCCAGAAATGAATTTGCCGGCGCCCGCTTCGGTTGGGCGGCGAAACAAGTCGAGCCGATGCTTGTTGATGCGGCGCAGGTCGCCACGCCGCAGCGTCACGCCGTGGCGGTCGAAGAATTCGAGACTCTGAATCGCGACCTTGCGCCCGTTGTCGACGCGGTCGCGGAACTGCGCGGCGGTGAACTGCCCGCTCGTCGCCTGCGCGCTCAAGTCGACAATGATCTCGACCATCTCGCCGACGGTGCCGCGCAGGAAGAAATGATCGTGCGCGACCTCGTCGACCTTGCCCATGCGGCCAAGCAGCTTGAGCAGCCTACGCACGTCCGCCTCGTTCACATCGATGAGGCCGGCAATGTCGCGCACCCGCGGCGGGCGGAAGCGCTCTTCGCCGCCCAGGAGCGGAGCGATGCGGCTCCACAGCTTTTCGTCTTCCGCAACAAGGCGCACCGCGTGGCCGGCCAAACGCACCCAGGCGCCGTCCAAGCCGATCTCGGACGCACGCGCAAGCCCCTGAAGGAAAGAGATGAAACCGGGCGCCGGCAGCCGCGGCAGAAGCTGTAGGCGCAGCGGCTCCAGCCCGATGCCCGGCAGGTCGGGATGCTCCTTATGGAATTTTTCGAGCCTCGCCAGCAGGCCGCGCTTGAGCGCCAGCCAATTCGCGGCCGACAGCAGCAAGGTCCCGCTGGACGTCGGCACCGTGAGCGCCTGGCAGCGCTCGATGAGCAGTGCGATGCCGTCGTTGCCAAGAGCGCGGTCGCGCGCGAACGCGGAGAGGTCGACGTAATACGGCGACAGCTCCAAGAGAGATGCCAGCGCGGCTTGCGGATCGGCGAGCGCATACGCCGCAAGCTGCGCCAGCCGCTCCGGCGTGCGGCGTTTGCGCGCGGGCGCGCGCAGGTCGAGGAACTTGCCGCCGCCGATGGTGCGCTGCGCGGTGGTGTCGCGCAGCACGAAGCGGTCGCCGGCCGCGGCCGCGATCGGCCGCTCCAGCACGATCTGGACCGTCGCCTCGCCGCCGGGCGGAACCGGCGTGTCGCCGAGCAGCACAATGCGCGCGCCGACTTCGCTCGCGGCGTGATGCAGGCGCACCGGCATCCATTGATTCACCGGCTTGCTCTCGCTCGCCAGCAATTTCAAAGTGGCATCGATGCGGTCGGCCGGCGCGTGCAATAGCGGATCGACGATCATCTGGCCGCGGGAAATCGCGTCCTTGCTGATTCCGTCGCCGGCCAGATTGAGCGCGCAGCGCTCGCCCGCCCGTCCAAGCTCGGTCGGCCGATCCTGCGCGTGGATCGAGCGCACGCGCGCTTCGAGCCCCGCCGGGCTGACCATGAGGCGGTCGCCGACGGACACGGCGCCCGACAGCACCGTGCCGGTCACCACCGTGCCTGTACCGGGCAATGTAAAGGAGCGGTCCGCGGCCAGGCGGAAGCGGCCGCGCGCGCTGCGCGCATGAATAGTATGCGCGGCTCCGCACAGCCGTCGGCGCAGATCGTCGATGCCCTCACCGGAGACGGTGGAAACCGGCAGGATGTCGGCGCCGGCAAGCCGCGTCGCGACGAGCGTCTGCCTGATCTCCTCGGCGACTTGCGCACGCCGCTCGGGCGACGCCAGATCGGCCTTGGTCAATGCGACCAGCCCGCGCTCGATGCCGAGCAGGTCTACAATCGCCAGATGCTCCAGCGTCTGCGGCATCACGCCGTCGTCGGCGGCGATCGCCAGCAGCACGAAGTCGATGCCGCTGGCGCCGGCCAGCATGTTGTGCACGAACTTTTCGTGGCCGGGCACGTCGACGAAGCCTAACACCGAGCCGTCCGGCGCCGGCAGATAGGCGAAGCCGAGATCGATGGATATGCCGCGCGCCTTCTCTTCCTTGAGGCGGTCGGTGTCGACGCCGGTGAGCACGCGCACCAGCGAGGTCTTGCCGTGATCGATATGGCCGGCGGTGCCGACGATCATGCGACCGGCTCCAGCGGCAAGGCGGCGCGGCGTTCGGCCTCGGCGAGGTCCGCGGACGAGAGCGTTCCGCGCACAGCCTCGAAGAAGCGTGCGGCGAGCGGGCTGCCGCCGTCGCGGGCGCGGACGAGCCAGACCATCGCCGCCACCGCATCGCGCGCAAGACCGGCGCCGAGATGATAGGCGGCGCCCAGCATGGCCTGCCCGTCGGCATCGCCGCGCGCGGCCGCGCGCCGCCACCATAAGGCCGCCTGCACCGCATCGCGCTCGACGCCGAGCGCGTTGTGGAAGATCATGCCGAGCCGCGTCATCGACGCGGCCACGTCCTGCGCGGCGGCGGCCTCCGCCCAGCGCCGCGCCTCGACGTAGTCGGGATCGATGCCGCCGCCCTCGAGCAGCATCCAGCTCAACATGTCCTGCGCCGGCGCATCGCCCTGCTCGGCGGCGGCACGATAGAGCGCAACTGCACGCGCATTGTCCTGTGCCACGCCCTCGCCCTTGAAATATAGCGACGCCAGGTTGCGCTGGCCGATCGGATCGCCGCCCTCGGCCGCGAGCGTGAGCCAACGCTCGGCGAGCTCGGCATCGCGTCCAACACCCATGCCTTCCGAGAAACAGGCGCCGATGTTGTTCGCCGCGCGCGCCACACCGGCATGCGCGAGCGGCGTCCAGATTTCGAACGCCGCAGCGTAATCGCCGCGGCCGGCCGCTTCATAGGCCGCAGTCATGCGCTCGGCGACCGACGGTTCCGCCTTGGCTCTTCTTGCGAGCGCATCAAGCCAGCGCATCGGACCCCTCCAATGACGTAAGCGTGGCGAGGTTGGCGATGAAGCCGTCGACGTCTTCCAGGCAGCGCAGATCGAGCAGCAGCGCGTCCTTCTCGATGCGGCCGACGACAGGCACCGGCAGCTTGCGCAGCGTGTTCGACAATGCTTTGAGCAGGCCCCCGCCGCCGCGGCCCGCCGGCACGATGGCCACGGCAAGGCTCGGCAAAGTCTCGACCGGCAGCGCGCCCGAGCCGACCTGGCTCGAGCAAGGCGCGGTCTTCACGCTCCATCGCTGCCCAAGCTTTGCCGCCAGTGCCGGGACGACTCGCTGCGCCACCGCCTGCAATTCCTTCACCGGCCGCGCCAGCAGCCGGTAGGTCGGCAGCCGCTCGGCCAGCCGGTCGGGATCGCGATAGAGCCGCAAGGTCGCCTCCAGCGCCGCCAGCCTGATCTTGTCCACGCGCAGCGCGCGCTTCAGCGCGTTCTTGTTGAGCTTTTCGATCAGCGCCTTGCGGCCGACGATGAAGCCGGTCTGCGGCCCGCCGAAAAGCTTGTCGCCGGAGAAGGTCACGAGGTCGGCGCCCTCGGCAACCGCTTCGGCGACCGTCGGCTCATGCTTGAGGCCGTAGCGCGCGATATCGACCAGCGTGCCGGAGCCGAGATCGTTGACCAGCGGCACCTTGTGCTCATGCGCGAGCGCGGCCAGTTCGCGTGCGCCGACCTCCTTGGTGAAGCCTTCGATGCGGTAGTTGGAGGTGTGCACCTTAAGGATGAGGCCGGTCTTCGGCCCGATCGCGCCGGCATAATCCTTTTTGTGCGTGCGGTTGGTGGTGCCGACCTCCATGAGCCTGGCCCCGGCCCGGCTCATAATCTCCGGCATGCGGAACGCGCCGCCGATCTCGATCAGCTCGCCGCGCGAGACGATGGCCTCGCGGCCTTTCGCTAAAGTATTGAGCACCAGGAGCACCGCGGCGGCATTGTTGTTGACGACGGTGGCATCCTCGGCGCCGGTGAGCTCGCACAACAGGTCGCGCACCAGTTCATCGCGCTCGCCGCGGCGGCCGCCGCCGAGATCGAATTCGAGCGCGACCGCGTTGCGCATTGCGATGGTGGCCGCTTCGACGGCAGCCTCTGCGAGAAGCGCGCGGCCGAGATTTGTGTGCAGAACCGTTCCGGTCAGATTAAAGACCGGCTTGAGGTTCGGCCGCGCCTGCTGTTCGAGACTTGCCCGCGCAGCAAGCGCAAAGGCCTCGGCATCGCGGGAAACTTCGCCGCGCGCGCGCGCCTCGGCCAGCGCCCCGCGTACGGCCGCGACGGTGGCGCTGCGTCCGAAGCCGGCGACCGCGCCTTCGGCCGCAGCGGTCCGCATCACCTCGTCGACGGAGGGAAGCCTGCGCAGGGCCGCTGTGGCGGCTTTTTGCATGGCCGGCCTCAATAGCCCAGCATGAACGGATTGACGGCGCCGCGCCGGTAGCCGAGTTCGCGCACCAACAGGTCGAGCGCGAGGCTGACGACGTCGTCGGCAACCGGATCGAGCGCAGGATTCTGGATCTGCTGCAGGATCTTCACATAGCCGTGGCAGCTATCGCAGGTCTCCGCCCGCACCATCTTGTCGCTCTCGACGTGCTGGTAGCTGATCCCTTTGGTCGAGCCGCACAACGTGCATTTGATCCGCACATAGTTCCACTGCGTGGCGCAGAGCGAGCAGACGCAGAAGCGGCTGTTGTGAGCACCGGCCCAGCCGACGACGAGCGAGGCCACCGGCGGCCCGCCGCAGGAAGGACAGGCGCCGTCGCCGACCGGCACGAGGCTCTTGGCATCGAGCCGGGTGGCCTGGCGCGCGAAATGCACCTGCGAGGCGGCGGCAACGAAAACGTGGTCGGCCAGCGCCTCCACGGGAATCGCATCATCGAGCACCGCGAGCACCATAGCGGCGCGCCGGCCGGCGTCGGCGCCGCTCGCGCGCGCGAGCACCGCGCGCGCCTCGCTCGGCATGTCGAGCGCGGCGGCGAGCGAGAACATCCGGTCGAGCGTAGCGTCGAACGCCGCATCCGCCGTGAAGCGGGCGCGGTCGAGCGGCGGCATACCGTGTTCGCGCGCGAGCGCGCGGGCATCGTCCGCCGGCATTTCCGGCTCGCCAAGGCCTTCCTGCACGCGATGCTGGATGCTGCTCACGCCGCCAAGGAAGCGCAGATAGCCGCCGAGCGGGTGCCCTTCGGCCAGCGTTCGGAATCGCTCGGCGCGCGTCGCGAACAGCGTGGACGGATCGGGAAGGCGGACAAATGGCGGTTCGGCGACCTCCCCGATCGGGATTGGATCATGCCGAGGCGCACCGATGCTACTCATTGCTCACGAACCCTCCGGGCCACGTGGTTACCGCCTACTTTTTGTCGGAGCGGCGACCGTTCAACGGGGCGCCGCTCCGTTTGTTCAGGGGCCGACGCGCCCGCCGGTCACCAATTCGCGCAGCCATTTGCGGTGGTGTTTCCAGGCCCAGCCGCCGGTGACGTAGCCGCGCGTCATCGCCTGCAGCGTGCCGCGCTCCCAGATCACCATGGAAACATGGACGATCACGCCGCAGACCACGAGAACCGCCACGACCGAATGGATCAGCACCATGATGCGCTTTTGCTCGATCGTCGTGTAGTCGTAGAAGTATTGGTCCCACATCGCCAGGCCGGTGACCAGCATGATAATCACCATGATCGCCATGATCCAGAAGAACATCTTCTGGCCAGCGTTGAAGCGGCCGACCTCGGGCAAGCGCTCCTCGTCGCCGCCGGCCATGACCTTCGGCAGACCGGCCAGCCAGCGGCTGTCCTCGCCTGCGAACAGGCAGGCGCGCCAGAAGCGGAAAAACAAGCCATAGAAAGCGACGAAGAGGACCAAGCCGAGCCAGGGGTGCCACTCCCGCGCGTTCTCCCCGCTGCCGAACAGTCCGGCAAGGAAATACAGGCTCGGGTGGAACAGCGCGAATCCCGAGGCCCAGAGCAGAAGCATCGTGATGACCGTCGTCCAATGATTGACGCGGACAAAAGACGAGTGCCGGTCGACCACCACCGGGTCGCGGCGATGCACCCTGTCGCCCGGCTGAACGTCGTAAGGGCTGGTCGTGGTCATTTCTTGTCACTCCCGGCGAGCCGCTTGGCATTGTCTTCATCGGCACGCGATACCCGGTTCGGGCCTGCGATGACCTGGTGCAGGACGCTGACCGCGGCGAGGCCGCCGATGGCGATAAAGCCCGCGTATTTGAACAAGCCCTTCCAGATCTCCACCACGGTGCTGATCTTCGGGTCCTTGGGCAGGCCGGCATAGATCTCCGGCTTGTCGGCGTGCGCCAGCACATACATCACGTGCGTGCCGCCGACGCCCGGCGGATCGTACAGACCGGCATTGCTGAAACCGCGGGACTTGAGGTCCTTGATGCGGCCTTCAGCGTGTTTCTTCATCTCATCCTTGGTGCCGAAGACGATCGCGTGGGTCGGGCAGGACTTGGCGCAGGCGGGACCCTGGCCGACCGCGACGCGGTCGGAGCACAGCGTACACTTGTAGGCTTTCGGCTGGTCCGCGTTGCGGGAGATGCGCGGGATGTTGAACGGGCAGCCCCGCACGCAGTAGCCGCAGCCGATGCACTTCTCGTGGTCGAAGTCCACGATGCCGTTGGAGTACTGCACGATAGCGCCGGGCGCCGGGCAGGCCTTCAGGCAGCCCGGATCGACGCAATGCATGCAGCCATCCTTGCGGATGAGCCATTCCAGATTTTTGGTTTCCGGATTGACCCATTCGGTGAAGCGCATCACCGTAAAGATGTTCGGATCGAGGTCCGGCGGAATGTTGTAGGAGCCGGTATTGATCCCGATCGGATGACGCAGGTTGTTCCATTCGAGGCACGCGACCTCGCAGGCCTTGCACCCGATGCACTTCGACACGTCGATGAGCTTCGCCACCGGCGTGAGCTGCTTGGCCGGCGGCGGCACGCTGGAAGCGGATCGCGCCACGAGGTCGCCCTCGCCGAACGCCACCTTGATGTTGGTGGTCGGCGCAGGAGGAAGAACGAATTCGAAATTCGCCATTGTTCCCTCCCCTTACGCCGTCGGTCCGGTGATCGACTCGATGTCGACCAGAAACGCCTTGTATTCCGGCGTCTCGATATTGGCGTCTCCGACATAAGGCGTGAGCGAATTGGGCCCGAAGCCTTTCTTCGTCTCACCCATGAAGCCCCAATGCAGGGGTATGCCGACGATGTGCACCGTCTTGCCGTCGCACTGGAGCGGCTTGATGCGCTTGGTCACCACGGCCTTGGCTTTGACCGAGCCGCGCTTCGACCACACACGCACCCAGCCGCCGCCCGTGATGCCCTTCTGCTTGGCCAGTTCTTCGCCGATCTCGACGAAGAATTCCGGCTGCATCACCGCGGGGTTGTGCGCGTGCTTGGTCCAGAAGTGGAAGTGCTCGGTGAGCCGGTAGGAGGTCGCCGCATAGGGGAATTCCTTGGCGTCGCCGAACTGCTCCATGTCGCCCTTGAACACGCGGGCAACCGGGTTGCCGCGGATCTTGGGCGCCAGCACGTTGACCACCGGCGCCTCGAACGGCTCGTAGTGCGCCGGGAACGGACCGTCGCGCATGAGCCCGCGCGTGAACAGGCGGGCCGTGCCTTCCGGGTTCATGATGAACGGCCCGACGACATCCGGCTTCGCGGTCGGGAGAATATCGGGCACGTCGTAACCCGTCCATTTGCTGCCATCCCACCACAACAGCTTGCGGCTGTCGTCCCACGGCTTGCCGTTGATGTCGGCCGAGGCGCGGTTGTAGAGGATGCGGCGGTTGACCGGCCACGACCACGCCCAGGTCGGATAGGCGCCGGTCGAGTCCGGATCGTTGGTGCTGCGGCGGGCCATGTTGTTGCCGGCCTCGTTGAAGGAGCCGGAATAGATCCAGCAGCCGCAGGCGGTCTTGCCGTCATCGCGCAGCACCGCGAAGCTCACCACCTGCTTGCCCTTGGCGAGCACGACCTTGGTCGCGTCGTTGGGGTCGGTGATGTCTTCCGTGGCGTAGCCGTTGACTTCCTTGGCGAGTTCTTCGGACGTCGGAGATCCCGGATCCTTGTAGCGCCAATCCAGCTTGAGGATCGGATCGGAGAAGGCGCCGCCCTCCTTCTGATACAGCGCTTTCAGGCGCAGATGAATCTGCGACATGATCCAGGAGTCGTGCTTGGCCTCGCCGGGCGGGGTGCCGCCGGCCCAGTGCCATTGCAGCCAGCGGCCGGAGTTGGTCAGCGAACCCTCGTCCTCGGCAAAGCACGTGGTCGGCAGCTCGATGACCTCGGTCTGGATCGACCCCGAATTGACCTCGTTGTACTCACCGTGGTTCTGCCAGAACCGCGCCGTCTCGGTCTGCAACGGATCCATGACGACGAGGTATTTAAGCTTCGAGAGCGCCGCCGTCAGCTTCTTGCGGTTCGGAGCAGACAGCAGGGGATTGAAGCCCTGGCAGAAATACCCATTCACCTTGCCTTGGTGCATCAGCTCGAAGACGCGCAGCACGTCGTAAGACGGCACGTCCAGCTTCGGCAGATAGTCGTAGGCGAAGTTGTTCTCCGGCGTCGCCGCCGAACCCCACATCGCCTTCTGGAAGCTCACGAAGAACTTCTTGTAGTTCTGCCAATAGCTCATCTGGTTCGGCCGCAACGGCTTGAAGCCGCGCGTCGACATATAGACGTCGAGGGTCGCCTCCTTCTCGTTCGGGATCGTCAGATAGCCCGGGAGCAGGTTCGACATGAGCCCGAGGTCGGTCAGCCCCTGGATGTTGGAGTGACCGCGCAAGGCGTTCATGCCGCCGCCGCGCACGCCGATATTGCCCAGGATGAGCTGGAGCATCGCCATGCATCGGATGTTCTGCGAACCCTTGGAGTGCTGGGTCCAGCCGAGCGCGTACATGGAGGTCATCGTCTTGGTAGGCGACGAGCACTCCGAGATCATCTCGGCGACCTTCAGGAACTTGTCCTTTGGGGTGCCGCAAATGCGCTCCACCATCTCGGGCGTGTAGACCGAGACGTGTTTCTTCATCAGGTTCCACACGCTGCGCGGATGGTCGATGTCGGATTTGACGTAACCATCGGCGCCCAGCTCGTAGTCCCAGGTCGACTTGTTGTAGTCGCGCTTGGCTTCGTCGTAACCGGTGAACAGGCCGTCCTGGTAGCCGAAGCCTTCCTTGATGATGTAGGGGGCGTTGGTGAACGCCTTCACATATTCCCACTGCACCTTGTTGTTGGCGATGCAGTAGTTCATCACGCCGAGCAGGAACGCGATATCGGTGCCCTGCCGGATCGGCGCATAGTAGTCGGCGACCGCAGCCGAGCGCGTGAAACGCGGATCGACGACGATCAGCTTGGCGCCGCGGTTGGCTTTCGCCTCCGTGACCCATTTGAAGCCGCACGGGTGCGCCTCGGCGGCGTTACCACCCATGATGACGACGAGATCGGTATTCTTGATGTCCGTCCAAGAGTTCGTCATCGCACCGCGACCGAATGTTGGGGCCAGACTGGCCACCGTCGGTCCGTGTCAAACGCGCGCTTGGTTGTCGAACGCCAGAATTCCCGTGCTGCGGACGACCTTGTAGGTCGCCCAGGCCGTCTCGTTGGTCGTCGCGGAAGCCGCCAGGAAGCCCGTCGTCAGCCAGCGGTTGACCGTGACGCCGTCGCCGTTCTTGGCGATGAAGTTCTTGTCGCGATCGTCCTTCATCAGCCGGGCCACGCGGTCGAGCGCGACATCCCAGGACACGCGCTCGAACTTGTCCGAACCCGGCTTGCGGATCTGCGGATAAAGCGTGCGCGTCTTCGCATGGACGATGTCGAGCAACGCCGCACCCTTCGGGCACAGCGTGCCGCGGTTGGTCGGGTGATCGGGGTCGCCCTCGATATGGACGATGTCGGCCTTTTCGCCCTTCTTCAGATCGCCCTTCGAATACATGATGATGCCGCAGGCGACCGAACAATATGTGCAGGTGTTGCGGGTCTCGGTCAGGTTCGCGAGCTTCCAGGGACGAATGGAAGAAGCGTAAGCGGCTTCAATATCTCCGAAGCCGAGCGCACCGAGTGTTGTACCGGCAATACCCGCGCTTGCACCTTTCATGAATTGGCGCCGCGAGAGCTCCATATTCATCGATTCCCCTCCTTGAGAGCATTAGCCCCCGCCGGGGGACGTCTTTCACGGGCTAGTCCTCCAACCGCACCCGCGACGCGCGACTTCGCGCATGGGAGGAAAGTATTTTTGAACTGGAACGAAGTCAAACTAGCTTTGGAATTTTCGCATATAATTGCAGGCGAGCGGGAACCGGATTCGAGATTGATTTCCATCGCCTTTTCGCAAATGCGAACGAAGCCGGTCGATAGCCTAAAGCTATGGCTTTCTAGGACCGCCGCGTTGCCTTGCACTGTTATGCTCTTTTTGTCGTCGCGGCCTTCGACTGTTGACGAACGGGACGTAGCGTCGCAATATTATTATGTGTTCTATCGCGTGGCTCCCGAGGTTCGGGGCACAGCATTCTTCTTTCGCCAAATCGCCACGCTCGTTGGGGCAGCAGCGCTGGCTGCCGCCGCCCCGACCGCGCCGCAGCTCCTGCGGCAGAGAATTCGCGTGCCCGCCGTCCCGATGCGCGACGGCGGGATTTTCTTTATCACCACCGAGCGACAACGCTGAAACGCGCGACACGCGCGCACAGGAGAGCACGACGATGAACGTCATGACGCCGATCCGGCTCAGCCACCTGTCCCACGGCGGTGGCTGCGGTTGCAAGCTGGCGCCATCGGTACTGCAGCAGTTGCTTTCCAGCAATCCGACCGAGTCGCCTTACAAGCGATTGCTGGTCGGTGTCGAAACGGGCGACGATGCCGCCGTTTGGGAGTTCGACAATGGCACCTGCATCATCGCGACCACCGATTTCTTCATGCCCATGGTCGACGATCCGCACGATTTCGGCCGCATCGCGGCCACCAATGCGATCTCGGATGTCTACGCCATGGGCGGCACGCCGATCATGGCGCTCGCCATTCTCGGCATGCCCGTCGACAAGATCCCGCCCGACATGGTGCGCCGGATTCTCGAAGGCGGCGCATCGGTCTGCGAGGCCGCCGGCATTCCGGTCGCCGGCGGCCATTCGATCGACTCGCCCGAACCGATCTACGGCCTCGCGGTGATCGGCACCGCCGCCACGGCCGACATCCGCCGCAACGCCGACGCCAAGGCCGGCGACAAGCTCATCCTCACGAAGGCGCTCGGCGTCGGCATCTACTCCGCCGCCTTCAAGAAAGGCGCGCTGTCGCGCGAGGCCTATGACGAGTTCATGGCGACCACGACGCTGCTCAACCGCGTCGGCGCCAAGCTTGCGAAAAACAGCGCCGTGCACGCCATGACCGACATCACCGGCTTCGGCCTGCTCGGCCACGCGCTGGAAATGGCGCGCGGCTCGCACAAGATCGTGTCGATCGAAGCTTCCGCGCTGCCGTTCCTGAAGGATGCCGCGGCACTGGCGCAGCAAGGCTTCATCACCGGCGCCTCGGGCCGCAACTGGAAAAGCTACGACACCAGCGTCGTGCTGCCCGAGGGCACAGCGGAATGGCAGCGCCAGCTCTATTGCGACCCGCAGACCTCGGGCGGCCTGCTCGTCTCATGCGCGCCGGAACGCGCCGAAATGTTACTCGAAACGATCGTTGCGGCCGGCTACCCGGCCGCGCGCATCATCGGCACGGTGAGCGAGGGCGAGCCCGAGGTCGTCGTCGAGGCGTGATCAGGGCGTCGGCGCCGGCTGCCGCAAAGTCTTGAGCGCCTTGCGCACGATGGGGTCGAGCCCGGCGCCGTCGGCGTCGAGATGCGCGAAGATCGCCTTGCGCATGCGCGGCTCCCAGAACTTCTTGATATGCGTGGCGATGCCTTCGATCGCGTCTTTCTCGTTCTGCGAGATGAAGAACTTGCCGATCTGGTTGGCCATGTAGACGAGCTTATCCGGCGACGACATGAAGCGCGCGCTCTTCCTTGATGCGATGGGGATGAGTGAAGATTTCGAAGCCGTCGTGGCGCGCCACCGCGATCAGCGTCATGCCGGCGGCCCCGGCGGTGCGCACGGCAAGCGCGGTCGGCGCGGAGACCGCGGCCAGCACCGGAATGCCGATCGCCGCCGCCTTCTGGATCATCTCGACCGAGAGGCGGCTGGTGACGAGCGCGAAGCCGTCGGCGCCGCGCGCCTTGCGGCGCACCAGCGCGCCGACCAGCTTGTCGAGCGCGTTGTGACGGCCGACATCCTCACGCATGGCGACGAGGCCAAGCGCCGGTGAGTAGAAGGTGGCGCCGTGCACGGCCCGCGTCTGCGCGTTGATCGTCTGCAAGCCTTCGAGCGACTGCAACGCGCGCATGACGTCCTGCGGTGAGAAGGCGACGTGATCGGCGATGTGAGCCGGCGTGCGCATCGCCTCTTCGAGCGATTCGATCCCGCACAGCCCGCAACCGGTGGGACCGGCCAGATAGCGCCTTCGCTCGTGAAACGCGCTGGCAAGCGGCTCGCTGAGGCGCATGCGCAATTCGATGCCGATGTCCTGCTCGATGACTTCGAGCGCTTCGATATCGCTCGGCGCCGCGACGATGCCCTCGGTGACGCTGAAGCCCACGGCGAAATCCTCGAGGTCGCACGGCGTCGCCATCATCACGGCATAAGAGGTGCCGTTATAGGTGAAGGCGACCGCCGTCTCTTCCGGAATGGCGCGGCCGCCCTGCTTCAGGCGCCCCGCCCGCGCCACCTGGTTGTCGACCGTGCGCACCGGGTCCACGCCGTCACTCCGCGGCTTCCACATGCGCGATGCGGCGGCTCTTGCACGCGAACTCGTCATAGTCCTGCTGCCATTGCGACGGCCCGTTCGACGGCGCGACCTGCACCGCGGTCACCTTGTATTCCGGACAATTTGTCGCCCAGTCGGAATAGTCTGTGGTGATGACATTGGCCTGCGTGTCGGGATGGTGGAAGGTCGTATAGACGACGCCCGGCGCCACGCGGTCGGTGATCAGCGCGCGCAGCGTGGTCTCGCCGGAGCGGCTGGCGAGCCTGACCCAATCGCCGTCGCTTACGCCGCGCTGCTCGGCATCGTGCGGATGGATCTCCAGCCGGTCCTCGTCGTGCCACACCACATTGGCGGTGCGCCGGGTCTGCGCGCCGACATTGTATTGCGACAGGATGCGGCCGGTGGTGAGCAAGAGCGGGAAGCGCGGGCCGGTCTTTTCGTCGGTCGCGATATATTCGGTGACGATGAACTTGCCCTTGCCGCGCACGAAACCGTTGACGTGCATGATCGGCGAACCTTCCGGCGCCTTGTCGTTGCACGGCCACTGCATCGAGCCCCGCTTCTCCAGCATCTCATACGACACGTTGGCGAAGCCGGGGGTAAGCCGCGCGATCTCGTCCATGACCTGCGATGGGTGGGTGTAGTCCATCGTGTAGCCGAGCGCGTTGGAGAGCATCGCGGTGATCTCCCAGTCGGCATGGCCGTTCTTCGGCGCCATCACCTTGCGCACGCGCTGGATGCGCCGCTCGGCATTGGTGAATGTGCCGTCCTTCTCCAGGAAGGTCGAACCCGGCAGGAAGACGTGGGCGTAGTTGGCGGTCTCGTTCAGGAAGAGGTCCTGCACCACCACGCATTCCATCGCGGCAAGGCCGGCGGCCACATGTTTGGTGTCGGGATCGGACTGCAGAATGTCCTCGCCCTGAATGTAGATGCCCTTGAAGCTGCCTTCCACCGCGGCATCGAGCATGTTCGGGATGCGCAGGCCCGGCTCCTTATCGAGTGTCACGCCCCAGTCCTTCTCGAACAGATGGCGCGGCTCGTCGAGCGAGATGTGGCGATAGCCGGCGAGTTCGTGCGGGAACGAGCCCATGTCGCAGGAGCCCTGCACGTTGTTCTGTCCGCGCAGCGGATTTACGCCCACACCCGGACGGCCGATATTGCCGGTCGCCATCGCGAGATTGGCGATTGCCATCACCGTGGTCGAGCCTTGGCTGTGTTCGGTGACGCCGAGGCCGTAATAGATCGAGCCGTTGCCGCCAGTGGCGTAGAGACGCGCGGCGCCGCGGATCGTCGCCGCCGGCACGCCGGAGATCTCGGCGACCGTCTCCGGCGAGTTCTGCGGCAGCGCGACGAACTCTGCCCAGTGGCGGAACTCGTCCCAATCGCAGCGTTCGCGAACGAATGCCTCGTTAAAGAGACCTTCGGTGACAATGACATGCGCCAGCGCGGTGAGGATGGCCACATTGGTGCCAGGCAGCAGCGCGAGGTGATGGTCGGCCATGATGTGTGCCGACTGCACCATCTCGGTGCGGCGCGGATCGATCACGATCAGCTTGGCGCCCTGGCGCAGCCGCTTCTTCATGCGCGAAGCGAACACCGGATGCGCGGCGGCCGGATTGGCGCCGATGACGACGATGACGTCGCTCTCTTCGACGGAGTCGAAGTTCTGCGTGCCAGCCGAGGTGCCGAAGGCCTGACCGAGCCCGTAGCCGGTGGGCGAATGGCAGACGCGCGCGCAGGTATCGACATTGTTGTTGCCGAAGCCGGCGCGGATCAACTTCTGCACCAGGAACGTCTCTTCATTGGTGCAGCGCGAGGAGGTAATGCCGCCGACCGCGTCCTTGCCGTATTTGGTTTGGATGCGCTTGAACTCGGAGGCGGCGTAGGAGATCGCCTCGTCCCAGCTTACTTCCTTCCAGGGCTCGTTGACCGAGGCGCGGATCATTGGCGTGAGGATACGTTCCTTGTGGTTGGCGTAGCCCCAGGCGAAGCGGCCCTTAACGCAGGAATGTCCGCGATTGGCCTCGCCGTCCTTGTAGGGCACCATGCGCACCAGCTCGTCGCCGCGCATCTCGGCCTTGAAGGCGCAGCCGACGCCGCAATAGGCGCAGGTCGTCACCACCGAATGCTCGGGCGTACCAGCGGCGATGACCGATTTTTCATTGAGCGTCGCGGTCGGGCAGGCCTGCACGCAGGCGCCGCAAGAGACGCATT
>JAKAHJ010000159.1 GCA_021815055.1 Pseudomonadota bacterium | reverse complement strand
GGGCCTCGCGCACTGCGCAGCCCAATGCGCGCATCGTCGGCATCGCCGACCGTTTGCTCAAACGCGGAGGCCGCATGATCGGCGCCGTCGAGGCGATCGGCCCCGGCGCGCCGGCGGCCGAGGGCGAGCCGTTCCGGCTCGACTTGCACTGAAGGGCGCGAACCACCCCGCCCGCGCGATAGCCAGCGCGTCCGCTCGACGGTAGCATCGGGATTATCGCGCGACTCGACCAGGCTGACCTGCGGAACGGGGGGCGGTTCATGATCAGAACGATCGGCGTGACGCTCGCGGGCATGCTGTTCGCGACGCCTGCGCTTGCGCAATTGCACGATACCGGCGGCGGCGAGATTACGGTCATCCCCACCGATCATAACGAAGCCGAGATCGATGCCGCCTTCAGCGAGGGCATGAAGCGCGCACAGGCGCTCAAGCTGCGCCAGGCGGTAACGCCGCTGGTCTCGAGCACCGGAAACCTGCTGTTTCCGCTGCGGCTGCGCCCGGACTCGAAATCCTTCCGTGGCAACGGCATCAGCAATTTCGTCGACCACGGCGCCGGAACGGCGCTCGAGGATTTCACCTGCGGCACGCGCACCTATGACGGCCATCGCGGCATCGACATGGCGCTTTACCCTTATGGCTGGCGCATGATGGATGGCGCCGAGGTCGAGATCGCGGCGGCGGCCCCCGGCACGATCGTCAACAAGGGCGACGGCCAGTTCGACCGGCAATGCCACACGACCGGAGCGGCGGCGAATTTCGTCATCGTGCGTCAAAACGACGGCCTCGACGCGCTGTACTGGCACATGAAGAAGGGATCGGTGACCAAAGCCGCGATCGGGCAAAAAGTCGCCGCCGGCGACGTGCTCGGTTTGGTCGCCAGTTCGGGAAACTCGACGGGACCGCATCTGCATTTCGAGCTGCGCACCAGCGGCGGGCAAACGGTCGACCCCTTCGCCGGCAGATGCAGCACCAAGACGACGAAATGGAAACATCAGCCCGAAAATATCGACACCGATATCCTGAAGATCGCGACCCACAGCGCGCCGCCGCCCGGCGTTTCCAGTTCGTGCGACAATCCCGATCCGCGCTACGCCGATCAATTCAAGCCCGGCGCCAAGGTCTGGGGCGCGGTCTATCTGCGCGATCAGCGGCCCGACACGCCCGTCGTCATCAGCTTCGTGCGCCCGAACGGACAGATCTTCGCCTCCTGGACGACCGGCGCGATCTCCAGAGTCTATAGTTTCTCGTACTGGTGGGCATCGATCGCGCTGCCCGCGAGCGGCGCGAACGGGACATGGAAAATTCGCGCCAAGCTGGAAGGCAGAGAGATGGAGCACGCTTTCATCGTGGGCAAAGCGCCGGCCGCCACGACCTTGACCGCATCGGTCCTTCCATCTGTCCAAAGCGTGAGCGCCGGCGCAACGGCGATTTTCAACGTGGCAGTCAGAAACATCGGCAGCCAGGCCGCGGCCGGCTGCACGCTGGTTCCGGATGTGCCGCTGGCGGCGGTGTGGAACGTCGAGCAAATCGTGCCGGCGGCGCCGGCCGGCGAGCTCAACCGCGCCTTCGATCTGGCCGCCGGCAAATCCAAGAAGTTCCGTCTCTCGATTAAACCCAAGAAGGGCTACCGGGCGAGCGCGATCAAAATTCCGATCCACGTCTCCTGCCTCAACGCCAATAGTCCGGCGCTCGGCAGCAAGACCGAGGTAACGCTCACGTTCTAAGGCGAAGTAGTTTTCAGTTCGTCATTGCGAGCGAAGCGAAGCAATCCAGAAGTTGGTCGCAAGGCTTGATTGCTTCGTCGCCCTTTCAGGGCTCCTCGCAATGACGGAACTCGCTCTGGAAGCGCGCGCTCAGTTGTTGTCGGCGGTCAGCGACGGGCGCAGGCCGAGCGGCTCATGGGTGTTCTGCGAGCGGTGCATGGTACGCGCCACCGTCGCCCGGCCGCCGTGGCGGGTGAATTCGCAATAGGCGAAGCCGAGCCCGGAGATCGAGCCGCGGAAACGATTATTGTCGATGCGCTCGAGATTGAAGCAGGGCTGCAGCGGCAGCCCGCGTAGCGAGGCGCAAACCGACCCGCTTTTCACCTGCAGCGTATTGGGCGGAAGATGCGCAAAGCGCACCGGACCCGCGCCCTGAAACTGGACGGAGCCGACCACCGAGCCGTCGGACAGAACGCGGCCCTGTCCGCGCGTGCCTTCGAAACAGGTGTAGTTGAAAAGCTTGCCGATGACGAAGCGGCGCGCTTCCTCGGCGCTCATTTCGCCGGCAATTGCCGGCGCTGCGGCCAAAAGGCCGACGAGGACCGCCACCCCACGCAACATCACCGTAACTCCGACTGACGCCAATCGATAAATCCGGACCTACGGCCCGTTCGTGTAGTTTAGCAGATTATGCGCGATGTTCGTCGCCAAATTCTGAACGCGTTTACCCGATCTTGACCACGATCCGGCCGCGCACCTCTCCCTTGAGGATGGCGGCGGCCGCTTCCGCAACCTCGCCAAGCCCGATTTCCCGGGTCATCGCGGCGAGTTTGCGGCGATCGAGGTCCTTTTCCAGCCTTATCCACGCTTCTCTGCGCCGTTCAATCGGGCACATCACGGAGTCGATGCCGTAAAGACACACACCGCGCAAAATAAAGGGCGCGACCGAGCCGGGCAGATCCATGCCGCCGGCTAGCCCGCAGGCGGCTACCGCCCCGCCATAGCGGGTCATCGACAAAAGGTTGGCGAGCATCGTCGAGCCGACCGCGTCGATCCCGCCGGCCCAGCGCTCCTTCGCGAGCGCCTTGACCGGGCCGGAGAGCTCCTTGCGCTCGACGATCTCGGCGGCCCCCAGGCCCTTGAGGTAATCGGCTTCCTGCGGGCGCCCGGTGACCGCGTGCACGGTGAAGCCGAGCTGGGCGAGGATCGCGATGGCGACCGAGCCGACGCCGCCGGCGGCGCCCGTCACTGTGACCGGCCCCTGCGCGGGGGTCAGCCCGTGGCGCTCGAGCGCCATGAGCGCCAGCATGGCGGTGTAGCCGGCGGTGCCGATCGCCATGGCGTCGTGCGCGCTCATGGTTTGCGGCAGCGGCACCAGCCAGTCGCCCTTGACCCGCGCCTTCTCGGCATAGGCGCCGAGATGGGTCTCGCCGCAGCCCCAGCCGTTGAGGATCACTTTGTCGCCCGGCTTCCAGGCGGGATGGCTGGACGCCTCCACCGTGCCGGCGAAATCGATCCCCGCGATCATCGGGAAGCGGCGCACCACCGGCGCCTTGCCGGTGACGGCGAGCCCGTCCTTGTAGTTGAGCGTGGAATAGTCGACGCGGACGGTGACGTCGCCCTCCATCAGATTGGTCTCGTCGAAGTCGGCGAGCGCGGCCTTGGTCCCGCTCTCCGCCTTTTCGATCACGATTGCCTTGAACGTCGCCACGGGATCGCCTCGCCGTTTGTTGGTGCCGGGCATTCATGGCGCGGGGCTCGCGGCCGCGCAAGCGGCGCAGCGGCGATCTGCCCGTGCGATACGCCGGCACCTACCGCCCACTCTCGAATAGCTCGGTTGCAGTAACAGACTTCCTCATGGCAATCCAAGGTGGTACGAATCCACGACCAACGCGAAAACGCGTGGCCGAGGATCGTGGATTCCGAATTCCAATAAAGGGAGGCGAATATGAGGAGACGATTGCCCATCGTGGCAGCGGCGCTCGCTGCGCTTCTGGGAAGCACCGCGCTCGCAACCGCGGACGACACGCTCACGACGCTGGGCGAGATGCACGTCAGCGGCTGGCAAGGCGACTGGCCGACCATTCCGCAAACCGGACGCAAGGCCGACCAGGTCAAGAAGAACCTGACCAAGATCAAGCTGCCGGCCGGCTTCCACATCGAACTCTACGCGCTCGTTCCCGACGCCCGCCATATGGCGGTCGGGCCGCAGGGAGTCGCCACCTTCGTCGGCACCCGCAAGGACAAGGTCTATGTGGTCACGGACCGCGACCGCGACATGGCAGCCGACGAGGTCAAGGAATTCGCGCCCTCGCTGAAAAAGAAGATTCCGAACGGCCCGTGCTTCTCCAAGGACGGCTTCTTGTTCATCGCCGAGCAGAACCGGGTGCTGATGTATCCGGCCGCCGAATTCTTCTACGAGAGTCCCGATGTCGTCGCCGTGCCGGTGGTCGCGGAAGGCCAGCTCATTCCGAAGGGCGAGGAGAGCTACAACCACACCGCGCGGGTCTGCCGCATCGGGCCCGACAATAAGCTCTATATCCAGGTCGGGCAGCCCTACAATGTACCGCCGAAGGACAAGATGGCGCTCTACAGCAAATGGGGCATCGGCGGCATCATCCGCATGGACCGCGACGGCAAGAACCGCGAAGTCTACGCCTCCGGCATGCGCAATCCGGTCGGCATGGATTTCAACCCGAAGGACAAGACGCTGTGGTCGAATGACAACCAGGTCGACGGCATGGGCGACGACAAGCCGCCCGGAGAGATGAACCGCATCGCGAAGGCCGGCGAGAACTTCGGCTTCCCGTGGTACGGCGGCGGCCACACCCGCACCGACGAATATGCCAAGGACGCGCCGCCGAAGGACATCGTGTTCCCGGAAGTCGAGCAGGTCCCGCATGCCGCCGATCTCGGTCTCGCTTTCTACACGGGCAATCAGTTCCCCGCGAAATATCAAGGCGCGATCTTCTCCACCCAGCACGGTTCGTGGAATCGCACCGTGCCGGTCGGCGCGCGTGTGATGGTCACCTTCCTGAAACCGGACGGCCATGTCGCCGGCCCCTCGATCCCGTTCGCGGAAGGCTGGAACGACAACGGCATCTATAACGGCCGCCCGGTGGACGTGGTGCAGCTTTATGACGGGTCGCTGCTCGTCTCCGACGACCTGGTCGGCGCCATCTATCGCATCTGGTATGACGGAAAGTAGCTCCGAAGCGCGACGGCGGCCCCGGCGACGAGCCGGGGCCGTTTTCCATTTCTCCCGTTCGATGGAGCGGCCATGAAACGTTCCTTGAAACGCTCGTTGCTTCTGCGCGCCGGCGCGACCGGCGCCATGACGACGGTCACGATAGCGGCCCTGCTTGCGCCGGCGCAGGCCGGCGACGTCGCGAAGGGCCGCAAGATCGCGGCGGTCAAATGCCAGATGTGTCACGGACTCGACGGGCAGGCGAAACTGCCGGAGGCGCCCCATCTTTCCGGGCAGACCGAACAATACATCCTGACGCAGATGAAGGCGTTCCGCGACAAGACCCGCAAGAACGACATGATGTCGCTGGTCGTGCCGACGCTATCGGACGACGACGTCGCCGACGTCGCGGCCTATTATTCCGCGATCGAGGTCAAGATCGTGAAGGTGCCGGGCGAATAGCGGGCGTTCCGATGCGATGGAATCAGGTCCGTCATGTATGGACGGCCCCCGTTAGGCAAGGAGTTTTTTTTCAGCGTCGGCATGAAGTCTGGAGCGGTCATGTATTCGGCCTTTGATGCGGTCACATGACCGCTGGCCACGATGGGTATCGCGGAT
>JAKAHJ010000158.1 GCA_021815055.1 Pseudomonadota bacterium | reverse complement strand
GCTTCTTCAACAAACTCAAGCACTTCCGCGCCGTCGCCACGCGCTACGACAAACTCGCCAGAAATTTCCTCGCCGGTGTCCAACTCGCCTGCGCTATCATCCTGCTCAACTGAAGACAGGCCCTAGTCGAGCAAATGAAGCCACGATGGTCCTCCAACGAAAAATAGGCAGTATTTTTTCGAATTTCTCGCCAAAATAGATTTTCTAAATGTATTCAACCCTGTCAAGGGGCTCACACATCCACCTTCAACGCCGCGATGAATGCCTCCTGCGGGATATCCACCTTCCCGTATTGGCGCATCTTCTTCTTGCCTTCCTTCTGCTTCTCCAGAAGCTTGCGTTTGCGCGTGGCGTCGCCGCCGTAGCACTTTGCGGTCACATCCTTGCGGAAGGCGCGCACGGTTTCGCGCGCGATCACCTTGCCGCCGATGGCGGCCTGGATCGGCACCTGGAACATGTGCGGCGGGATCAGCTCTTTCAGCTTCTCCGCCATGGCGCGGCCGCGCGTCTCGGCGCGCGTGCGATGCACCAGCATGGCGAGCGCGTCGACCGGCTCGCCGTTCACCAGCATCTGCAATTTGACCAGATCGGCCGGCTTGTAATCGGTCAGGTGATAGTCGAAGGAAGCATAGCCGCGCGACACCGACTTCAGCCGGTCGTAGAAATCGAACACCACCTCGTTGAGCGGCAGGTCGTATTTCACCATGGCGCGGTTGCCGACGTAAGTGAGCTCCTTCTGCGCGCCGCGGCGGTCCTGGCAGAGCTTGAGCACCGCGCCGAGATATTCGTCGGGCGTGAGGATCGTGGCCTCGATCCACGGCTCCTGCATTTCCTCGATGTGGTTCGGGTCCGGCATGTCGACCGGATTGTGGATCTCCAGCTCCTCGCCGCCGGTCTTCTTGATCTTGTAGATCACCGAAGGCGCGGTTGCGATCAGGTCGAGATTGAATTCGCGCGACAGCCGCTCCTGGATGATCTCGAGATGTAAGAGGCCGAGGAAGCCGCAGCGGAAGCCGAAGCCGAGCGCCGCGCTCGTCTCCATCTCGTAAGTGAAGCTGGCGTCGTTCAGGCGCAGCTTGCCCATCGCGGCGCGCAAATCCTCGAACTGCGCGGCGTCGACCGGGAACAGGCCGCAGAACACGACCGGAATGGCGGGGCGGAAGCCGGGCAGCGCCTTGTCCACCGGCTTGCGGTCGTCGGTGATGGTGTCGCCCACGCGCGTGTCGGCCACTTCCTTGATCGAGGCGGTGAGCATGCCGATCTCGCCGGGGCCGAGCTCGTCGACCATCGCGAGCTTGGGCGTGAACACGCCAGTGCGGTCCACTTCATAGGCCGCGTTGGTGCCCATCATGCGGATGCGCTGGCCCTTCTTCAGCACGCCGTCGACGATGCGCACCAGCACCACGACGCCGAGATAGACGTCGTACCAGCTATCGACCAAGAGCGCCTTCAGCGGCGCCTCGCGGTCGCCCTTGGGCGGAGGAAGGCGGGTGACGATCGCCTCCAGCACCTGGTCGATGTTCAAGCCGGTCTTGGCCGAGATGCCGATGGCGTTACTGGCATCGAGCCCGATCACGTCCTCGATCTGTGTCTTGACCTTCTCCGGTTCGGCCGCCGGCAGGTCGATCTTGTTGAGGACCGGGACGATCTCGTGGTTGTTGTCGATCGCCTGATAGACATTGGCCAGCGTCTGCGCCTCGACGCCCTGGCTGGCGTCCACCACCAGCAGCGAGCCCTCGCAGGCGGCCAGCGACCGGTTGACCTCATAGGCGAAGTCGACATGGCCGGGCGTGTCGATCAGGTTGAGGACGTAGTCCTTGCCGTCCTTTGCGCGGTAGTTCAGGCGCACCGTCTGCGCCTTGATGGTAATGCCGCGCTCGCGCTCGATGTCCATCGAATCGAGCACCTGTTCCTTGCCCGCCATCTCGCGGGCGTCGAGGCCCCCGGTGAGCTGGATCAACCGGTCGGCAAGCGTGGACTTGCCATGGTCGATATGGGCGACGATGGAGAAATTGCGGATATTTTGGATGGGAACGGCCGTCATGGCGGGCAGATAACATTCGCGGTGCGCCCATACAAGCGCGCCCGGGCCGCATCTCCGGCGCGCGGCAAGTCGGGCCGGGGTGCTGGCGCCGCCGCGACCCGATTGGACATCTTTCGGACGAATTCCAAAATAGCTTGCCCGTTGCGGTCGCCGGGGTTAGCGCTGCGGTAGGGGCGGACTGTGCTAGCCTGATCGGCGAACGACAGGATGCAGGAATGACGATTGCCGCCCTGACCCGGGTCCCGGCTGTACGCCGGCCGCGTAGCATCGCCGGTTGGATCCGCGCCTATACGCCGCGACCGGTCCGCGCCGCTGCCATGGCCGCGGCGATCCGTCTGTGCAAGCCGGCGACCGCGAACCGCACCGCCGCGGTCTTGTTGTTCGGCTATGCGCTGGTGTGGGCGCTGTCCTCGACCATCGCGAAAATCGGCCAGACGTTGCAGGGCGACATGGCGGAGGCCTTCGCGCTCTCGCGCGAGCTGTCGATCGGCTATGTCAAGCATCCGCCGCTGATCGACTGGGTGGTGGCCGGCTGGTTTTCAGTGATGCCGGTCACGCGCTGGTCGTTCTACCTGCTGTCCTATCTCAACGCCGCCGTTGCGCTGGGTGCGGTTTGGCTCACCGCCCGCTACGTGGTCGACGCCAAGCGGCGCGTGCTGGCGGTCGCGCTGCTGGGTCTCGTGCCGATTTTCAATTTTCATTCCGGCACGTTCAACCACAACACGTTTCAGACATCGTTGTGGGCGCTGGCGGCGCTCGGTTTCTTCGCCTCGATCGAGCGGCGCGAGATCGTCTACAGCGTGTTGTTCGGTATCGCCGCCGCGCTCGCTCTGCTCGGCAAGTACTACGCGATCTGGATCGATTTCGCGCTGTTCGGCGCGAGCCTGCTGCATCCCAACCGCGCGATCTACTGGCGCTCCTGGCGGCCCTATGTGGCCGGCGCCACCGCGCTGATCGTGCTGGCGCCGCATCTCATCTGGCAGATCCATGCCGGCTTCGTCACGGTCGACGAGCCGTTCGAGCGGCTGCCGGAGAACGGCGGGTTGACGGCGGTTCGTCTCTCGCTTTCCTATTGCGGGGCCGCGCTGGGTTATCTGGCGCCGGTCCTCGTGACGATCTGGATGATGTCGTCGCAGAAATTATCATCGCTGGTCCCGGCGATTTTTCATGGCTGGCCGGCGCGGCGAATCGCGGTTGCATGGATTGCGCTCGTGCCGCTGTTTCTACCGGTTCCCCTATTGCCGCCGCTGGTGCACCGCGCCGCCCACATTCCGTGGATGTATCCGGCGCTGTTTTTGGTGCCGCTGGCGATCGTTTCCGCCCCCGGGCTGAGCGTGCGGCTGCGCGACGCCGCCTTTGCGGTCGCGGCTTTCGGCGCGCTCACGCTTGCCGCGCTGATCGCCTCGCCGATCCTGATGGTGACCAACTTCCTCACGGCGAACGAAACATACATCGCGCCGATGGCGCAGCTCGCGCGTACCGCCACCGCGGAATGGCACAGCGCCACCGGCCGGCGGCTCCAGTATGTGGGCGGCGATCCGACGCTGGTCTGGCAGACCTCGTTCTACAGCGCGGACCACCCGCATGCGCTGCCGGACTTCAAGCGGAACTGGCCGCCCGACGTCGTCGCGCGCGAATGGAACGAGCGCGGCGTGGTCGGACTATGCCGCGCGGACGACGTCGAGTGTAACGCCCGCTTCGCGGCGGCGCTGATCGATCCGGTGAGGAAAGAGGTGACGCTGTCGGCGACCTTCCTCGGCTTCAGCCGGGGACAGTTCCGCTATGTGATCTATCTCGTGCCCGGGCGCGCGGAGGCGAAAATGCCCGGCCGCAAGGCCGGGCATGAATTCGCCCAGTGAAATATCGCCTCAATACCGATAATGATCGCTCTTGAACGGGCCTTGCTGCGGCACGCCGATATAGTCGGCCTGGTCCTTGCGCAGCTCGGTCAACCTCACGCCGATCTTGGCGAGGTGCAGCCGCGCCACTTTCTCGTCGAGCGTCTTGGGCAATACATAGACTTCCTTCTTGTATTTGCCCTGGTTGCCGTAGAGCTCGATCTGCGCCAGCGTCTGGTTGGTGAACGAGGCCGACATCACGAAGCTCGGATGGCCCATGGCATTGCCGAGGTTCACCAGCCGGCCTTCCGACAACAGGATGATGCGGTGGCCGTCGGGGAAGGTGATCTCGTCCACCTGCGGCTTGATGTTGTCCCACTTCAGGTTCTTGAGCGTCGCGATCTGGATCTCGTTGTCGAAGTGGCCGATGTTGCAGACGATGGCGCGGTCCTTCATCGCACGCATGTGGTCGATCGTGATGATGTCCTTGTTGCCGGTGGCGGTGACGAAAATGTCCGCCATCGGCGCGGCGTCTTCCATGGTGACGACCTGATAGCCTTCCATCGCCGCCTGCAGCGCGCAGATCGGATCGATTTCGGAGACCATTACGCGGCAGCCGGCCTGCCGCAGCGAGGCGGCCGAGCCCTTGCCGACGTCGCCGAAGCCCGCGACCATCGCGACCTTGCCCGACAGCATGACGTCGGTGCCGCGGCGGATGCCGTCGACCAGCGACTCGCGGCAGCCGTAGAGATTGTCGAACTTCGATTTGGTGACCGAGTCGTTGACGTTGATCGCGGGCCACAAGAGCGTGCCGGCCTTCTGCATTTCATACAGCCGGTGCACGCCGGTGGTGGTTTCTTCCGAAACGCCCTTGATCGACTGGGCGACCGCGTTGAACCAGCCCTTCGGCTTCTCCTTGAGCAGGCGATTGATCAGCGCGAACAGAATTTCTTCTTCCTCGGACGTGTGCTTGTCGAGGAAAGCGGTGTCGCCGTTTTCCGCGCGCACGCCGAGATGGACGAGCAACGTGGCGTCGCCGCCGTCGTCGAGGATCATGTTGGGATAGCCGCCGCCGTGCCAATCGAACAGCTTGGCGGTGTAGTCCCAGTAGTCCTTCAGCGTCTCGCCCTTGACCGCGAACACCGGCACGCCGGCGGCGGCGACCGCGGCGGCCGCATGGTCCTGGGTCGAATAGATGTTGCAGGAGACCCAGCGCACGTCGGCGCCCAGCGCGGTGAGCGTCTCGATCAGCACCGCGGTCTGGATCGTCATGTGCAGCGAGCCGGCAATGCGGGCTCCTTTCAGCGGCTGCTTGGGGCCATATTCCTCGCGCGTGGCCATCAGGCCGGGCATTTCGGTTTCCGCCAGCGAGATTTCCTTGCGGCCGAAATCGGCGAGGCCGATGTCCTTGACGATGTATTCCTTGGCGGCTGTCATGGCGGTCCTTGTGAAAGACGGGCTCAGGGTAAATGGGCTGGCGGTGGCTATAACAGGCCGGGACCGGCCCCGCAACGCATATATAAAGATTTCTTTATGTAGAGTTCGGGTCCCTCCCCTGAAAGGGGAGGGTCCGGCGCCAACGGGTCCGCGCGAAGCGCGGCCCGATGACAGGCTCCGCGCCGGGGGTGGGGTCACATCCAT
>JAKAHJ010000016.1 GCA_021815055.1 Pseudomonadota bacterium | reverse complement strand
CCGTCGATGAGCACGATATTGCCGAGATGCAGGTCGCCATGGCAGCGCCGCACGCAGCCGTCGCGCTCGCGCGCGGCGAGCAGCGGCGCGAGACGGTCGAGCGCGGCGACGGTGTCGCGCGTCAGCGCCGCGGCGTCTTCAGGCGCGAACAGCTCCGGCTCGGCCATAAGCTCGACGTCGTTTTGCGCGACAATCTCGCGCAATTGTGCGGCGAAGCCGAAGCCTTTCGCCACCGGCGCCCGCGCATGCGCCTCGGCCACCGCACGGCCGAGCGCGTCGGCGAGCGCCGCGTCGATACGCCCGGACTCGGCGAGACGGTCGAGCGTTTCGTTCTCGTCGAAACGGTCCATCTCGACCGCCCATTCCACCGGCTCGCCTTGGCCGTCGAGGGCGAGGCTCCCGTCCGACTCGCGCGTGATCGGCAGCACGCGGCGGTAGATCGCGGGCGCGTAGGGGCGATTGACCGCCAGCTCGGCCTCGCAGGCGGCCTTGCGCTTGGGAAGCGTGGAAAAATCCAGGAACGGAAATCGCACCACGCGCTTGATCTTGAGCGCGCGCTTCCCGGCCAGAAATACCGCCGCGGCATGGGTATCGACGCGCTTCACGGACGCCCCGCCATACGTCTCGGGACGGCCGAGGAAGTCGAAGACCGGCTGCTGGTCCTGAGACACTACCACTTGCGTCTCCACGTCATGTCCCCCTGATCCATATCAATGCACCGGTTTGCCCGCCGCGGCCATGATGTGGCACAAATCGACTGGCGCCTGCCGATGAAGGAGACTAACGCCGTGCCCGCTCTGCCGCATACGTTCAAACGCATCAGGCTCACGCTTGCCCGCTCGAAGGACTTCCCGGAGGGCTCGATGTGGCATGGTTATGAATTCGTTGCCCCGCTCGACGGCAAGGGCCACATCGATATCGACCTGTGGCGCCAGCATCGCGATAATTGCCGCGTACGCCGCTTCTGGCAGGGCGAGGACGACGAGATCGGCTTTCTGGTGCACAAGCCGGGCGGGACCGATCACGGCCGCTGGGTGTTCGATTACAATCCGAAGGGGACCGTCGACGACGAAAGCGGCTATCGCTTCGGCAGCCATGCCTTCCGGCTCGGCGAATATGTCTCGATCAGCGATGCCGACGGCGAAATGCACACCTTCAAGGTCGCCTCGGTCGAGCCGGCGACCTGATCCTTACCGAAATGCAATGCGCGCGGGTCGAACCGGCCGTCCTGTGAACCGTTATCCCGACGGGGCGGCGGCTTCGGAGGCCCATCCCGCATGCGCGCGCTCACGGTTTGTCCGGGCCAGGCCGGTTCGATCGATCTCGAAACCGTGCCGCCGCCGCCGCTCAGCGACGGGGCGGTGCTGGTGGGTACGCTCGCGCTCGGCATTTGCGGCACCGACCGCGATATCGTCGCCGGAAAATATGGTTGGGCGCCGCCCGGCGGCGACCGGCTGATCCTCGGCCATGAATCGCTCGGCCGTGTCGAGGAGGCGCCGGCCGGGTGCGGTTTTGCGCGCGGCGATCTGGTGGTCGGCATTGTGCGCCGGCCCGATCCCGTGCCGTGCGCGGCGTGCGCGGCCGGCGAATGGGACATGTGCCGCAACGGCCGCTACACCGAGCGCGGCATCAAGGCGCGCAACGGCTACGGCTCGGAGCTCTTCCGAGTCGAGCCGGACTTCCTGGTCAAGCTCGAACCCGCTCTGGGCCATGTGGGCGTTCTGCTGGAGCCGGCCAGTGTCGTCGCCAAGGCCTGGGAGCATACGCTCCGCATCGGCGCGCGCGGCGCAGACTGGAAGCCGCGTCTTGCGCTGATCACCGGTGCCGGTCCGGTCGGCCTGCTGGCAGCCCTCATCGTCAAGCAAGCCGGAATGGACGTGCATGTTTTCGACCGCAACGATTCAGGTCCGAAGCCGGCGCTCGCGCGCGCGCTCGGCGCCGCCTTTCACACCACGCTCGGCGAGATCGAACCGGATGTCGTGCTGGAGTGTACGGGCGCGAATGCGGTCGTCCTCGAGGTGATGGACCGGGCGGCGCCCGACGGTATCGTCTGTCTCGCGGGCGTTTCATCGGGCTCGCGCACGCTTCAATTCGACGTGGGGGAATTCAGCCGCGCGACCGTGCTGCAGAACAACGTCGTGTTCGGGTCGGTCAATGCCAATCGCCGCCACTACCGGGCCGCCGCCGATGCGCTTGCCAAGGCGGACAAAGACTGGCTGGCGCGCCTGATCACGCGTCGCGTTCCGCTGGCGCAATGGCGGGAGGCATTCGAAAGCCGGCCGGACGACGTCAAGGTCGCGATCGATTTCACGTCGTGAGCAAGAGGAACACGAGGGAATCGATGACCTCCCGCATCGAAGACTACGCCATGATCGGGGATCTCGGCACCGCGGCGCTGATCGGCCGCGACGGCTCGCTCGATTGGCTGTGCTGGCCGCGCTTCGATTCGGACGCCTGTTTCGCCGCGCTGCTCGGCACGTCCGATCATGGCCGCTGG
Source organism: Pseudomonadota bacterium (assembly GCA_021815055.1). Classification (GTDB taxonomy): domain Bacteria; phylum Pseudomonadota; class Alphaproteobacteria; order Rhizobiales; family Xanthobacteraceae; genus Pseudolabrys. The sequence goes on along the minus strand of JAKAHJ010000016.1, from coordinate 23,030 downwards.
CGCATCGCGCCCAGGACCGAGAATGTGCGTATCACGCGCCGTTATCGCCCCAACACGCTGATTCTGGAAACGCGTTTCGAGACCGCCGCGGGCGCTGCCACGCTGATCGACTTCATGCCGCCGGGCGCCGGGACCTCGCGTGTCGTCCGCCTCGTCAAAGGCGAGCGCGGGCGGCTCGACTTCCATTGCGAATTCATCCTGCGCTTCGGCTATGGCTCGACGGTGCCCTGGGTGACGCGCGTCGATCCATCGACGATCCGCGCCGTCGCCGGGCCCGACATGGTCGTGCTGCGCTCGCCCGCGCCGCTGCGCGGCGAGAATTTCAACACGGTCGGCGATTTCAGCGTGGCGGCGGGCGAGACGGTGCCCTTCGTGCTGTCCTATGCGCGATCGAACAGGCCGCTGCCGCCGCCGCTTGACGTAGACGCTTCCCTGCGGGCGACGGAAAAATTCTGGACCGATTGGGGCGGACAAAATCGCATCGATTGTCCTTGGAACGATGCGGTGGTGCGTTCGCTCATCACGCTGAAGGCTTTGACCTATGCGCCGACAGGCGGCCTGGCGGCGGCTGTGACGACCTCGCTGCCGGAACGCATCGGCGGCGTGCGCAACTGGGACTATCGTTTCTGCTGGCTGCGCGATGCCACGCTAACGCTGCTCGCGCTGATGAATGCCGGCTATCACGAGGAAGCCCGTATGTGGCGCGACTGGCTGTTGCGCGCGGCCGCCGGCAGCCCGCAACAGGTCCAGATCATGTACGGCCTGCGCGGCGAGCGGCGGCTCACCGAATGGGAGGTGCCCTGGCTGCCGGGCTACGAGAATTCGCAGCCGGTGCGCATCGGCAATGCCGCGCACAACCAGCGCCAGCTCGATATTTTCGGCGAGGTCATGGATGCGCTGCATCAAGCGCGCGCCGCCGGGATGGAATCCGTCGAGGCCGGCTGGGACGTGCAGCGCGAATTCCTCGATTATCTCGAACGGACCTGGCAAGAGCCGGACGAGGGCATCTGGGAGGTGCGCGGCGGCCGGCAGCACTTCACCTATTCGAAGGCCATGGCCTGGGTCGCCTTCGACCGCGCGGTCAAGAGCGCCGAACGCTACCATTTGCCGGGACCGGTCGAGCGCTGGTGCGAGATCCGCAAGCACATCCATCATGACGTCTGCACGCGCGGCTACGACGTCGCGAGCGGCCGTTTCGTGCGCAGCTATGGCGCGACCGATCTGGATGCGAGCCTGCTCCTGCTGCCCGCCATCGGCTTTCTGCCGCCGCAGGATCCGCGCATCCGCGCAACGATCGCGGCGATCGAGCGCGACCTCGTCGTCGGCGGTTTCGTGATGCGCTACGACACCGCCAATGGCGCCGACGGTCTGCCGGGCGGGGAGGGGGTCTTTCTCGCCTGCAGCTTCTGGCTGGCCGATGCCTATCTCATGCTCGGCCGCCGCGCCGACGCCGTCCGGCTGTTCGAGCGCCTGCTCTCGCTGCGCAACGATGTCGGCCTGTTGAGCGAGGAATACGAGCCCTCGAGCGGGCGTCTGGTGGGCAATTTTCCGCAGGCCTTCTCGCATCTGGCGCTGGTGAACACGGCCAGCAATCTTGCCCACGACCGCAAGCCCGCCGAGCAGCGCTCGGAGAGCCGCGTCGAGAACAATGCCACCATGCCGGCGGATCGGGTGAAAGCCTATTGACCGGCCCGGCTCGTGCCGGGAAGAGTGCGCGCACGGCCGCCCGCGAAGGGGGCTTCGTCGGAAGGGGAGGAGCGCGTGCTGCTGGACGTCCGCACCTACAAGTGCAAGCCGGGCCGTGTCCCGGCGCAACTCGAACTCTACAAGAAATACGGCTACCCGGTGCAGCTTCGTTACATGGGCGAACCGCTCTGCTATGCGGTGGCCGAAAGCGGCGAGCTCAATACCTTCACGCATATCTGGGTCTATGAGAGCGCCGCCGACCGCGAGGAAAAGCGCGGCCGCATGGCCAAGGACCCGGACTGGGCGGTCTATCTCGCGGAGAACGTCAAGGCCGGCAACCTCATCGCGCAGGAGAACCGGCTGATGACGCCGGTCGGTTTTGCGCCGCAGCCCGCGATGCCGAAGATTCATAAGTGATGTACGCCTACCTGTCCCGGGCGCAACGCAGCGTGAGTGAAAGCGAAACGCTGCGTTGCAGACCCGGGACCGTTACAAATTCGGAATCTGGAACGGCCCCGGCCCGGCGTCGCAACACTTCGCTGCGCTCATGTCGCAACGCGTCCGGGGCACGAGAAAGCAACCGGCTTGGAGTTAGTTTTCATGCGCTCGAATGACGGCACGCGCAGCGGCGGCGAAATCCTGGTCGATCAGCTCGCGCTCAACGGCGTGCGTCACGTATTCTGCGTGCCGGGCGAAAGCTATCTTGCCGCGCTCGACGCCTTCCACGGGCGCGGCGTCGACATCACCGTCTGCCGGCACGAGAACGCCGCCGCGATGGCCGCCGAGGCGATCGGCAAGGTGACCGGCCGGCCCGGCATCTGCTTCGTCACGCGCGGACCGGGCGCCACCAATGCCTCGGCCGGCGTGCACATCGCAAAGCAGGATTCCTCGCCGATGATCCTGTTCGTCGGCCAGGTCGGGCGCGCGATGCGCGAGCGCGAAGCGTTCCAGGAGCTCGACTACCGCGCCGTGTTCGGCACCATGGCGAAATGGGCGACCGAGATCGACGATCCCGCGCGCATTCCGGAGATCGTCTCGCGCGCCTTTCACACCGCCTGCAACGGACGCTCCGGCCCGGTGGTGATCGCGTTGCCGGAGGACATGCTGCGCGAGCGCGTTGTCGTGCCGGACGCCCGCGCGTTCGAGCCGGTGGAGACCTGGCCCGGGCTCACCGACATGAGCCGTTTGCAGAAGATGCTGTGGGCGGCCAAGCGCCCGGTCGTTTTGGTCGGCGGCAGCCGCTGGTCGGAATTGGCCGCCGCGGCGCTCGCGCGCTTTGCCGAGCGCTTCCAGATTCCGGTCGCCACCACCTTCCGCCGCGGCCATCTGTTCGATGCGCTGCACCCTTGCTACGCCGGCGACTTCGGCATCGGCCCCAATCCCAGGCTGCTCGCGCGCGTGAAGGGCGCCGATCTGGTCCTGCTGATCGGCGACCGCATGAGCGAAATGTCGTCGCAGAGCTACACGCTGTTCGACATTCCCGATCCGCAGGTGAAGCTCGTGCACGTGCATCCGGGCGCCGACGAATTGGGCCGCGTCTATCACCCGGCGCTCGCGATCAATGCCTCGCCTACCGCCTTCTGCTCGGCGCTGGAAGGCCTGCAACCGCCGAACGAGATTGCCTGGCGCGGCGAGAGCGACGCCGCACATGCCGAATTCCTCGCCTGGACGGATAAGGCGACGCCGCAGCCGGGCGGCGTCAATCTCGGCGAGATCATGGTGTGGCTGCGCGAGAATTTGCCGGCGGATGCCATCCTCACCAATGGCGCCGGAAATTTCGCCGCCTGGATTCACCGCTTCTACCGCGTGCGCAAATTCGGCGGTCTGGTCGGCGCCACCTCCGGCACCATGGGTTACGGCCTGCCGGCGGCGCTGGCGATGCAGACGCTGCACCGCGACCGCACCGTGGTGTGCGTCGCCGGCGACGGCGATTTCCTGATGACGGGGCAGGATTTCGCGACCGCCGTGCAATACGAATTGCCGATCGTGTTCGTCGTCGCCGACAACGGGCTCTACGGCACCATCCGCATGCATCAGGAGCGCGAATATCCCGGCCGCGTGATCGCCACGCAATTGCGCAATCCGGACTTCGCGGCCTATGCGCTCGCCTTCGGCGGCTTCGGCGTGCGGGTGGAGAAGACCGCCGAATTCCCCGCCGCCTTCGCCGCCGCGCGTGCGTCGGGCAAGCCGTCGATCGTGCATCTGAAGATCGATCCGGAGGCGATCACGCCCGGGCTCTCGCTCTCGGCCATCCGCGAGAAGTCGCTGGCGGGCGAGAAGAAGCGGGGGTGAGGGCTTATCAAACAGCGCAGAATCCCATATATTTCCGCTATGACCAAACTGCTTCAGGATGTCATTGAACGCGTGAGCCGATGGCCTGAGGAACGTCAGGACGAGGCCGCGCATATCCTGCTCGAACTGGAGGCTCAGCGAACGAGTCGGTTACGCCTTTCGCCAGAGCAGTTGGCGGAGGTGAAGCGGATTCGACAGAAGATACGCGACGGCACGGCGCAGTTCGCCACCGACGAAGAAATGGCCGCGTTCTGGAAGAAATGCGGCCTATGAGGCTGCGGTACACAGCCGAAGCCGTAGCTCATTTGTCGTCGATTTATAATTTTCTCGTCGAACGGAATCCGGTCGCAGCGCGGCGGGTCATCACCAGAATTCGTGAGGCTGCCAGCCGACTGCGCGAGTTTCCTTTTATCGGGCAGAAAGGCGATGATCCCGGCACCCGCGAATGGGTGGTGCAGGGCCTGCCCTATTTGATCGTCTATGAAGTCGATATGTTGGCTGACGAAATCGTGGTGGTCGGCGTGTTTCACGGCGCTCAGAATCGCGATGACGTGTCGTAATCATAAAGTAGAAATGTTGCTCTTTTTTGTGAATCGCCCTTCATTCTATCCCCATGCCCTACCGCCGCACGAAAAACGTCGTCCGCCGCCTCGCCGCGCGCGAGCGCGCGATCGTTGACGCCGCGGCACGGCTGGCGGCCGCGGGCGGCATGGCGGCGGTGCAGGTCGCGGCGGTGGCGGGCCAAGCCGGGATCGCCGCCGGCACAGTCTATCGCTATTTCCCGTCGAAGAACGACCTCGTTGCCACGCTGATCGCCGAGGTCGCAAACTGCGAGCTGGCCGCGATGCGTTTGGCGGCGGATGCCGCGCCGGGTCCGCTGTCGGCGCTGGCTGCCGGCATCGCCACCTTCGCGGCGCGGGCGCTGGCCGAGCGGCGCCTCGCCTGGGCGGTCATCGGCGAGCCGGTCGATGCCGAGGTCGATAGGCTGCGGCTCGATTTCCGCCGGTCGCTCGCGGGTGAACTGGAGCGGCGCATCGAGATCGCGGTCGCGCGCGGTCTCCTGCCCGATCAGGACGGCGGGGTCGCGGCGCCGGCCATTGTCGGCGCCTTGATGGAGGGCCTGCTCGGGCCGCTCGCGCCCGCACACGAGGGCGACGGTCCTGCCGCGCGCGAAGCGGTGCAGACCGTGACGCTGTTTGCGCTGCGCGCGCTCGGCATGGGCGATGCGCGCGCCCGCGGTCTGGTGGCGCAGGTGGTGCTGCCGCCTTCTCCCTCCCCCTGAAAGGGGGAGGTGAAGAGGTCAGTGCACCGCCTCCGCCGGCACCTCATCCAGCGGCAAGGTCACCTGCTTGACGCCGCGCTCGTCAGGATCGTCGGCGATATGGAAACCGAGCTCGCCGCACATCTTCAGCATGGTGCGGTTCTCGCCGAGCACCTGGCCGCGCACGGTCTTCAGGCCCTTGGCGATGGCATTCGCGATCATGTGCTTCATCAGGAGCCAGCCCAGCCCGTGCCCTTTCATGTGCGAGCGCAAAAGGATGGCGAATTCGCCGCTCGCGCCACCCGCGTCGTCGTGTAGCCGCACCACGCCGAGCATGCGCCCGCTCGCCTCCTCGATGGCGATGAAAGCCATGGCCTTGGCCGGGTCGTAATGGATCAGCTTGTCGAGAAGCTCGGGCGCGATCTCCTTCATCGGCGCGAAGAAGCGCAGCCGCAGGTCCTCGGCCGTCACGTCGCTCAGGAAGCCGGGATAGAGCGCCGCGTCGTCCGGCTCGAGCGGCCGGATCAGCACCTTTTCGCCGTCGAGCAAAGTAGCGTGGCGTGCGCGCATGCCCATCTCCGCTCTTCCCCGCTTGCGCTGGAATGAGCGGATTTCGTGGCAGGATCAATGCGACATCAACACCGGCACGGTCATCGATTCGAGCAACCGGCGGGTCGTGCCGCCGAGGATGAATTCGCGCAGCCGCGAGTGGCCGTAGCCGCCCATCACGATCATGTCGGCGGATGTGTCCGCCGCATAGGACAGGATGGTGGACGGCACGTCGATGTCCGGTGAGGTGATGCGCTTGACCTCCACGGAGAGCCCATGACGGGCGAGATGCTGGCCGAGATCGGCGCCGGACACTTCGCCCTGCTTGCCCGGCTTGTCGGAAACGATCACCACCTCGACTTTTTTGGCCTTCTCCAACAGCGGCATGGAATCGGCGATGGCGCGGGTGGCGGCGCGGCTACCGTCCCAGCACAGCATCACGCGGTCGAGCTTGAGCCCGGCCTTCTGGATGAAGGGCACGAAGATCACCGGGCGGCCCGATTCGAACAGCACGCCTTCGTCGACGATCTCGTCGGCGGTCGGGTTCTCGCGCTCGGCCTGCGCGACGACGATCAGGTCGAAACGCCGGCCGATGCGGCCGAGCTGGTCGGCGGCGCCGGAGATGGTGGCGCTCACCATGCGGTGCTCATAGGAAATGCCGGCGCGGCGGGCGGCTTCCTCGAAGCGCGCGATGGCGGCCTTCGCCTTCGCCTCCGTTTCGGCGCGCTGGGATTCGATGAATTCCGGCGGGATGCCCCCCATCACGGTGCCGGGAATGACCGGGTCGAACGCGAAGGCGACGCCCAAGACATGGGCCCCGAAGGACTCCGCGATCGAGATGGCAAAAAGGCCGGCCGGGTCGCGCTCGCCCAGACCGAGGTTGACGACAATATCCTTGATCATGACTGTAAATCTCCTGATCGAGCGATCACGCTTGTATCGTCACGATGCAGCCTGGGTCATGCGGCGGCCTTGACCGAAGTCAAGGCCGCCCAGCTTTTGTGCCGCCGCCGGGGCGGCGTCAGCTCCGTCTCAGCTTTACTTCTTCTTGCCGTCCGGGCCGAACTGCTTGAGATAGGCCCACAGATTGGCGATCTCTTTTTCGTTCTTGATCCCGGCAAAGATCATCTTGGTGCCCTTGATCATCGCGCGCGGGTCCTTGATGTACTGACTGAACGTTTGTTCGTTCCAGGTGATGCCCGAATTCTTGTTGGCATCCGAGTAGCTGTAATCTGGTGCGGTGCCCGAATGACGCCCGTCGAGGCCGTTGAGTTCGGGCCCGACCTTGTTCTTCGCCCCCTCGCCGATGGAATGGCACGGCAGGCACTTCTTGAAGGACTGCTCGCCGGCTGCGACGTCCTGCGCCTGCGCGGTGTGGCCCATAGCCGCTACGATGACCGCGGCCATCGCCAATTTCGCTTTCATGCTCTTGCTCCCTCTTTCTTTGGGTCGTTAGGTGGCCGCCGCCTAAGCCTCGGCGTCGCAGGCCTGCCGGGGGTCCGATAGGTTCTTGCCAGCCCTTTAGGGCAACCGTCAATTGGCCGGTAAGGTCGCAGTCGCGCTGGGCCGCGGGCGTTATCTTGCGACGGGATCATTCGCCTGCAAAATGTCATATTGGTCCTGCTTGGGGTTAATCCGATCGGAACCAAAAGGCCGGGAGTTGTCGGATGTCGGTAAAGATGCCGGAGGCTGACCGCACGGTTCTCGATCGGCGGGCGAAAATCGTCGCCGCCTTGCGCCAGATCGTGCCCGGCGAGGGCGTGATCGCCGCGGAGCGCGAGATGCGCGCCTTCGAAAGCGACGGCCTGACCGCCTACCGCCAGCTCCCCATGGTGGTGGTGCTGCCCGAGACCACGGCGCAGGTGTCGCAGGTGCTGCGCTATTGCCACGAGGAGGGCATCAAGGTGGTGCCGCGCGGGGCGGGCACCTCGCTGTCGGGCGGTGCGCTGCCGCTCGAGGACGGCGTGCTGCTCGGCATGGCCAAGTTCAACAAGATCCGCGAAATCGATTTCGACAACCGGGTCGCCGTGGTGGAGCCCGGGGTCACCAATCTTGCGGTCAGCACCGCGGTGGCGGATGCCGGCTTCTATTACGCGCCGGACCCGTCCTCGCAGATCGCCTGCACCATCGGCGGTAATATCGCGGAGAATTCCGGCGGCGTGCACTGCCTCAAATACGGCATGACCACCAACAATGTGCTCGGCTGCGAGATCGTGCTGATGACCGGCGAGGTCCTGCGCATCGGCGGCAAGGAACTCGATGCCGGCGGCTACGACCTGCTCGGCCTGATCGTCGGCTCGGAGGGCATGCTGGGCGTGGTCACCGAGGTGACGGTGCGTATCCTCAAGCGGCCGGAAACCGCGCGCGCGCTGCTGGTCGGATTTCCCACCTCGGAAGACGCCGGCGAGTGCGTGTCGCGCATCATCGGCGCCGGCATCATCCCGGGCGGCATGGAGTTGATGGACGTACTGGCGATAAAGGCGGCCGAGGACTTCGTCCATGCCGGCTATCCGCTCGATGTCGAGGCCCTGCTGATCGTCGAGCTCGACGGCCCGGGCGCCGAGGTCGACGACCTGATCTGTCGCGTGGAAAGTATCGCGCGTGAATGCCGGGCGGTGTCCTGCCGGGCATCGACCTCCGAGGAGGAGCGGCTCTTGTTCTGGGCCGGCCGCAAGGCGGCCTTTCCTGCGGTCGGCCGCATCTCGCCCGATTACTACTGCATGGACGGCACCATCCCGCGCGCGAAGCTTCCGCTGGTGCTCAAGCGCATGAAGGAGATGTCGGAGAAATACGCCCTGCGCGTCGCCAATGTCTTCCACGCCGGCGACGGCAACCTGCATCCGCTCATTCTCTACGATGCCAACAAGCCGGGCGAGCTCGAGCGCGCCGAGGACTTCGGCGCCGACATCCTGAAGCTGTGCGTTGAGGTGGGCGGCGTCTTGACTGGCGAGCATGGCGTCGGCGTCGAAAAGCGCGACCTGATGCCGGCGATGTTTTCCGAGACCGATCTGAATCAGCAGCAGCGCGTCAAATGCGCCTTCGACGCGAAGGGTCTGCTCAATCCCGGCAAGGTGTTCCCGACGCTACACCGTTGCGCCGAGCTCGGCCGCATGCACATTTCCGGCGGCAAGCTGCCGTTCCCGGATATTCCGAGGTTTTGAGCGGCGCGGACGGGTCGGCTATGCGGCCGCTATGCCGTTCAAGCCGCGATTTCGACGATGGAAAAGCCTTCCTTCTGCGCGGCCGTCGCCAACCGATCATCGAGCACGACAAAATCCAGCGAAGACGGACGTCCGCTCGCTGCGACGAACGCCGCCGCAAGCTGCAGCGCGTCGCCCGCGCGTAGCGGATGAACGCGAAGCAAACGCGCTGCGGTTTCGCGCAACTCGTCGCTCGGATCGACTTCCTGCCAATTGGCAACCAGTTGGCGCAAACGCTTGCGGGCCGCACTGACAGTCTGGTCGTCGAGGAGCCCCTCGCGTTCGAGCCTCGCCAGTGCCGAGGCGCATTCGATTTCGGTTGCCCACCATACAAGCATGAGCGGGTCGTCGGCGAGGGCTGCGCGAAGGGCCGGACTCCCGCGTTCCACGATCAGCAACGGGACGATCGCAGATGCATCCCAGAACTTCATCGGCCCTCGCGCCGCTCTTCCAGCAAAGCGTCGAGAATGGAGATGCCGGGCTTCGCACGCGGCACCGGTTCGGTGAAGAAACTCTTGGGCAGACCGGGGCCCCGGCTCGGCCTGACCACCCCCTCGCGGATCAGCCGCGCAAGGCGCCCGGTATCGTCGGCACCGGCCCCGGTGACCGGCTCGATACGTGCCACCGGATACCCGCGGTCCATGATCAACACCGGCGTCCCTGCTTTGACGCCATCGATGAGTTTGCTGAAGCTGTTTTTGGCTTCCGTGATGCTGGCTCTCTTCATAAGGCTATAATAGCCTCTTTATAAACGCTATTCAAGCGCGATTGACTTTTTGGTTTCGATCCGGCGCAGGTAGCGGTCGCGCGCCTGGCCTATGTCGCGAACGATGAGGCGGATCGCGCCGGAGCGCTCAAGCGCCAGGCCGCTTACACGGCGCGCACCATTTCGGTCTCGCGTACACCCGGCGCCGACAGGCAGGGGACGGCCGGCTCGCACGTGCTCGCATACGCCGACCGCGCCGGCGCAACGGAAGAACACGCGCTGTTCGGGACGCCGGAGGAACTGCGCGCCATGGTGGCGGACTTGCGCGACGCCGGTGTGCGCTATCTGCTGCTCAGCATTTTCGGTGGCCGCGACCAGCTCCGGCGCTTCGCGCGCGAGGTCATGCCGGCCTTTGTCGATACGCCGCGGAGTGAAAAGCCGGCCGCATCGCTTTCTGTCCTGTGATAGGATGAAGTCATGACGATCAATCTCAAAAAAGTGCTTGCGCGCGCGGAGACCTGGTCCGAACAGGACCGGGAGGAACTGGCGCAAATGGCGTTGGAAATCGAGGCGCGCCGGCACGGCGTCTATCATGCGAGCGCGCAAGAGCTCGAGGCGATCGACGAAGCGCTGGCAGCGGTAGCCCGCGGCGAAATCGCTACCGACGAGGAAGTCGAGGCGGTCTTCGCCAAGTACCGCCGCGCATGAAGGTTCGTTATTCAAGGCGCGCGCTGGTCGAGTTGGACGCCATTCTGACCGACCTCTCGGAAAAGAATCCGGCGGCCGCGCAGGGTTTCGCGACCCGCATCCGCGCGGTTATTGAGCGAATCGGCCTATTTCCGGAAGGCTTTCAGGCTGTGGCCGAACGCCCCGGCGTGCGCCGTGTCGCGCTGGTTCGCTATCCCTATTTGATCTTCTATAAGGTGATCGCGAGCGAAGTGCTCATCCTTCGCGTCGTTCATGGTGCGCGCAAGGAGCCGTGGGAAAACCTGTGACCGACACGCTCAAACCGCGCGACGCCAAGGAGGTCGAGGACGCCATCCGGTGGGCGCTCGATCACGACAAGGCCCTGGAAGTCGTCGGCCAAGGCTCCAAGCGCGCCATTGGCCGCCCGAGCCAGACCGACCTCACGCTCGACCTTTCGGGCCTCTCCGCCGTCACGCTCTACGAGCCGGCCGAACTGGTGCTCTCCGCGCGCGCCGGCACGCCGCTCTGCGAGATCGAGATGCTGCTCGATCGGAACAACCAGGAACTCGCCTTCGAGCCGATCGACTACGGTCCGCTGCTGGGCGGCGAAGCCGGGCAGGGCACCATCGGCGGCGCAATCGCCACCAACCTTTCCGGCCCGCGCCGCATCAAGGCGGGCGCCGCGCGCGACCATTTCCTCGGTTTCAGGGCCGTCACCGGGCGGGGCGACACCATCAAGTCCGGCGGCCGCGTGGTGAAGAACGTCACCGGCTACGACCTGTCCAAGCTGATGGCGGGCTCCTGGGGCACGCTCGCGGCGCTGACCGACGTCACGATCAAGGTGCTGCCGAAGGCCGAAACCGAGGCGACCGTCCTCATCACAGGCCTCGACGACGCCACGGCCTGCGCCGCCATGGCCGCCGCGCTGGGTTCGCCGCACGACGTGTCGGGCGCGGCGCATCTGCCCGACCATTTGGCCTCGTGGTTCGACGGTCTGCCCAGGCCGGAAGCGGCCACCGTGCTGCGGCTGGAAGGCTTTGCGGAATCGGTCGAGCCCCGCAAGGAGCGGCTCGCCGCGCTGATGAAGCCGTTCGGGCCGGTGGCCTTGCTGGACGAGCCGGACTCGCGAGCGCTCTGGCGCAGCATCCGCGCGGTGAAGCCCTTTGCCGGCGCGGGCACGCAAGGCCGGCCGCTCTGGCGCATTTCCGTGCCGCCCGCGCAGGGCCATCGCCTGGCGGAGCGGATCACGCCGGCGGCGCAGATGTTCTACGACTGGGGCGGTGGCCTCGTCTGGGTCGCGATGCCGTTCGAGCACGAGCCCGATGCCGGCTCGATCCGCCGTGCGGTCGCCGAGATCGGTGGCCACGCCACGCTCGTCCGTGCGCCGGCCTCGGTGCGCGCGGCGGTCGAGGTCTTTCAGCCGGAGGCGCCGGCGCTGGCCGCCTTGTCCCGGCGGGTGAAGGAAAGCTTCGATCCCAAGCGCCTGCTCAATCCCGGGCGGATGTGGGCGGGGGTGTGAATAGTGCTGGGCATGGCATATGGACTTTTCCCGGGCGCGTCGCAGCACGCAGTGTTGCGACGCAGACCCGGGACACGAGGTTGAGAAATGCAAACCTCCTTCACCCTCGCCCAGTTGATGGACCCGCAGATTGCGGAATCGGAAAAGATCCTGCGCGCCTGCGTGCATTGCGGCTTTTGCACCGCCACCTGCCCGACCTATGTGCTGCTCGGGGACGAGCTCGATTCCCCGCGCGGGCGCATCTACCTGATCAAGGACATGCTCGAGCACGAGCGCCCCGCGGGCGCCGCGGTGGCCAAGCACATCGACCGCTGTCTGTCGTGCCTTGCCTGCATGACCACCTGCCCCTCGGGCGTCAATTACATGCACCTGGTCGACCACGCCCGCGAGCACATCGAGAAGACCTACAAGCGCCCGCTCGGCGACCGGGCGATCCGCGGCCTGTTGGCGCGCGTTCTGCCGAACCCGTCGCTGTTCCGGCTCGCGGTGGTGGGCGGCTTCATCGCCAAGCCGTTCGCGCCCGTGCTCGATGCGCTCGGCTTCAAGCGGCTTGCGGCCATGGCACGGCTGACGCCCGGCCGCGTCCCGGCGGCGCCTTCCGGCGGCGGGCGCAAGGTCTATCCGGCCGAGGGCCCGCGCCGCGGCCGCGTGGCGCTGCTCTTCGGCTGCATCAATCCGGTGCTGGCGCCGTCCACCAACGAGGCTGCCATCCGCGTGCTCAACCGGCACGGCATTGAGGTAGTGGTGGCGGAGGGCGAGGCCTGCTGCGGCTCGCTTACCCATCACATGGGGCGGGAGGCCGAGGCGCTCGCCAGCGCGCGCAACAATATCGACGCCTGGATGCGTGAAGCGGAGGGGGAGGGGCTGGACGCGATCCTCATCACGGTGTCCGGCTGCGGCACCACGGTGAAGGACTACGGCTTCATGCTGCGGACTGATTCGGCCTATGCCGCCAAGGCAGCGCGCATTTCAAGCCTGGCCAAGGACGTCAGCGAGTACTTGTGCACACTGGACTTGCCCGCGCCGCCGAGCCCTTCGCGCATGACTATTGCTTATCATTCCGCATGTTCTTTGCAGCACGGGCAAGGGGTCGTGCGGGCCCCGAAAGATTTGCTTTGCAAGTTGGGTTTCATCGTCAAAGATGTGGCGGAAGGCCATCTTTGTTGCGGCTCGGCGGGCACCTACAACATTCTCCAGCCTGCGCTGGCGCTGAAGTTGCGGGACCGCAAAGTCGCCAACATCGAACGGCTCCGCCCGGATGTGATCGCGGCCGGCAATATCGGCTGCATCACACAGATCGCCGCCGGAACGGATATTCCGGTCGTCCATACCGTCGAGCTGATCGACTGGGCGACCGGCGGGCCGGTGCCGGGGCCGCTGGCGCGCTTGCAGGCGTGATGCGCCTGACGGCGTGCGGCGTGCGGGGGAGCCGGGGTCGCGGCGAAGGCCGCGGCTGATGCTGCGGGGAAGTCTGCTTGAACCGATCGGGAGGACGATCATGGCGAAGAAGCGGAAGAAGGCGAAGGCGACGAAAGCGAAAAAGTCAGTGAAACGCGCGGCCCCGGCGAAGAAGAAGGGGATCAAGAAGGCGGCGAAGGCGGCGAAGAAGCCGGCTGCGAAGAAGAAGCGGGCTCCGAAGCCGGCTCCGGCTCCGGCCCCGATGCCCGCGCCAGCTCCGATGGGTGGCATGGGTGGCGAAGGTCAGTAGGGGTAAGTCGAAGCGGGCGGCCGGCCGAAAGGCCGCCGCCCCCCAGCGTAAGCGTAAAGGTGCGAAGGCCAAGACGGCGGCCGTCAAGCGTGCTGTGGCGCGCAAAAGCGTCAAGAAAACCGCCGGGATGCCGCGCGGCGTCGCAATTCTCGGCCGCCTGGGCCCGCGCTACGGCGAGATTCTCAGCGCGGATGCGCTCGCCTTTCTGGCCGAGTTGCACCGGCGTTTCGATGGCCGGCGGCGCGAGCTGCTGGCCGCGCGCGCCGAGCGGCAGAAGCGCTTCGATGCTGGCGAATTGCCCGATTTCCCGGCCGAGACCCGGCAGATCCGCGACGACGAGAGCTGGCGCGTGGCGCCGGTGCCGCCCGATCTCGCCGATCGTCGCGTCGAAATCACCGGGCCGGTCGACCGCAAGATGATCGTCAACGCGCTCAATTCGGGCGCGACCCACTACATGGCCGATTTCGAGGACGCCAATTCGCCGACCTGGGCGAACAATCTCGAGGGCCAGATCAACCTGAAGGACCGCTGGGCCGGCAAGATCGACTTCACCGACAAGGCTTCCGGCAAGCGCTACGCGATCGGGCCGAAGCCGGCCGTGCTGATCGTGCGGCCGCGCGGCTGGCATCTCACCGAGGCGCACCTGACCGTCGACGGCGAACCAATGTCCGGCGCGCTGTTCGATTTCGGCCTCTATTTCTTCCACAACGCCGAGGCGCAGCTCGCGCAAGGCACGGGACCCTATTTCTATCTGCCCAAGCTCGAGAGCTACCGTGAGGCGCGGCTGTGGAACGACGTCTTCATTTTCGCGCAGGAGCGTATCGGCATCGCGTCGCGCAGCATCAAGGCGACCGTGCTGATCGAGACGCTACCGGCCGCCTTCGAAATGGACGAGATCTTGTGGGAGCTGCGCGACCATATCGCCGGCATGAATGCCGGACGCTGGGACTACATCTTCTCCTTCATCAAGACCTTCGCCAAATCGAGCGATCCGCGTTTCGTGCTGCCCGACCGCTCGCAGGTGGTGATGGGCCAAGCCTTTCTCGGCGCCTACGCCTCGCTCCTGGTGCGCACGTGCCACGCCCGCAGCGCCCACGCCATGGGCGGCATGGCGGCGCAGATTCCGATCAAGGGCGACCGGGAAGCCAACGACGCCGCCTTCGCCAAGGTCAAGGCCGACAAGGAGCGCGAGGTGCGCGAAGGCTATGACGGTACCTGGGTCGCGCATCCCGACCTGGTGCCGGTGGCGAAGGAGGTCTTCGACCGCCTGATGCCGCAGCCGAACCAGGTCTCCCGCACGCGCCTGCATGTACGCGTGCTGGCCGACGACCTTTTGGAGATTCACAAAGGAGCCAAGACCGAGGCCGGCTTCCGCCTCAACATCCGGGTCGGGGTGCAATATATCGAAGCCTGGCTGCGCGGTCGCGGCGCGGTGCCGATCTATCACCTGATGGAGGATGCGGCGACCGCCGAGATTTCGCGCGCGCAGATCTGGCAGTGGATCACATACGGCGCCGAGCTCGAAGGCGGCGTCAAAGCGACACCGGAATTGTTCGAGCGCGCGCTGAAGGAAGAGATGGACGTGGTCAAGCGCGAGATCGGCGCCGCCAATTACGCGCGCGGACGTTTCGCCGAGGCGATCAAGCTGTTCCGCGAGTTGTCGCTGTCGGCCGAGTTCGAGCCGTTCCTGACGATCCCGGCCTATGAGCTGATCGTGTGACGGTGGCCCGCTGTCGTCCAGCGCAAACATCCGTAGCGTCCGTAGGGTGGGCAAAGGCGCATTAGCGCCGTGCCCACCAGCGGCCTATCGATATTTCGCGTCAGCTTGTAGGCTTCGCGTTGCGAAGCCCACCCTACAGGCCTACGAGCTACTTCACATCTCCGGTGAAACCGCAATCTACGGACTTTCCGAGACCGATGGCGCGCCAAAACACTGAGATCATCGGATGTTCTTGACTATTTGTACCGAGGTGCACGTTTGTCGCGTACACAGTAAAGACGTTGGCCGAGGCCGATTGTCCGGTAAATTGAACTGGCAGCGTGTGTTCGATTGCGCTGCCGGAAGATTCGGTGATCTGCACTTTCCAAGGAGGTTCGGTCGCCTGGATTGTGCAAGATACGGTCTCAATAATGACAGCGTTCTTGGTGGCGGGAAATAACGGCGTGGATCTCGGTGTTGGAAACATCAAGGTAATATTAGATTTGGTGCTACCTACCGCGGCTTGCTTTTGATCCTGATAAATGGACTTATAAAAGCCGGCCTCGGCAGGACGTTCCGCCGCTAGAGCAGCAACCGCCGCAATGGCGAGCGTCACCCGCCATGAAAATCGCAAAGACATTTTGAGCCCCCTTTGCCGCCGGAGAAGATTTCCTCTCCGCTACGCAGCCAGTTGAAATTAGGGGGCAACCTGCCGCGACGCAACGTGCCCGATCGGCCGGTTCAACTCATTTCGCTGTTGAGCCTGCTACCCCTTCTACGGCACTGAAACGCTCACCGAAAAAACTTATCCCCGGTGCTTGCGGCAGGCTTATATTCTCTCCCGTCCGGCTCGACTGAGGGCGTCGTCGCGAGGCGTCTCGATGATGGAGCAGGATGCGGTGCCCGCGGGCGTGGGGACAGTCCGCCGTGCGCGGTGTTGGCTACGCGCTCTATCATTCGTGGAACTCTTCCGACATTCTGACCGTTTCAATTCACCTACCACCAGGGGAGCCCATCATGGTCATCGGCATCACGCATCTGCAGCCTATCGTCGCCCTCGTCGCCGGAATTCTCATTCTCGTTGCGCCCCGCCTGCTCAACTACATCGTCGCCATCTATCTGATCGTCGTCGGGCTGCTCGGCTTGGGACTTATCCGCTAGCCCGAATGGGGGCTTGCGCCGGCCGCTTCCGGGGTGCTTTTAGGGGCTGCAAAGGCCCACCAACTTCTATTTTTTGACCCATGGCGAAACGAAAAACCCTCTCCAAGAAATCCGCCGCAGCCAGGACCAGCCGGCCCAAGGTATCCAAAACAGCCAAAGCGGCCGGTAGGCCCAAGACCAAGGCGCCGGCCAGCGCGGCCAAGGCCGCGGCGCGCAAATGGGTCTATTCGTTCGGTGACGGCCGCGCCGAAGGCAAATCGGACATGCGCAATCTGCTCGGCGGCAAGGGTGCCGGCCTCGCCGAAATGGCCAATCTCGGCCTGCCGGTGCCGCCCGGCTTCACCATCACCACTGAGGTCTGCACCTACTACTACGCCCACGACAAGCAGTACCCGAAGGACCTCGAGCCCCAGGTCGAAAAGGCGCTGGCCGCGGTCGGCCGCATCGCCGGCAAGGTGTTCGGCGACAAGGAAAACCCGCTGCTGGTCTCGGTGCGTTCCGGCGCGCGCGCCTCGATGCCGGGCATGATGGACACCGTGCTCAATCTCGGCCTCAACGACGAGACCGTGGAAGCGCTCGCCCAAAAATCCGGCGACCGGCGTTTCGCCTATGACAGCTACCGCCGCTTCATCACCATGTATTCCGACGTCGTGCTCGGGGTCGGCCATGAGCATTTCGAGGAACTGCTCGACCACCACAAGGAGCGGCAGGGCTATACGCTCGACACCGATCTCTCGGCCGACGACTGGGCCGCGCTGGTGACGCGCTACAAGAAACGGGTAAAAGACGAGCTCGGCTTCGACTTCCCGCAGGACCCGCATGCGCAGCTCTGGGGCGCCATCGGCGCAGTGTTCTCATCCTGGATGAACGCGCGCGCCGACACCTATCGCAAACTGCACAACATCCCGGAAAGCTGGGGCACCGCGGTCAATGTGCAGGCCATGGTGTTCGGCAATATGGGCGAGAGCTCGGCCACCGGCGTCGCCTTCACGCGCAATCCGTCGACCGGCGAGAAGAAGCTCTACGGCGAATTCCTCATCAATGCGCAGGGCGAGGACGTGGTCGCCGGCATCCGTACCCCGCAGGAAATCAGCGAGGCCGCGCGGGCCGAGTCCGGCTCCGACAAGCCCTCGATGGAAAAGGCGCTGCCCAAGGCTTACGCCGAGCTGACGCGCATCTACAACAAGCTCGAGCGGCACTACCGCGACATGCAGGACCTCGAATTCACCGTCGAGCAGGGCAAGCTGTGGATGCTGCAGACGCGCTCCGGCAAGCGCACCGCCAAGGCCTCGCTGCGCATCGCGGTCGAGCTCGCCAATGAGGGCCTGATCTCGAAGAACGAGGCGGTGCTGCGCGTCGACCCGCTCACGCTCGACCAGTTGTTGCACCCGACCATCGATCCGCGCGCGCATCGGCGCGTGATCGCGACCGGCCTGCCGGCCTCGCCCGGCGCGGCCGCGGGCGAGATCGTGTTCTCACCGGATGAAGCCGCCGCCGTGAAAGGCGACGGCAAAAAGGTCATCCTGGTGCGGGTCGAGACTTCGCCCGAAGACATCCACGGCATGCACGCGGCCGAGGGCATTTTGACGACGCGCGGCGGCATGACTTCGCATGCCGCCGTGGTCGCGCGCGGCATGGGCAAGCCTTGCGTGTCCGGCGCGGGCTCGATCCGCGTCGACTACGCCGCCGGCACCATGACCGCCGGCGGGCAGACCTTCAAGCGCGGCGATTTCATCACCATCGACGGCGGCACCGGCCAGGTGCTGGCCGGCAAGGTCGAGATGATCGAGCCGCAGCTTTCCGGCGAATTCGCCACGTTGATCGCCTGGGCCGACAAGGTGCGCAAGCTGGGCGTGCGCGCCAATGCCGATACGCCGAACGATGCGAAAGCCGCGATGCGCTTCGGCGCCGAAGGCATCGGCCTGTGCCGCACCGAGCACATGTTCTTCGAAGAAGACCGCATCCAGGCGGTGCGCGAGATGATCCTGGCCGACGACGAGAAATCGCGCCGTGCCGCGATCGACAAGCTCCTGCCGATGCAGCGTGCCGATTTCGCAGGGCTGTTCGAGATCATGGACGGGCGGCCGGTGACCATCCGCCTGCTCGATCCGCCGCTGCACGAATTCCTGCCGCATACGCAGGAGGAAATCGACGAGGTCGCCGCCGCCATGGGCGCGGATGCGGCCAAGCTCGCCAACCGCGCGCGCGAACTGCACGAGTTCAATCCGATGCTCGGCTTCCGCGGCTGCCGCATCGCCATCGCCTATCCGGAAATCGCCGAGATGCAGGCGCGCGCGATCTTCGAGGCGGCGGTGGAAGCGGCCAAACGCACGGGCAAGCCGGTGGTGCCGGAAGTCATGGTGCCGCTGATCGCGACCAAGGCGGAGCTCGATCTGGTCAAGGCGCGCATCGACGCCATGGCCAAGGCCGTCGAGAAGGAGAGCGGCGCCAAGGTGAAATATCAGGTCGGCACCATGATCGAACTGCCGCGCGCCGCGCTGATGGCGGGCGAGATCGCGGAGAGCGCCGAGTTCTTCTCCTTCGGCACCAACGATCTCACGCAGACCACTTTCGGCATTTCGCGCGACGATGCCGCGACCTTCCTCGGCATCTATACCGCGCGCGGCATTCTGCCGGCCGATCCGTTCGTGTCGATCGACCAGCAGGGCGTCGGCGAATTGGTGGAGATCGGCGTTACGCGCGGGCGCAAGGTCAGGCCGAAGCTGAAAGTCGGCATCTGCGGCGAGCATGGCGGCGACCCCGCTTCGGTCGCCTTCTGCCACGAGGCCAAGCTCGACTACGTGTCGTGCTCGCCGTTCCGCGTGCCGATCGCGCGGCTGGCCGCTGCGCAGGCCGCGCTCGGCAAGAGTGCCGCGAGCCAGGCGTAAGCCTGCCACCGACCGTCGTCCTCGCGACCCGTCTTCGCGAAGTCGCTTCGACGGGTTGAGGCCCAAGCCCGCCGAAGCGTCAGCGAAGGCGGGAAGCGGGGACCCATACTCCGCAGCCTCTATCCGCCTCATCCTGAGGAGCATCGCGGAACGCGATGCGTCTCGAAGGATGGGGCGGCCTCGTGCTTCGAGACGCGCTGCTGCGCAGCGCTCCTCAGCATGAGGCCGGGAGGGGCTGCGGCACAGAAAAAGCTACACATGCGCTGGCAATAGGCGTCGACATCGTCGACGAAGAGCCCGGTCTCTTTGCGGTGCTGGATCAGCTCGCGCAATGTGCAGCCCGGCTTCACCACGTCGGGCGACAGCTTGTACATTTCGAAATAGCGCCGGTTGACCAATATGATCCGTTCCTGCGCATCGAACATGCTGAGCCCTTGCGACATGTTGTCGATAGCGCTCACGAGCCGACGATTCTGCACGGTCAGGCGGCGATGCAAATAGGCGACGGCAGCGATTGCGATACCGTTAATCTAGTTTACTGTCGCAAGCTGAGAGGGGCACAAGTCGAGGTTAACCGTCGGTTTGCGATTGTGGCGGCGGCACGGCATCGGAACTCGGACGATTAAGAAATCCGCAAGGTTAATCGCCCCATAATTAATTTCGTCACATTGTAACTTCACAAGGTCGCCGAGCTTCGGTTCGGCGGGGTTTCGTGTTGGGTGCGTGTCGAGGACAGCCGCGCAAGCGGCGGGGAAACTTTGCGTCGATCGGCTTCGGCGCGATGGCGTTCGCGCTTGTTCCAAACACGATCGCCTACCAGGATCTCGGCGCGCTGCTTGCACGCCAGCCGGGGGTCGCCGAGCGCTGGCGCGAGCATCTGATCGCCTCGCCTTTCGGAACAATCCACGCCGCGACCTTCAGTCTGCCGAACCCGCTCGGCACGGCGATTCCGCATCCGCCGATTTACGCGCTGGCGAATTACGATCCGATGGACATCACCGGTTCGATCGGCGCGCAGCGGCTCGGCGATGCCGATGCGCCGCTGCAGTTCCCGAAGGTCAACCGCGCGGACAAGGGCGATTCCGTGCTCGCGCGCGCGCGTGAGCCGCTGCCGCCGCTGCCGCCGCTTCTGAGCATCGCACCGATACCGGATGCGGAAGTGGTTGCGGCGCTGCACCGCGATGACGGCGACGACCGTTTCGATCCCTATTCGGACTACGAATTCGCCACCGCGCCTCAAGCGCCTGCATCGAAGCCGGACTCCGAGGTGAAGAATCCGCCGTCCGTTCATCCGATGCCGCCGGCGCCGGACGCGGGCACCGCCAAGAGTGCCATGCGTATCTTTTTCGGCGCCGCTCCGCTGGCGGCCGACGACGAGCGGATCGCGCCCTGGGCGCCGGGACAAGCGCCCGTCGTGCTCGCTTCCGCCGACGCCACGATCAAGCAGTCGGCGCTTTCGCCGGCCCAGATCGGCGATCCGCCGGACGCCGGCGAGAGCTACGCCAATAAAGGCGAAGTCACCGGCACCGAGCAGCGGCCGCAGTCGCCGGCCGAGCGGCTCAAGCTTTCCGGCGACGCGCGCGCCAAGTCGGAGAAGTGCCTCGCCAATGCCGTCTATTTCGAGTCGCGCGGCGAGCCGGTGCGCGGGCAGATCGCGGTGGCGCAGGTGGTGATGAATCGCGTGTTCTCGCCGTTCTATCCGAAAACCGTCTGCGACGTCGTCTACCAGAACGCCGAGCGCCGCAATGCCTGCCAGTTCACTTTCGCCTGCGACGGCGTTCCCGACGTCGTCACCGAGCCGGAGGCCTGGGCGCGCGCCAAGCGCATCGCGCACGACATGCTCGACGGCAAGCTTTGGCTGCCGGAGGTGGCGAAGTCCACGCACTACCATGCCTATTGGGTGCACCCGAGCTGGGTCGCGGAAATGAAGAAAATGTACAAGCTCGGGGTCCACACCTTCTACCGCCCGCGCAACTGGGGCGACGGTTCCGACGAGCCGCACTGGGGCGATCCCAAGACGACGGCGGCGGAGACGCGCAAGCTCGACCAGATGTAGGCGCGGCCGCGGCTACCGCCGCGAGCCATGCGTCGCGCAAATGTTTGGGATCACCAATATTCGTTTGGGATCGAGGGGCCAGCCCCTTAAGGTCCACGTTCTGCTGCGCCGGATCGCGCCCGATCGGCGCATAGCACGGCGAATGCGGGGCGGAGCACTTTGCGATGTCGATCCAGGTTGCAGCGGAAAACGGTGCCATCGGCCGCTGGCGCACGCCTGCCGTGATCCTGGTCTGCGGCTGCCTGATCTCGCTGCTCGGCTTCGGGCCGCGATCGTCCCTTGGCTTTTTCCTGGCGCCGCTCTCGCAGGAAAACCATTGGGGACGCGACGTGTTTTCGATCGCGCTCGCGCTCCAGAATCTGATGTGGGGGCTTGGACAGCCTTTGGCCGGCGGCATCGCCGACCGTTTCGGCGCCAATCGCGTTGTGATCGTCGGTGCGGCGTCCTACGCGCTCGGCCTGGCGCTGATGGCGCATTCGACCTCGCCGGCGATGCTCGATCTTTCGGCCGGTGTGCTGATCGGTTTCGGCTTGTCGGGCTGCTCGTTCAACCTCGTGCTCGGCGCTTTCGGCAAGCTTCTGCCCGAGAACTGGCGCTCACTTGCCTTCGGCGCGGGGACGGCGGCGGGATCGTTCGGCCAGTTCCTCTATTCGCCGCTCGGCGTGGCGCTGATGGACCAGTTCGGCTGGCGCACCGCGCTGACGATCTTCGCCGGCCTGACCCTGCTGATCGTGCCGCTGGCCATGGCGCTCGCGGTTCCGCGCGGATCGGCGCCGGCGCCCGCGGCGGTGCGGCCGTCGCAATCCTTTCGCCAGGCGCTGGCGGAGGCGTTCAGCCATCGCAGCTATGTGCTGCTGGTCATCGGCTTCTTCACCTGCGGCTTTCAGCTCGCCTTCATCACCGTGCACCTGCCGTCCTATCTTGTCGATCGCGGGCTATCGGCCGAGGTCGGCGGCTGGACGCTCGCGATCATCGGCCTGTTCAACATCGCCGGCTCGCTGGCGGCGGGTTACCTCGGCGCGCGCGTGCCCAAGCGCTACATCCTGTCGGCGATCTATTTCGCGCGCGCGGCGGCGACGCTCGTGTTCGTCATGCTGCCGCCGAGCGTACCGGCCGCGCTCATTTTCGGCGCCGTGAGCGGGCTGTTGTGGCTGTCGACGGTGCCGCCGACCTCGGGTCTGGTCGCGGTGATGTTCGGCACGCGCTGGCTGGCGATGCTGTTCGGCTTCGCCTTTTTCAGCCATCAGGTCGGCGGCTTCCTCGGCGTCTGGCTCGGCGGCATCGTGTTCGACGCCTACGGTTCCTACACGCCGGTGTGGCTGTTGTCGGTGTTCTTCGGCGTGGCGTCGGCGATCGTCAACCTGCCCATCGTCGAGAAGCCGGTCGACGCCGTCGCCGCGCCGGCGTAGGGCGGATTGCGATTGGGTTGACCCGTCATTGCGACCCCGAGCGAAGCGAGAGGGGAAGCAATCCAGGACAAGATGCTCGATGCTGGATTGCTTCGTCGCCCTTTCAGGGCTCCTCGCAATGCTGGGTGGACGGTCCCCTGACGGCATCAGATGTGCCAGGCTGGCCGTTTGATGCAAACCAGCGGAGAGGACCGTCCAAATGAACGCTA
>JAKAHJ010000157.1 GCA_021815055.1 Pseudomonadota bacterium | reverse complement strand
GCCGGCCGGCACGATCTGGGTGATCGGCTCCTACCACAATATTTTCCGGGTCGGCGCGCTGATGCAGGATCTCGGCTTCTGGATCCTCAACGACGTGGTCTGGCGCAAGACCAATCCGATGCCGAACTTCCGCGGCCGCCGCTTCACCAATGCGCACGAGACCCTGATCTGGGCCTCGCGCGGCGCCGAGGCCAAGGGCTACACCTTCAATTACGAAGTGCTGAAAGCCGGCAACGAGGATGTCCAGGTCCGCTCCGACTGGACGATTCCTCTGTGCACGGGCGAGGAACGCCTCAAGGGCGGCGACGGCAAGAAGCTGCACCCGACCCAGAAGCCGGAGGCGCTGCTCGCGCGCGTGATCCTGTCGAGCTCGCGCCCCGACGACCTGGTGCTCGACCCCTTCGCCGGCACCGGCACCACCGGCGCGGTGGCCAAGCATCTCGGCCGCCGCTTCATCGGCTTCGAGCGCGAATCCAAATACGCCAAAGCCGCGCAGCAGCGCATCGACGCGACCGAGCCTTTGGAAGCGCCGTCGATCGCGCCCTTCGTCACCGCGCGCGAGGCGCCGCGCGTGCCGTTCTCGGCTTTGGTCGAGCGCCGTCTGGTCACGCCGGGCGCGGTGCTGACCGACGCGAAGAAGCGGCACAAGGCGCTGGTGCGGGCCGACGGTGCGCTTGCGCTGGGCGACCGCGTCGGCTCGATCCACCGCATCGGCGCGCTGGCGCAAGGCCTGGAAGCCTGCAACGGCTGGACCTTCTGGCATATCGAGACCCCGAAAGGCCTCACTTTGATCGACGAGCTGCGCGCCAAGCTGCGCGCGGAGATGGTGTAGGGGCGGATTAGATTTTTCCGTCATTCGGGGCCGCGCGTAAGCGTCGGGGCGATTGCGACTACGCTCAGCGCGCCACGGCCACGCCGAGACGAACGCCGGACGCCTTCTGCAGCCGACTGATGACCGCAAATAAATTATCGGCGCGCGGATTGCCCTTGGGCCCGAACATGCGCATCAGACTTTTTGCCGGTGTGCCGGTTTCTCGCGCGAGCCGCTCGAAGCCCACCGTCGCGTTAATATAGTCGCGCAGCACCGCCTTGCCAGTTTCCACGTCGCCGGAAAGCAACTGCTCTACCGCCGTGGTGAGCAACGCGGCGCGGAATTTCGCGTCGCGTTCGGCCCGCGCCTTGACCGTGTCCTTGAAGTCGCGTGTCAGGCCCATTTTAAGTCTGCTCCTTCTTACGCCGCTTGTAGTCCGCCCACCGTGCCTGCGCCGCGGCAATGTCGTTTTGCTGGCGCTGCTTAGTGCCGCCGCCCAGCAAGAGAACCAGCGCGTCGCCGTCTCGTCCGAAATAGACCCGATAACCGGGACCAAAATCGATCCGCAACTCGAACACGCCGCCGCCGACGCCTTTCACGTTCGACACATGGCCGAGCAAGAGACGCGCCGTGACGATCGCCACTTTCGCGGCCGCCTGCGGATCGAGGCCGTCGAACCAGCGACGAAACGGGCTCCTTCCGGCCGCATCCAGATATTCGAGTGCCTGCATTCAGTTAGTATCATATAGGTTACCAATTATGGCAAGCTTGAGGCTGTCGGGCGGCGTCCAATGGACTGCCCACAGCGATCACAAATCGCCGCGGCCGATCTGGCAGAGCACGCGGAAGACACCGACCTCCGCATTCGCGAATGTCGCGGACAGGCGCTCGCCGATATGCTCGGCCTCGCTTTCGCGCAGCGTATCGATCACCAGGCAGGCGGCGATCTTGGCGTCGCCGCCGCGCAGTTTCTCCTCCATCGACACCGGCATGCTTGCGGAATCGAGCGCCGCCCAGATTTCGCCGCCGGCAACGGAGGTGTTCTGCGTCAGCGCATCGAGCTCGGCCGAAAGCGCGCGTGAATTGGGCGGCGCAGCGAAACGCGCCGTCACCGCGAAAGCGCCGCGAAAAGCGCCGCGCCGCGCGATCCTGCGGCAGACCGTGCGGTTCATGTTGATGAACACCTCCGACATGATCATCCGCGTCATCGGGGTCGGATTATCGAGGCGCTCAAGATAAAGTTTCGAGGTGAGCACCTCGGGCCGTTCGGTGAGATAAAAATTGAAATAGCCGCTCGACCCCGAAACCGCCTGGTGCCGCCGGCCGTACAGGAATCCCGGCACGCCGAGCCGCTCGATCAGATGCTCGCCCTGAAACCACGTCTCGAAGTCGGCCTCGCGGCCGGGCGTCACGTCGTTCCATATCGCGAGGATACCGGGCTCGTTCGTGCTCATGCGCGCGGCTCGATATTGCCGCTGCGCGCCGGCACGCCGAATTCCTTGCGGCAAATCTCGGCCAGCAGCGCGATGCCTTCGCAGATCTCCTCGTGCGAAGGGCTGGCGAAGCACAGCCGCATGCGGCTTCTGCTGTGCGCGGCGTCGGTCGACCATTCCGGTCCGGGATTGATGGCGACGCCGGAAGCGAGTGCCTTCTGGTAGAGGGCCAGCGTGTCCACATTGTCCGGCAGCTTCACCCACAGGAAGATGCCGCCCTTCGGTTCGTCGAATTCCGCCGCGGTGCCGAATTGCTCGGCCAGCGCCTCCATCAGAGTGTCGAGCTTTGCACGCAATGCTTTTCGCAATTCCGGCACGTGGCCTTCGAAATGCGGCGCGCAATATTCCGCCAGCACCATCTGCTCGAGCGCGCCCGAGCCGGCGTCGGTCTTGAGCGCCAGCATGCGCGACATCGCGGCCCAGGGCGCGACGATGAAGCCGACGCGCAAAGCCGGCGCCACCGATTTCGAGAACGAGCCGATGTGAATGACGTTGCCGGACCGGCTCATGGCGTAGAGCGCCGGCGGCCGTTTGCCGTCCCAGATCAGGTCCGAATAGCAGTCGTCCTCGAAGATCGGCACGCCGTACAGGTCGGCCAGTTCGAGCAGGCGCGCGCGCCGACCCTCATCGAGGATGGTGGCGGTCGGGTTCTGCACGGTCGGGATGGTGTAGATGAATTTCGGCCGCACATTGCGCGATTTGAGATCGGCCAGCGCGGCCTCGAGCGCGTCCATACGCATGCCGCCTTGGTCGAGCGGAATGCCCACGGCATTGACGCCCAGCCGCGTGAGCCGCGTCAGCGTGCCCTGGTAGTTGTCCTTCTCGACGATGACCGTGTCGCCCTTCGCCAGCAGCGCGCCGTTGACCAAATCGAGCGCCTGCAGCGAACCCGAGACGATCAGGATGTCCTCGGCCGAGCAGACGACGCCGGCATCGCGTTTGAGCTTGAGGGCGAGGAATTCGCGCAACGGCCGGTAGCCCTGCGGCCCGCTGTGAAGGCCGTAATGCGACAGCGTGCGGCCCTCGCGCGCGAGCACCGATTGCGCTGCCTGTATCAGATCCTCGAGCGGCACCGCGTCGGGATCGTTGTTGCCGCCGGTGAAATTGTATTTGGGCGCGCCGGTCCATTTGGCGGCGGGACCCGGCAGTCCGTGCGGGAAGAGCGGGCCAAAGTCGAATGCCATGCGAATGCCTTTATGCGTGGGGCTATTTCCCCGCCACCACCATGATCTCGACCTTGTAGTCGGGCGCGGCGAGCTTGGCCTCGACCGTGGCGCGCGCCGGCGTATGGCCCGGCACCACCCAGGTGTCCCACACTGCGTTCATCTCGGCGAAATTCGCCATCTCCGTGATGTAGATGTTGGCCGTCAGGATCCTGGTCTTATCGCTGCCGGCCTTGGCCAGCAGGGCGTCGATCTGTCCGAGAATGTCCCTGGTCTGGTCGGTGACGCTCTTGCCCTTGGCGCTCTCGGCGACGATGCCGGCGAGATAGACCGTGTCGCCGTGCACCACCGCCTTGCTCATGCGGGGGCCGACCTCGTGGCGCTGGATGCTCATGCTCGTTTCCTCAAAAAGTTTTCTGCCGTCGCCAATTCCCTAGCGATCTTCGGTCGCTTTGGGAACCCGCGGCACGCGGCCGAATTATCGCAGCAGATTCAAGCCGCAACCGGGAGGCACCGATGGGCTGGTTTTCATCCGACATCCACGACGTCAAGGACCTGTTCCTGCACTCGATGCAGGACATCTACTATGCCGAGCACCAGATCGAAAAGGCGCTGCCGGACATGGTCTACAAAGCCTCCGACGCCGAACTCAAGAAGGGCTTCCGCTCCCACCTCACGCAGACCAAGGGCCAGATCAAGCGGCTCGACCGGGCGTTCAAGCTGCTCAAGCAGGAGCCGAAGGGGACACGCTGCCCGGCCATCGACGGCATCATCGACGAGGCCAACGAGATCGTGAGCGAGGTGGACGACAAGATGGTGCTCAACGCCGCCCTGATCGCGGCGGCGCAGGCGGTCGAACACTACGAGATCACGCGCTACGGCACGCTGGTGGCATGGGCGAAACTGCTCGGCCACAACGACATCGCCAAGCTGCTCGCCATGAACCTCAAAGAAGAGAAGGCGACCGACAAGAAGCTGAACGGCATCGCCACCCGCAAAATCAACAAGAAGGCGCTGGCGCGCAACAACAACAAGCGGCCGGGCCGGCTCGAGCAGGCGGAAGACGCCGTACTGGTGACGGCTTCGGGAATTCCCGCGCTGGGGTGAACTAAGGCGCGCTCGTCCTCCGCTGCGGCTTACGCGCTGCGAGGTCCCCCAACGCAGCGCTGAGCACCTTGCGCATGACGGTGGGCAGCGCCTCGTCATGCGCGTCGGCGAGCCTGACCCAGCGTGCGCCTTGGGGCGCCCGAGTGCGCGCCGGCACCCGCACTGTAAAGACGATCAATTCGAGCGGGAAATGGGTGAACACGTGGTTTACCACGCCCGGCAGCTTGCGCCATGGCGCGGCGAGCGGGGCAGCGGCGAGCGGATCGTCAACGTCAAAATCATGCGTCCAGCCGCTGCCGGGCACTTCCGTCATCTTCGCGAGCAGGCCCTTGTCCGGCCGCGTGCGCAGCAGCACGCAGCCGTCGGCGCTGAGCGCGACGAAGGCCGCGCCGCGGCGTAAGCGTCCTTCCCGCTTCGGCGCTTTGCGCGGAAAGTCTTGCTGCCGCCCGAGCGCGCGCGCCGCGCAAGCCTCGCTCCACGGACACGAGGTACAGGCCGGCTTCTTCGGCGAGCACAGCGTGGCGCCGAGATCCATCAGCGCCTGCGCGAAATCGCCGGACCGCCGCGGCGGCAGGAGCGATGCCGCCAGGCGCTTGATCGCGGGCTTGGCCGCCGGCAGCGCATCCTCGATCGCAAACAGGCGCGTAACCACGCGCTCGACATTACCGTCGACCGGCACCGCGGCGGCGTCGAAGGCGATCGCCGCGAGTGCCGCCGCGGTGTAATCGCCGATGCCCGGCAGCGCGCGCAATGCCTCGAGCT
This sequence comes from Pseudomonadota bacterium, assembly GCA_021815055.1. Classification (GTDB taxonomy): domain Bacteria; phylum Pseudomonadota; class Alphaproteobacteria; order Rhizobiales; family Xanthobacteraceae; genus Pseudolabrys. The sequence goes on along the minus strand of JAKAHJ010000157.1, from coordinate 223 downwards.
CGCGGGGAAATTCGCCGCCGTGGCGGTCGGCCACCACCTTGGCGCAGGCGTGCAGGTTGCGCGCGCGCGCGTAATAGCCGAGCCCGGCCCAGGCGGCGAGCACGTCGTCGAGGCGCGCGTCGCTCAGCGCCCGAACCGTCGGCCAGCGCGCCAGGAATTTGGCGTAATAGGGCGCCACTGTCTTCACGGTGGTCTGCTGCAGCATGATCTCCGACAGCCATAC
>JAKAHJ010000156.1 GCA_021815055.1 Pseudomonadota bacterium | reverse complement strand
ACGTCCGGCACCGGGAACACCCCGGGCGAACGCACGATGCGCACCAGCTCGGGGCCGTTCAGCAACGGCATTTCCCAATCGAGGATGACCACGTCCGGCCGGTTTTCGCGGATCGCCTCGATCGCGTCGATGCCGTCGGCGGCCTCCGACATCTTGCGCACGCCCACCGTGCCGAGCAGCCCGCGCACGACCTGGCGCATGAACTGGTTGTCGTCGACCACCAGCACGGAAAGCTGCTGAATGAGGAATCCCGCCTGCTTGGCGTTGATGGTCACCCCAGCCTCCCCGCGTGCACCGGCGGCATCATGTCCGGCAATAGTCACCGCGCCGTTAAAGCGCCCAAATGACCGGCGTCCCGGCCCGATGGAAATGATGCCGGCGAATGAAGGGCGGCGCTAGTTCACCATGAACAGGCTGTTGAGGGCCCGATCGTTGTCGACATTGATGGCGGTCATCAGCTTGCGCGGCGCCGGACCATAATAAGCGCCGCTCTGCACCACCGGACGAGGCTTGGCCAGCACGGCGATCAGGCGATCCTGCAAGGCCTTCGACGAGACCGGCTTGAGCAGGAATTCATTGACGCCGACCGTGATCGCCTCGATCACGCGCGAACGCTCGCCGTGGCCGGTGAGCATGATGATCGGCACGTCCGGCAAGGGGAAGGTCATCGGCGAACGCACCATCCGCACGAAAGCGGGGCCGTCGAGCCCCGGCATTTCCCAATCGAGAATGACGATATCCGGCGCCACGCCGCGGATCATTTCCAGGCCCGCAGGTCCGTCGGCGGCCTCGTGGATGGTACGCACGCCCATGCCCATGAGCATGGTTCGCACGACCTTGCGCATGTAGAGTTCGTCGTCCACCAGGAGAATCTTGGTGTAGGCGAACCGCGAGCTAATCGCTTTCATATCCATGACATCGACTCGCTATCGCTCGAGATCGTCGACACTAAAGCATAAAATTGTAGTGGCGATCTGAAAGCGGTCGCGGAAACTGCGGGGGTCGCGCTAACGGTCGGTTAGGGATACCGCCCGCGCACTGCGGCAAAGGCCGCAAACACCGGACGCAAGCTGCCTCGCTCAACGCGCCGGCGCAGCGAGCGAGGCAATGAACCCGTTGATCGCGATGCGCGCGTCGGCAGTCGCCGTCAGCCCGAGCTTGGATCGTCGCCACAACACATCCTCGGCGGTTTCCGCCCATTCGTGCTCGACCATGTAGCGGACCTCCGCGCCGGTGAGATCCCCCGTGAACCGCGGGCCGAGATCGTCCATGCTTTGCGCGTCGCCGAGAATGTGCGCGAGCCGCGTGCCATAGGCGCGCACCAGGCGGCGCGCATGGGGCTCCGACACGAAAGGCCAGCGCGCGAGCACGTCCGCCACGACCGCGTAAAAGCCGTCCGGGGGAAAGTCGCCGCCCGGCAATGTCGAGCCCGCGGTCCAGGGCGGGCGTGCCGCGAAGAACGGTCCGATCTTCGCCATCGCCGCTTCCGCCAGCTTGCGATGTGTGGTGATCTTGCCGCCGAAGACGGTCAGGAGCGGCGCCAGGCCCGCCGGCCGGTCGAACGTCAGTTCATAGTCGCGGGTCACGTCCTCGGGCCGGCCCGATCCATCATCGCAAAGCGACCGCACGCCGGCGAACGACCATACGATTTCGTCCTCTGCGATGCGATCGCGGAAATATTCGTTCATCACGTCCAAGAGATAGCGAATTTCATCGACATCGGGCGCAGGCGCATTGAGATCGCCGACGAAATTCTGGTCCGTCGTGCCGATCAGCGTGAAATCCTGCGCGAACGGCAATGCGAACACCACGCGCCCGTCCGCCGCCTGCAAGATGTAGCCGGTGTCGTGTTCGAACCGGCGGCGCACGACGATATGGCTGCCCTTGATCAGCCGCACCGGCCGCGCGAGCGGAACGCGCAACACGTTCTCCGCCACTTCGCGCACCCAGGGGCCGGCGGCGTTGACCAATACGCGGGCGCTCGTCACGTCGCGGCGGCCTCGGCTATTGAGCACCAGTTTCCATTCCTCGCCCCGCTCGGCCCAGGTCAGCCGCGTGCGCGGGCGGATGGCGGCGCCGCGCTCGGCCGCATCGAGAGCGTTGAGCACCACCAGCCGCGAGTCGTCGACCCGGCAGTCGGAATATTCGAAGCCGTATTGATACTGCCGCTGCAGCGGCTGGCCGACGACATGGTGTGTGAGATCGACCGTGCGCGCGGGCGGCAACAGCTTGCGCGCGCCAAGACGGTCGTACAGCCAGAGGCCCAGCCTGAGCTTCAACGGCGAGCGCAGGCCCGCAAGCGGCGGCAGCATGAAGCGCATCGGCCGGATCAGGTGCGGCGCCATGCGCAACAGCACCTCGCGCTCGGCGAGCGCCCGGCGCACCAGCCGGAAGGCGCCCTTTTCGAGATAGCGCAGGCCGCCATGGATCAGCTTGGTCGAAGCCGACGACGTGCCGGAACCGAGATCGTTGCTCTCGACCAGCAGCACGCGCACGCCGCGGCCGGCGGCGTCGCGGGCAAGCCCGGTCCCGTTGATGCCGCCGCCGATGATGGCGAGATCGAAGTCGGCCATGGATTTGCCGGTGTTCGGGCTAGTTCGGTCGCGTGGAGGCCGCAGCGATAGCGGCCGGCGCGCACAATCTAGGGCCGGGCCGTTAACGTCGCTTAAAGCCGCGCCGCCGCGGCAGCAATTGCCCAATCGGCAGGGCTTGGCAATAAGAGGCCATGCCCTCCCCCCGCCTGCTCGCGATCGAAGGCAATTCCCCTGCTGACGACGCGCAAGCGGGGCATCCAGTACGCCGCAGCATTGCGATCATCCGCAAAGCTGGTGTTTACTGGATCGCCCGCTTTCGCGGGCGATGACAGCCAAGATGTTGGCCGAGGCAGCCCATGGACTTCTCCAACAAACAAATCGTCGTCACCGGCGGCACCGGCGCGCTCGGCAGCGCGGTGACGGGCGCCCTGCTCAGGGCCGGGGCGCACTGCGTCGTGCCCTATGTGGATGCGGCGGAAGCCGAACGCTTCGCCCATCGCGGCGATCCCAACGTCAAACTGGTCGCGGTCACCGATCTTGCCGATGAGACCGAGGTCGCCAAGCTATTCGACACCGTTGCCGCTTCGACGCCGCTTTGGGCGTCGATCCACATCGCCGGCGGTTTCGCGGTCGGCAAGGTGGCGGAGACCGGCAAGCGCGCGCTGATGGCGCAGCTCGACGGCAATCTCGTCTCCTGCTTCCTGTGCTGCCGCGCGGCCGTGAACGCGATGATCGAGGGCAAACAAGGCGGGCGTATCGTCAATGTCGCCGCCCGCCCAGGGCTCGAATGGCGCACCGGCGCCGGCATGAGTGCCTACACGGTTGCGAAAGCGGGCGTCGCTGCGCTCACATCCGCGCTCGCGGAGGAAGTCGCCAAGGACGGCATCCTGGTCAATGCCGTGGCGCCCTCGATCATGGATACGCCGGCTAACCGCGCCGCCATGCCGAAAGCGGATTTCGGCGCATGGCCCAAGGTCGAGGACGTGGCGGCGACGATTTTGTTTCTGGCCTCGCCGGACAACGCGGTCACCCGCGGGGCTGTCGTGCCGGTGTATGGCAAGTCGTGAAATTTGTCGACGTGCCCCGGACGCGGCGCAGCATGGAGCGCAGCGGAATGGTGCGCCGCAGATCCGGGGCCTTCTAAAATTCCGAGCCTGTAACGGTCCCGGGTCTGCAGCGCATCACTGCGTGCTGCGCTGCGCCCGGGACACGCGACTACCTCACCGCCGGCACCAATTCCACAGGCGCGCGCACCAGCCGCTGCACGGCGTTCGCCGCGACCACGATGCGCTGCTCGGCATAGGCCTCGTGGTTCTTCTCGATGTCGTCGAGATCGTAGAGATAGTTCACCATCAGCCCGTGCGCCTGCGCCATCGCCTTGTCCGACGTGTCGGCCAGCCAGTTGATGCGCTCGAGCCGTGCGCCGTTGCCCAAGTGGAAGCGCGCCACCGCATCGACCGGCGTCCCGCGCGGCGTGCGCGCATTGAGAAAATACCAGGCGGCCGCGCGCATCAGCGGATCCTTGACCCGCTCGGCCGCCTCGGCGTCGCGCCACCAGCCGGCCTCGTCGAGCGCGGCGAGCGCGGCCCGGTCGGAGACCGATAGCGCGGGCGAGGCCGGTTCGGCGCGTTCGCGCTTGAGCCAGGCGGCGAAGCCCGGCACCGGCGACAGCGTGACGAAGGTCGACAGCCTCGGCAATTCGCGACTGATCTCCTCGACCACCTGCTTGATCAGGAAATTGCCGAAGGACACGCCGGCAAGCCCGCGCTGGCAGTTCGAGATCGAGTAAAACGCCGCCGTGCGCATTTTGTCGGGCTCGACCGCGTCGCGCTGCGGACTGAGGATCGGCGCGATCGCGCCCGGGATGTCGCGCGTCAGGGCGACTTCGACGAAGATCAGCGGCTCGTCCACCAGCGCCGGATGGAAGAAGGCATAGCAGCGGCGATCCGGGCCGTCGGTGCGCCGGCGCAGCTCATCCCAGTCGCGGATTTCGTGCACCGCTTCGTAGCGGATGATCTTCTCCAGTACGGTTGCCGGCGTCGACCAATCGATGTGGCGCAGCACGAGGAAGCCGCGGTTGAACCATGACGAGAACAGGTGCACGAAATCCGCGTCGACCGCGCGCAGGCCGTCGTCGCGGTGCGCGAGCGCGTCCGTCAATTGCTCGCGCATGCGCACCAGCGCCTTGGTGCCGCCGGGTGCGAGATTGAGCCGCCGGAACAGTTCCTGGCGGCGCGGCTCGGACGCGGCATGCAGCTCGGCCGCCGTCTCGTCGCAGGGGTCGGATTGCCAGGCGGCGATCGCCGCCTTGAGACGGTCGGGGTCGGTTCCGAAGCGATGGCTGAGCGCCTCGAAAAAGGCGATGCGCGGGCCGGTCGTCAGCTCGGCGTAGCGGGTGAGGATCTCGCGCGCCAGCGCCACCCCCGAGGCTTCGCCGCGACCGGACAGAAGGTCTTCGCACAGTTCGAGCAGCGTCTCCGAGCGCGTCGAGTCGACGCCGCGCCGTTCGCGCGCGCGCTCGATCAGCGCACGCCCGCGCTCGGAAATCGTCTGCAGGAGTTCCCCGAAGAACGATGTATTCATGACCTCTCCGATTCCGCAGCGCACAGCGCGGGCCGAGCCGTCCGCACGCAACGCATAATAGCATGATCCACCACGCCATATGGTGACCGCGAATGACGGCTGCACCTAAATTTCGGTCATCATGACGGAGCGGGGAATAGTCTCTTCACAACCCTGCGAAATTTCGTGCATATAGGCCCTGCAAGGGTAAACGACCTGCGGCACCGGTTTCTGACACTCAAGGGTTGCACCCGGCTCTCCCCGGGGAAAACGCAAAACTTGCGCAATCGGCAACTGCAACGCATTGTGCGGGCGGGAGGACGGCGGGCGCTGAAAGAGCGCGTCCGCGGTAACGCATCGAGAGGGGTAAGGTTTGACTATCGTTGAAGCTGGCGAAGACTTGCGTGGACGCTCGTCCACGCAGCAGGAGACGGCTGCTCCGCTACTGGAAGTCGACGACCTCCACACGCATTTCATCACGACGCGCGGCATCGTGCGCGCGGTCGAGGGCGTGAGCTTTACCGTCAACCGCGGAGAAGTGGTCGCCATCGTCGGGGAATCCGGATCCGGCAAAT
>JAKAHJ010000155.1 GCA_021815055.1 Pseudomonadota bacterium | reverse complement strand
TCGGCCGACTTGAACACCGCCTCGAGCGCCGCCGCCGTTTGCAGGATGCCCTCCGGCGAGATCGGGAAAGTCCCCTGCCCCAGCGCCGCTTTGGCGAAATAATCGAGGTTGCGGCCGAGGTGGTTGTCCGGCTCGCGATCGATCACTTCCGGTTCCTTGCCCGCCCGATGCACCACCGCGCGCGTCTCGCTCACGCTTTCCGCGCGCAGATTCTCGCCATAGACCGCAATGCGCCATTCAAACGGGGTCTTTAACGTGGTCGCGAGCGCGCCGGTCGCGCCGTTTTCGAATTCGACCAGCGCGGCCGTGGTGTCGCCGGCCGGGACATTCAAGACGCGCGCCTTGGAGAGCGCGCTCACCCGCTTGATCGGACCGACGATGTCGCGGAAGCAATCGAGCACGTGAATCCCCATGCCGGTCATGCCGCCGGCACGGCTCTCGTCGCGCGCCATGCGCCAACTATCGGCCGACAGATTGGCCAGCCAGTCGTGGCTGTAATTGCCCTCGACATGCATGATGGCGCCGAATGCGCCGGACTTCGCCAGTTCGTCGAGCACGCGCATCGAGGGCATCAGGCGGAAATGATGACCGACTCCGATCGTGACGCCGGCACGGCGGACGGCCGCGAGCGAGGCTTGCGCATCGGCCTTGCTGAGCGCAAACGGCTTTTCGCAATAGATGTGCTTGCCGGCCGCCGCCGCCGCTTCGACCTGCGCGCGGTGCCTGGAGTGCGGCGTGGCCAGGATGACCGCCTGAACTTCCGGATCGGCGAGAACCTCTTCGTAGGACGTGCCGATGCGAAGCCTATGCTCGGCGGCGAAGTCGCGCACACTGTCGGGCTCGAGCGTGACGCCGCGCACGAAGCGGATCGGCGCGCCGAACTTCTGCGCAGAATCTACGAGGGTCTTGCCCCACCATCCGAGGCCGACGATCGCGGTATTGAGCATTAATCCTCCGTCATTCCGGTCGAGCGAGCGTAGCGAGCGAGGGCCGGAATCCAGGGTTACTTGTTACCGGCCGTTCGTGTGACTCTGGATTCCGGGCCCGCGGGCTAAAGCCCGCGTCCCGGAATGACTGCTTTCACTACACCGACGCGGGTGCGCCGGGCTGCTTGAGCGGGTGGGCGCGCGCGAAGGCGTCGATGGTGTTGAGCTCGTCGACGATGCGCTTGAAGGTCGGGAAGGCCGAGACATCCGCCTTGAAATAGGCCGCGCCGACCGCCTGCCCGGCGAGACAGATGTCTGCGATGGTGATCTCATCGCCATGGGCATAGCGTCCGGTTTCGGGCGAGCCGGAAAGATGCGTCTCCAGCGCCGTAAGCGCGGCGGTGTGCCAGTGGTGGCCCCATTTCAGCACGCCGGCCTCGTCGATCTTGTATTCGTGCGCCAGGTATTCCCGCACGCGCGGCACGATCAGGGGGTGCGTGTCGCAGGCGACGAGCTGCGCCAGCCCGCGCACCCGCGCCCGCCCCTTTGCGTCCTTCGGCAGAAGCGGCGGCGCGGGATGCGTCTCGTCGAGATATTCGAGAATCGCCAGCGACTCGAACAGCACGGTGCCGTCGTCCTCGATCAGCGCCGGCAGCGCCATCATCGGATTGATCTTGCGGAAAGCCTCTTCGCGCTGCTTGCCCTGCACCAGATTGACGTCGATCACTTCGTCGAGTGCGATGCCTTTGAGATTGAGCGCGATGCGCACGCGATAGGTCGCGAGCGAGCGCCAGAAGGAAAAGAGTTTCATGCAGTCCCCCCGAAGTCACTTCACTTCTTATGTCTGCCCGCCCAATAGACCGCCATCTGCGCGCCGTCGCCGCCGCCGAAGCCGTGGCTGGTCGCATCCTCGAAGCCGGCGAGCGCCGCCTTGGTGGCGAGCATGTCGGCGCCCGCGGCCTCGCCGGTCTCCACCATGGTGCGCAGATCCTTGACACCATTGGCGATGCTGAACGTGGTCGGCCCCGGATCGCGGCCCTCGAACATCGCGACGATCATATCGGCCCGCATCGTCAGCGCCTTATTGGCGCCGTTGCTCTCGACGAACAGGTCGAGCAGGCGTTTGGCGTCCCAGCCGACACCGCGCGCGATGGCGAAGGCTTCGCCATAAGCCTGCCAGGCCACCATCAGCGGCAGGTTGATGGCGAGCTTCATGGCCGCGCCGGCGCCGACCGGTCCGCAATGCTCGACCTTGCGGCAAAGCTGATCGAGGATCGGCTTGGCGCGTGCCGCGTCGGCGGGCTCCCCTCCCATCAGGCCGAGCAATTTGCCGGTACGCGCCGGCGCGGTCGAACCGCCGACCGGGCATTCGACAAAGGCTGCACCTTTTGCGCGTACCTTCGGCGCCAGATCGATCGTGACTTCTGGCGGCAATGTGCTCATGTCGATGAAGAGCTTGCCCTTGACGTCGCCCGTCAAAAGACCGCCCGGCCCGTTATAGACGGCGTCGATGGCCGCTTTGTCGGTGAGCATGGTGATGACCGCCTCGCAGGATTGCGCCAGCGCCGCAGGCGTCGCCACCACTTCGGCGCCGGCTGCGACAAGCGGTTTCGCCTTGTCCGCCGTGCGATTCCACACGGTCACCCGATGGCCGACTTCGATGAGACGCGCCGCCATCGCCGCGCCCATGGCGCCGAGACCTGCAAGTCCGATCTGCATGCTTCCTCCCCGGATCGATTGTCGCGCCGACGATAAGCGATCGCGTGCGCGCATGAAAGCGCACATTAGGCATGAACCTACTCGACAGAACAGGGCGCAACCGCATATGACGAAACGGCAAACGTGCATCGGCGCGAAGAATTTTCACCGGGAGAACAAGGAATGGCCAAGGCCAGGAAAGCAAAAGCCAGCGTGGGCGTCATTGGACTCGGCATCATGGGCGGTGCCTTCGCCAGGAATCTGGTAGCCGCCGGCTGGCATGTGATCGGCTACGACATCAGCCTGCCGCGCCGCCGCGCGGCCGAACGCGCCGGGGTCGAGATCGCCAAGAGCGCTGCCGAAGTCGCTGCAAAGGCGTCGACGGTGCTCCTGAGCCTGCCCAAACCGCAGGCGCTCATGGACGTCGCGCGCGAAATCGCCGCCGCCAAGCTCAAGAGCAAAGTGGTCGTCGAGATGAGCACATTCGCTATTTCGGACAAGGAAAAGGCGGAACGGGTGTTCGCCAAAGCCGGCCACACCCTGCTCGATTGCCCGGTCAGCGGCACCGGGGCGCAGGCTGCCGCCCGCGATTTGGTTTTCTATGCCAGCGGCGATTCCAGGGCCATCCGCAAACTCGCGCCCATGTTCGAAGCCTTCGGCCGCAAGGTCTATGACGTGGGCGCCTTCGGCAACGGCAGCAAGATGAAATATGTGGCGAACCTCCTGGTCGCCATCAACAATGTGGCGAGCGCCGAGGCCATGGTGCTGGGCATGAAAGCGGGCCTGCCGCCGCAGCTCATTTTCGATCTGATCACCGCCGGCGCCGGCAATTCGCGCGTGTTCGAGCTGCGCGCCCCGATGATGGTGAAGGGCAAGTATAAGGACGTCACCATGAAGATCGACGTCTGGGACAAGGACATGCAGGTGATCGGCGACTATGCCCGCAAGATCAAAGTACCGACGCCATTGTTCAATGCCACGAAGCCCGTTTATCTCAAGGCTATGAAGACGGGCTATGGCAACCAGGACACCGCGTCGGTCTGCGCCGTGCTGGAAAAGGCGGCCAAAGTGAAGCGCGCCCGCGCATAAACACCGGCGAACGCCGATTTTCGTCGGCGAGCGAAAAGGCGCCGATTTGCGGCTCGGGGCAACGCAAGCCCCGAGCCGCTTCGTTTTCCGGGAACCCGCGCGGGACCGCGGCGCACAATTTTGAAAGGTCGCCACTGGCGCCATTTTGGGCGTTCACTTCCGGCCAAGCTTAGGTAAGCTTCCCCAAAACCTTCGAACAACAGAAGGACCAGGGGAATGAACACGCAATTCTGGCTCGTCCAGGCGTTCAACGGCATTTCGTACGGCGCCCTGCTGTTTCTCGTCGGCAGCGGACTGTCGCTGATTTTCGGCGTCATGCGGATCGTCAACCTGTCCCACGGGGCCTATTTCCTGTGGGGCGGCTACATCGCACTGTCGGTGATCTGGGCGACCGGATCCTGGGCCCTGTCGCTGCCGCTCGCGGCGCTCGCGGTCGCGCTGATCGGCATCGCGATGGAGCGCCTGTTCCTGCGCTCGGCCGGGCTCGAATGGTTGCGCAATGCAATCATTGCTGCCGGCGTGGGCGTTCTCGTCAACTTGGCGATTTCGGCGCGTTGGCCCACTCTGCTCGGCGGCGGCTGGACCCAGTTCATCGGCCTTACCCTCGTCGCCGCCCTCATCGCCTACGGCTTGCTCAGCCGCATTTCGGTGGTGCCGGTCGATAACGACGTGCTGCGGCAGGTGCTGCTCACCGTCGGCTTCGCCTTCCTGTTCCAGCAGGGTGCGCTCGACATCTGGGGCGGCAACAACATGGATATCAATCCGCCCAACGCCCTCACCCAGAGCATCGTGGTGGGCGGCATCTATCTGCCGCTCTACCGCGTGTTCATGATCGCCGTCGCGGTGGCAATCGGCATTGCGCTTTGGCTGGCGATGGAAAAGACTCGCATGGGCGCGGCCGTGCGCGCTACCGTCGACGACGCGCAGATGGCGCGCGGCGTCGGCATCGATACCAACCGCATCTCGATGTTCATCTTCGCGCTCGGCGCCTTCCTCGCCGCGCTGGGCGGCGTGATCGGCGGCGCCTTTCTCGGCATCTATCCCGGGCTCGACTTCGAGATGCTGCCGCTCGCCTTCGCCGTCGTCATCATCGGCGGCATGGGCTCGCTCGGCGGCGCGGCGATCGGCGCGCTCGCCGTCGGTCTTGCCGACAATTTCGGCAAGGCCCTGTTCCCGGAAGTCTCCTACTTCACCCTCTACGCGCCGATGGTGCTGATCCTCGCGATCAAGCCCACCGGGCTGTTCGGACGCGAGTGAGCGGCACGCCATGGTCAGCCAAAAAACCAAGATCCTGGCGGTCGCCGTCGCGCTGCTGGCCTTGGCCTATATCGTGCCGCATTCCGGCTCCTTCGTCGTGCTGCTGGCGACGCGGGCCATGGCGTTCGCCATTCTGGCGATGAGCGTCGATCTCCTGCTCGGCTTCACCGGGCTGTCGTCGATGGGCCAGGCCGCCTATTTCGGCGTCGGGGCTTATTTGACGGCCGTGCTGGCGACCAAATTCCAATTCGGCCTCGGCTGGGACTTCTGGATCGTGGTCGTGCTCGGCATGTTGATCGGCGCGGCGCTGGCGGCGCTGTTCGGCCTGTTCGCGATCCGCGCGAGCGGCGTCTATTTCCTGATGATCACGCTCGCGCTCGGCCAGTGCGTCTGGGGCCTGGCCTATCGCTGGAACTCGCTCACCGGCGGCGACAACGGCATCAATCTCAGCGAACGGCCGAGCTTCGGGCTCGACCTGTCGAACGAGGTGACGTTCTTTTATCTCGTCTTCGCCTTCTTCGCGGCGTCGATGTTGTTGTTGTTCGTGCTGGTGCGCTCGCCCTTCGGCCGCTCGCTCGCCGGCATCCGCGAGCGCGAATTGCGCATGAAGATCCTCGGCTACAATACGTGGCTGCACAAATACATCGCGTTCATCATCGCGGGCGCGTTCGGCGGGCTCGCCGGCGTATTGTGGGCGCACACCAACGGACACGTCAGCCCGGAGA
>JAKAHJ010000015.1 GCA_021815055.1 Pseudomonadota bacterium | reverse complement strand
GGAGGGTGGCGAGCGAAGCGAGCCGGGTGGGGGCGTTCGCGATTGAGAATTGACCCCACCCCCGGCGCTGCGCGCCGGACCCTCCCCTTTCAGGGGAGGGATAAACAAGTCCGTGCCTACCCCGCCTTGAACCGCTCGCTGAAACCTGTGTCCGGCGGCGGCAGCGCCCCTGCGCGGTCCTGCGTGTGGGTATCGAGATAAGCCTCCGACTCCGCGACCAGCCGGCGATAGATGCGCGCCGCGAGATTGCGCGCCTGTGCGCCCGGCCAGTCGGCGGGCAGCAGCGATGCCGGGAGGCCCGGGTCCCGGAGTACCGCGCGGCGGAACTCGTGGATCAAGAGGACACGCGCGATCAGCGCATCGGCGCCCGTCACCTTGCGGCCTTTGGCAAGCGCGGCATCGAGCGGGGTGAAATGGGAGATGAAATCGCGGTAGCTCTGCGTCAGCGGATTGAGCTTCCATGCGGCGGCTGCGAGCGCATGCACGTCGTCCGCGGCATCGGCATGGACGACGAACAGGCCTTCGGTCTCGGGCAACGGCGGCGTGGGATCGGCGAAGGCGACGTAAGCCGTGGGCGACAGCGCGGCAAAGCCGGCGCGCTCCAGCATCGGGCGCAGCGCCGAGCGGTCATCGACATCCGGGCCGAGCAGCGCGAGCCGCAGCCGTCCGTCGAAATCCGGTGCATGCGCGAAATAGATTCGTTGCGTGGCGGCGGTGAAGCTCGCCTCCGCGCGCGGGGTCAGGCGGTAATAGCTGTTGCGCCCTACTTTCGTGCGCTCGAGCCAGCCGTCGGAGGAAAGCCGCGACATGGCGGTACGCACGTGTCCGGCATCGATGCGAAACAGCGCCATGAGCTCGACGAGCGAGCCGAGCCAGAGCGAGCCGCCGCGCGGTACGATCGCATCGCCGTAAAGCGTGATGATGAGCGACCAGGCGCGCACTGGACGCCTTGCGTGAAACTGGTCGACGAGCGCGGCGACGGCGGGCAGCATGCCGCGATGTCGCAGCGATTCGGGGTGAATTGCAATCTACCTCCGTCATTCCGGCACGCGCCAAAGGCGCGGGCCCGGCGACTGTACTCACGCCCGGAATGATGCAGCCAATAGGCTTTAAGCCAATGCTTCCGCCGGTGCCTCGCCCGGTGCGGAGGGCGGGGCCGCGATGGATTTCTCCAGCGCGGCGGCCGCCGCTTCCTCGACATGCTCGAGCCAGATGAATTCGGGCTCCTTGCGCGCCTCTTCCGGGATTTCTTCGTGATCCTTGCCATTGCGCAACGTGACAACAGGGCGGGAACTGAATAAGACCGGCGCGCCACACAATCGACAGGGGGAGCCATGCCGTCAGCGGGCACCGTCATCATCGGCGCGGGGCAGGGCGGCTATCAGGTCGCCGCCTCTTTGCGCGAGTTTGGTTATAGCGAGCGCATCGTCATCGTCGGCGACGAGCCCGTGCTGCCCTATCAGCGCCCGCCTTTGTCCAAGGCCTATCTCTTGGGCGAGATGACCGCGGAGCGCCTGCTGCTGCGGCCGCAGAGCTATTATGAAAAGCATCAAATCGAGTTGATCACCGGCGACCGCGCTGTGGCGATCGACCGTGCGGCGGCGCGCGTGACTTTGGTTTCGGGCGCGGCGCTCGACTACGATCGCCTCGTGCTCGCGACCGGCGCGCGCAATCGCAAGCTGCCGGTCGAAGGCGCCGGCCTCACGGGCGTGCTCTATCTGCGCACGCTCGCCGAATCCGACGCGATCAAGGAGCGCTTTGCCGAAGCGCAGGAAATCGTGGTCGTCGGCGCCGGCTTCATCGGGCTGGAAATCGCCGCGGTCGCCAGCAAGCTCGGTAAACGCGTCACCGTGGTCGAACCGCTTGCCCGCGTCATGAGCCGCGCGGTGTCGCCGATCGTGTCCGACTTCTATGCGCAGGCGCATGCGCAATGGGGCGTGCAGCTCCTGCTCAATACGCGGATCGAGCGCATCCGCGGTGAGGGCGGCCGGGTCGTGGGCGTGTCCTTGAGCGAAGGGCGCGAACTGCCGGCCGATCTCGTGCTGGTCGGCATCGGCATCGAGCCGGAGACCACATTTGCGCAAAACGCGGGGCTCGCGATCGCCAACGGCATCGTGGTCGATGCGCAGCTCAAGACGGCGGATGCGAAGATTTCAGCGATCGGGGACTGCGCGGCGTTTCCCGAGCCCGGCGGCGGCCGAATGATCCGGCTCGAGTCGGTGCAGAATGCCGCCGATCAGGGGCGCTGCGTCGCCAAGCGAATCCTGGGCGAGGCGGCCGACTACGGCGCGGTGCCGTGGTTCTGGAGCGACCAGCGCGATCTCAAATTGCAGATGGTCGGGCTGACCGCCGGCTGCGACCGCATGGTGGTGCGCGGCAACCCGGATGCACGTGCCTTTTCGGTGTTCTGCTTCCGCGGCGACCGGCTCGCCGGCATCGAGTCGATCAATCACGCCGGCGATCACATGTTCGGCCGCCGGCTGCTCGCTGCCGGCGAAACTTTGACGCCCGATGAGGCCGGCGATCCTGGTTTCGACCTCAAGGCGCGCCTTACTCGCCTGATGCCGGCGCGCGCACGGACCGCGGGCTGATCCGGCATTTGCTAAGCGATTTATATTTCTGTATTTTCCGCTCTATACAAAATCCATGCATATAAGTGCAAGTCCACGTCATGGAGCTTTTCACCACCGCCGAAGCCGCCGCCTATCTCCGGCTCAAGGAGCGCAAGATCTATGAGATGGTGGCGGAGGGCACGGTGCCCTGCACCAAGGTCACCGGCCGCTGGCTGTTTCCCAAGGCCGAGCTCGACCATTGGCTCTTCGCCAGCGTGACCCGGCCCGCCGGCATGGCGCGTCGGGACGCCGCGCCCATCGTCGGCGGCAGCCATGACCCGCTGCTGGAATGGGCCTTGCGCGAAAGCGGCTCGGGGCTTGCCACGCTGGCGGTGGGCAGCGAAGCGGGGCTCGATCGTTTTCTCGCCGGCGAGACATTGGCCGCCGCCATCCATCTGCACACGTTGGAGGACCCCGGGGCCGACGCCAATGTCGCCGTCATGCAGGCCCGCGGCGATTTGCAGGATGCGGTGATGATCGGCTTCTGCCGGCGCGAGCAGGGCCTGCTGCTGCCGCCCGGCAATCCGCTCAAGCTCGGCTCGATCGAGGACGTGCTCGAAAAGCGCGCGCGCATGGCGCTGCGGCCGAAGGGGGCCGGCGCGCAGCTTCTGCTGCTCGCGCTCCTGCACCGGGCCAAGGCTTTGGTTACTCAACTCGTTTCCGTCAGCCCGGTCTGCCCCACCGGTCCCGACGTCGCGCAGGCGATCCGCGCCGGCAGAGCCGACGCCGGCATCGCCACCCGTGCGGTGGCCGATTCCGCCGGCCTCGACTTCTTGCCGATCGCGTGGGAACCGTTCGATCTCGTGATGCGGCAGCGCGATTATTTCCATCCGCCGCTGCAGGCGCTGGTCACGTTCCTGCGCACCGGCGAATTCGCCGCGCGGGCGCAGGAAATGGGCGGCTACGATCTCGCCGAATGCGGCAGCGTCAGATTTGTGAATTGAGCAAGCAGGAACCGAAAAGCGTCATGACCGAAAACGAAACCTGGCCCACCGAACTCCGTCTCGCCAAGGACCGCAAAACCCTGAACGTCAGTTTCGAAAGCGGCGAGCGTTTCGACCTCGCCGCCGAATATCTGCGCGTGAAAAGCCCGAGCGCGGAAGTGCAGGGCCACTCGCCGGAGGAGCGCAAGACCGTTCCCGGCAAGCGCAATGTCGAGATCATCGACGTGCTGCCGACCGGCAATTACGCGGTGCGGCTCGTGTTCGACGACATGCACGATACCGGCATTTACGGCTGGGACTATCTGCGCGATCTTGGCCGCAACTACGCGCGCTATTGGCAGGATTATCTCGACGAGCTCGCCGCCAAGAACATGACGCGCGATCCGCCGGCGCGGCACTAGACCTCTCACAAATTTTGAGCGTCGCCGCGTCCGCTCAACCTTGCCTTGGGCGGGCCGCGGGGGTACTTTTTACGGCAATTGGGGGAGGCGACGAGGCGGCCAAAAAGGGGTGGCTCATGCAGTGCATCCGGAATTTTGTCGTTTGTGCTTCTTGGACGGTACTCGGAGTGCTGGGCGTATCGGCGAGCGCCAATGCCGCCTGCGCGACGCTTCCTGGCACCTGGTATTTCTACGATATGGAAGGTCAGTCGCCGAATATTCAAACGAAGTACAGCAACGTCGTCGTAGGGCCTGCCCTGAATAACAAGCAGCAGATAGAATCGTTCAGCTTCACGAAAACCAATAAGGGCTATGACAACAATACGTCGACCGTCATCAAGTGCGTATTGACGGTGAAGGCAGGCGGCAATATGACCGCGCCCTGCACGGCCTACATGCCCGATAAGACCCAAAACACGACGATATCGGGCAAGCTCACGCTATCGGCTTGCAATCTTGCCGGTACGATCAATGTCAACGGCGATCCCACGCCGGTCGTCATCCAGGGCGCCCATCTCAACGGCAACATCGGTGCGGGCATCGCGACGCAAGGCACAGCCTTCCACCAGTTCACGCTGGTGAGGCAATAACCGATCGGCTCGTTCAGCGCCCCGGCCCGGGCAGGCCCTCGCGCGTCCACTGCCGCTGCGCCAGCGCGACCGAATAATAGGGTCCTTCGACATAGCCGTAGACGCCCCAGCAGCCGCGGCGCCATTCGCACACCTGGGCGTCGCAGCGCCAGACGCGCTTGCAGCCAAAGGCGACCCCGGGTGGAACGACGGTGGCGAGCCGGCCAGGCTTGCCGGCCTGTCCCGCCGCTCCGGGCTTGGCCGTAAGCTCGGCGGCGGGCGCCGGGGCCGCCGTGGCGGCCACGAGCAGGGTGAGGGACGCCAATAGTCCATGCGAAATACGAGGCATCGGGACCTCCTGCCGGCATTCAACCCATAAAAGATGGGGCAGCGCGCGGCGATAGGCAATGGCGCGTGGCGCGGCCGCCGATTTTAACCAGCCGGACAGGCCGAGCTTGGCCCGTCACCCCGGAAACGCCGCAATGGCAGTTATTCCTGTTACAATCCTATAATAAGTCCGGGGGACGGGGCCGACCGGGACTTCCACGGCCTCAATCCGAGTTCGAGCACACGCTGATGTCGGTTGCGGCCGTATCGAGTTTCGAGGACCATCTCGTCGCCATCGGCGCGCTCACGCCCGGTTTCAAAGCCGCGCAGGGCGGGCGGCGCACCGCACCGTATCGCGCGCTGCTCGAGCAGACCGGGCTCGAGCCCGCGGCCTTCGCCGAGGCGGTCGCCGCCCATCACGGGCTGCCGCGCGTTGCGCTGGCCGCGATGCGCGCAGGCGAACCGGTTCTCGACCGGTTCTCGCCGCGTTTCCTGCGCGAATACGCCTTGTTTCCCTACCGCGCCGCCGACGGCGCGGTGCATCTCGCCGTTGCCGACCTCTCCGACCCGGCCATTCTGCAGACCATCGATCTGACGCTCGGCTGCAAATGCGTGCGGGAAGTCGCCGCCTTCGACGACGTCGAGATGCTGCTGCGCGAGGCCGTCGGCAGCCTGGAAAGCGTCGCGGCGTCCGAGGCCGACAATGGCGCGGCCGATCTCGCCGGCCTTGGCGACGACGACGATCCCGACAGCCTGCGCGACATCGCGAGCGGTGCGCCGGTGGTGCGCACGCTCAACGAATTATTCGAGCGCGCGGTCGAATTGCGCGCGACCGACATTCACATCGAGCCGTTCCGCCGCACCTTGCAGGTGCGGCTGCGCGTCGACGGGCTCCTGCGCACCGTGCCGCCGCCGCCGCCGGACATGGCGCGCGCGATCGTTTCGCGCGTGAAGATCCTCGCCGGCCTCAATATCGCCGAACGCCGCCTGCCGCAGGACGGGCGCGCGCGCGTGCGCGTCGGCAGTCTCGACATCGACCTGCGCGTCGCCACCATGCCGACCGCGCACGGCGAAGCGGCGATCATGCGCGTGCTGGAGCGCAATCAGCGCCTGCTCGATTTTCCGCGACTCGGTCTCGGCGGCCGCGACCGTGCCATCCTGGAGCGCCATCTCGAAGCGCCGCACGGGCTGATCGTCGTCACCGGCCCGACCGGCAGCGGCAAGACCACGACGCTCGCCTCGGCGCTCGCCCGCCTCAACATGCCGACGCGCAAGATCCTCACCATCGAGGACCCGATCGAATACGAGATCCAGGGCGTCAACCAGACTCAGGTGAAGCCCGCCATCGGTTTGAACTTCGCCTCGGCGCTGCGCTCGTTCCTGCGCCAGGATCCCGATGTCATCATGGTCGGCGAAATGCGCGACGGCGAGACCGCCAAGATCGGCATTCAGGCTTCGCTCACGGGCCATTTGGTGCTCACCACGCTGCACACCAACACGGCCGCCGCGTCGATCACCCGTCTCATCGACATGGGCGTGGAACCGTTCCTGATCGCGTCGACGCTGCGCTGCATCATCGGCCAGCGTCTGGTGCGCGTGCTGTGCCCCGACTGCCGGCGCATGGCGCCGATCACCGAAGCGGCAGCCGAGCGCGATCCGAGGCTGCCCGCGATGGGTTTGAAGACCGGCGACCTCGTCGGCGAGGCGGCGGGCTGCGACCGCTGCGGGCAGACCGGTTACCGCGGACGTCTCGGCGTGTTCGAAGTGCTCGAGGTCAACGAACACATCAGCCGCCTGATCGGCACCGCCACCGACGATGCGAGCATCGAGCGTGAGGCGCGCGACGACGGCATGGCGACGATGATCGAGGACGGCGTCGCCAAGTGCCGCGCGGGCTTGACCTCGGTCGATGAAATCCTGCGCGTAACGGCGAGCCGCTAGCTAGTGGAGGAAACTCGGTTGATAGGACGCTACCGACATGCGTGTCCCGGGCGCATCGCAGCACGAAGTGATGCGGTGCCGAACCGGGACCGTTACGGATTCCGAGCCTGGAACGGTCCCGGCTCTGCGGTGCAGCGTTGCACGCTGCGCCGCGTCCGGGACACGCGCATGAACTTATTTGCGAAATCGGGCTAGCCCATGCCCACCTTCACCTATAAGGCGATGGATGCGCATGACCGCTTCGTCAGCGGCGAGATCGAAGCGGCGAGCGCGCACGAGGTCGCGCGCGAACTGCAGAAGCTCGGCTACAACATGCTCGACGCCGCGGCGTCCTCGCGCGGCGAGGGACAGAAGTCGAGCCTGTTCTCGCTGTTCCGTCCGCCGGTCGGTCGCCGCGAGATCACGGTTTTCTTGCGCGAATTGTCGCTCGTGCTGCGCGCCGGACTGCAACTGGACGACGCGCTGCTCCTGCTCGCCGGCGAGGAAAAGGCCGGCCTCGCGGCGATCGCGCGCGACTTGCGCGTGACCATCGGCCACGGCTCCAGTTTCGGCGAGGCGCTCGAACGCTATCCGCGCCTGTTCGGCCCCGATCTGGTGGCCATGGTGCGCGTCGCGGAAGCCTCCGGCAATCTCGACGGCGTGCTGGAGTCGGTCGGCGAGGAGCGCGCCCGCACCGAGCAATTGCTCGACAAGATCACGTCGTCGCTGCGTTACCCGGCCTTCCTGCTCGTGGTCGCCCTGTCGGTCTTGACCTTCTTCATGATCGTGGTGGTGCCGCAGTTCGCCGCCACGCTGCGCGACTTCGGTCCGCCGCCCGGCGGGCTGGTTGGCGTCATCCTGGGGCTTTCCGACTTTCTCGTGAAAGACGGGTTCTGGCTTGCGCTCGGGCTTGCCGTCTTCATCGCGCTCATCGTCGCGCTGATGCTGCGGCCGCGCCCGCGCGCCGCCGTGGGCCGATTGGTCGCGCGCATGCCGGGCCTGCGCAGCATCCTGGAATTGCGGCGCACCGTGCTGTTCTGCTCGAGCCTGAGCATACTGCTCGCCAACGGCGTCACGCTGACGGCGGCGCTGCGCGTGCTGGTCGACATGCCGGGTGCGGCCTCGACCGGCCTCGACCGCGTGGTCGAGGGCGTGCGCCGCGGCCGCCGGCTGGTCGACGCGCTGGGGGCCATCAACTACATCCCGCCGCTCGCGCTGAAGATGCTGCGCGTAGGCGAGGAATCCGGTGAGCTCGCGATCGTGGCGCGGCGCACCGCCGAATTCTACCAGGCCAAATTGTCCGAACGTCTCGACCGGCTGTCCAGCATCGTGGGGCCGGCCGCCATCATCGTCATCGCCGGCATCGTGGGAACGCTCATCGTTTCCATCCTCTCGGCGCTTCTCAGCATCAACCAACTCATCGGCTAACGCGCACATGACCTCCATTCCTTCGACCTCCGGCTCGCGTGAAACCTCGCCCTCTCGGCGCCTGATGCTGTCGGGCTCGCCCGGCTTCACGCTCATCGAAATGCTGGTCGTGCTGGTGATCATCGGATTGATCATGGGCCTGGTCGGTCCGCGCGTGCTCAATTATCTGAGCGAAGCGCGCGTGAAGGCGGCCAAACTGCAGATCGAAGCCTTCTCGAGTTCGCTCGACCTGTTCTATCTCGACACCGGGCGCTATCCGACCACGTCGGAAGGCTTGGCGGCGCTGGCGAAGCGCCCGGGCAATATGCAAGGCTGGAACGGCCCCTATCTGAAGACCGGCGCCGTTCCGCTCGATCCCTGGTCGCACGATTATGTCTATCGTTCGCCGGCGGATCGCGCGCCTTACTCGATCACATCGCTCGGCTCGGACGGCCGCGAGGGCGGGACCGGCAATGCGGCGGACATCAAGAGCACGGTGCATTGACGCACCCGGCAGCGGGCGCGCGCGCGAGGCGGGCGTGATCCTGCTCGACGTGGTCATCGCCATGGCGGTCGTCGCGCTCTTGCTGTTGCTGGTGCTGCCGTCGCTGCCGCATGAGACGACCCCCTCGCGCCTCGGCGCCTATGCCGCGGAGGTCGCCGCCATCCTCAAGAACGACCGCAGCAGCGCGGCGCGCACTGGCCGCGAGGTCGGCACGCACGTCGATATCGCCGGCAAACGCATCGCCAGCGGCGCGACCGGGCAGGCAGTCGCTTTGCCGCGCGACGTCACCCTCGATCTGATCGCGAGCGATACCTGCCGCAACGCGCGCGGCGAATATGCCGTCGTCTTCGCCGCCGACGGGCGCTCCTGCGGCGCCGTCATCAGGCTTGCCAAAGGCGGGCTCGACTGGCGGATCCGCGTCAACTGGCTCACCGGGTTTATCGATGTCGTTGCACCGAACCGCGGCTAACGGACGTCCGCGCGCAACGCGCGGTTTCGTCCTGCTCGAAGTGTTGGTCGCCGTCGGCGTCGCCGCGATCGTCATGGCCGCGCTGCTGCGTTCGTTCACGTCGACCTGGGCTGGCATCAACACGGTGCGCGAGGAAGCCGAATCGATGCTGCTCGCGCGCGCTTTGCTTTCCGACGGGGCCTCGACCGCCAAGATCGTGGCCGGCACGCAGAACGGCACCATCGGCCGCTATGCCTGGGCGCTGACGGCGGTGCCGGTGCCGATTGCCGCGCCGCCGCCGCCGCAACAACAACAGCAGCCGCAGCAAGCGCAGCAGCAGCAACCGCAGTCGTCGAGCCGGCCGCCGCAGCCGCAAGAAGGAGACGGCCAGGACCAGCCGCAGCCCAAACCGTTCGGCCTTTATCGCGTCGACCTCGTCATCACCACGCCCAGCGGGCGGAGCAGAAGCCTTGAAACATTCCGCATCGGCCCGGCCGCGCAGCCGTAGCGCGAACGCCGGATTCACGCTGATCGAAACGCTGGCGGCGCTGGCCATCGCCGGCGCCGTCTTCGCCGTGATCGCGGAGTTTGCCGGCCGCACGCTGCGCAACTGGAATCATGGCGCGGCCACCATTGCGGTCATGGAGATGCTCACGCGCGGGCTCGGACGGCTGCAGATCGATCTCGATTCCGCGGTGCCCATGAGCCCGCCCGGCACCGACGGGTCGACCGTCTATTTTGCCGGTAATGCTTCGGCCATGCGCTTCGTGGCGGCGACCGGCTTTGGCGTCGGCAATCGCGGGGTCGAACTGCTGAACATTTCCGCCAAGGCCGACAATGACGATCTGATGGTCGTGCGCGAGCGCGGCCCCGTCCTCAATCCGGCGACGCAATTCAGCGATCCTGTCGTGCTGATGCGCGGGCGCATTCAGGTTCGCTTCGCTTATCGCGATTCCAGCGGGCAAGTTACCGACACCTGGGGCAATCGGCCCGATCTGCCGTCGGCGGTGCTAGTGCGGGTGCTGGGACAGGACGGTGCGCCGGTGTTTCCAAGCGCCTTCGTGCTGCCGGTTCCGGTGAGCCTGGGTGCCGATTGTCTGATCGAGCAGGGCGACGCGACGCCGCCGCATTGCGGCGGTACGGGCACAGGAGCGCCGAATGCGGAGGCGCCGCAACAGACGCAGCCCCCGCAGCAGCAGCGACCCGATCCGCAGGAGGGGCAATGACGCCGCTTTCCAGACAGCGCGGTTCCATGCTGCTCGTCGTGCTGTTTCTCGCGGGGCTCCTGGGCGTGTTCGCGGCGGTCGCCGCATCGGCGATGCATGCGGCCGCCGAGTCGAGCCGCACTTTCGCGAACGGCTTGCGCGCCGACGAAGCGATGCGCGGCGCGATCGATTACGTCATTGCGCAAACCGGCTCGGCGATCCAGCAGTCGCGCGGCACCGCCTCGATTCAGATGGGGCGAGCCAAAGTCTTGCTGAGAGTCAGCGATGAAGCCGCGCGCATCGATCTCAATCGCGCGCCGCCGGAACTGCTCGCCGGGATCTTCCGTCAGGTCGGGGTTCCGGGGGATGTGGCCGCGACCTATGCGGCGCGCATCGTCGACTGGCGCGATCCCGACGACAAAATCAGCCCGAATGGCGGCGCCGAACTCGGCGCCTATCGCTCGGCCGGCCGCACCGACGGACCGCGCAATGGGCCTTTCCTGAGCGTGGCGGAACTCGCGCTCGTGCTCGGGATTCCAATGCGGACCGCGGCAGCGGTCGCGCCCTATGTGACGGTCGCCAGCGGGCGCGATAAAGTTAATCCCATGTATGCCGATCCGCCGGTGCTGATGGCCATTCCCGGCATCGATGAAAATCGCGTGCGCGATTTTCTGGAACAGCGTAAACAACCCGGTGCCGAACTTAAGTCCTTGATTTCGCGGCTGGGGCCGGTGCAGAGTTTTGTCACGGAACAGAATGGCGCGGCCGTGCGCTTCGAGGGAAGCGTGCTTGTCGACGGCGGCGACGAGCGCCATTACGAAGTCGTGGCAAGCGTTCGCGGCGGGGACAATGCGCCGTATCGGATCGTCGCTTGGGACGCAAATCCGCCGGCGCGGATTCGGGCGCTGCCATGAGCCCGCTTGATAGGTGAATTTTGTTCGAGAGCGTAAAGCAACCGATCGTCTGGTTCGTCGACGGCCTGGTCGAGGCCGCGGCGGCGCTCGGTGAGCGCTCGCGCCGGCAGACGGCGGTGGGCGTGGTCGCGGCCGATGACGGCTTTGCGGTCGAGCCGGCGGACGGCGGCGGCCCCGCCGTGAAGCTCGCGCTCGAAGATTCCGATGGCGGCGCGCGTCTCGTGCCGGTGGAAGCGGCCGCGTCCCTGCGCGATCGTGACATCGATCTGGTCTTGCCGGCGGACGAACTGCTGGTGCGCACGCTCGATCCCTTGCCGGCGGAAAGCCGCTCCTATCTCGACGGCATCGTGCGGCATCAGTTGGAGCGATTGGTGCCGTGGCGTTCCGACGACGTCATCTACGATTATCACATCGCGCCTGCGGGCCCGCGTGACGACCGCGTGGTGGTGACCATCTCCGCCACCGCGCGCTCGCTGCATGCCAGGCTGATCGGCGCGTTGAATGCGATCTCCCCGCGCAAGCTGCGGCTAGTGTACCGCGACGTGGCGCCGGTCGGCGGCGACGTTGCCATCCGCATCGACGATGCCAGCGCGGAAACGGCCCGTCTTGGCCGCCTGCGCAACGGCGTGATCGCGGGGCTTGCCGCGCTCGTGCTCGTGAGCGGCGTGGCGATCGGCTATCTGGCCTATACGTGGCAGCAGGCGGCGGCGGCGATCGAGAGCGCCGACGGCTCGATCTTCGACCTGCGCAAGAAGCTCGCCGCGCGCGGCTCGCAGGAACCGGCGGCGGTGCGCGACCAAGCCGCCATCATGGCGCACAAAATGCGGACACCGGTCGCCGTGACCGCGATCGATGCGCTCGCCACCGTGTTGCCCGACGATACTTATCTGAGCGAATTGCGTATCGCCGACGGCCATGTGCGCATCACCGGCGTCTCGCGCAATGTGGCGGGGCTCGTTCCGTTGATCGAGGCCAATCGAGCGTTCGCCGAGGCGAGCTTCTTCGCGCCGACCACCCGCCTGCCCGACAACAACGGCGACCGCTTCTATCTCGACGCGCGCGTCGTGCCGGAGGCTGGCCGATGAAACAGATCGCAACCCTCGGCCGCGCGGGCGGCGCCGTCGGCGTTCTCGCCGTGATCGTGGCGGTGCTGGCGAGCGGAATCTGGTTCACCAAAGAGTCCGCCGATGCGGCGCGGCTCGAACTCGACGCCAAGAGTACGTCGCTCGAAGCGCTCAAGAAGCGCATGGCGATCCCGCCGCGCGCGGACGACGAGAAAGACGGCGGGGCGAGCGCGTTCCTCGAAGGCGCCAATTACGCGCTGGCCGCCAACGGCATCCAGCAGCGCATCGTCGAATTGATCGAGTCGAGCGGCGGAAAGCTGGTGTCGGTCGGCGTCGATCCGCCCGACGACACGAAGGACACCACGCTGCGGCGTGTGGTCGTGCAGGCCAACGCGGAACTGACCAATGACGGCTTGCAGCAGGTGCTGTACCGGCTGGAGTCGGAGCGTCCGTTCATCATGGTCGAGACGCTGAACGTGCGGAATGCGCCGAAGCACGAAGGCGACGAAGCCGCCGCCCATGACCACGCCATCCATCTCGCCGTCGATCTTCGGGCCTTCGGCTATTTCCGCGGGAGCGGCCAATGAGCGCGCGCGGGCGATGGCTGACGGCAGGGGGTGTGGCGGCGGTATTGGGCTGTATTGCCGGCATGGCGGCCGCGCAGAATGCTCCGGCTCCGGCGACCCGCCATTTCGAATTGCCGCCGCTCGAGAGCATGCAGGAAACCCGCGACCGGCCGCTGTTCTCGCCGACACGCAAGCCGCCGGCCGTGATCGCCGCGCCCGAAGCGCCGCCGCCGATCGTGGAGTCGGTGTCGTTGCCGTTCGATCTCACCGGCATCGCGCTCGGCGGCGACGCCCCGATCGCGATTCTCCACAACAAGACGACGAATGAAGAAGTGCGCCTGCGCCAGGGCGACAAGATCGAGACCTGGCAGCTTGAGCAGGTATCCGACCATTACATCCTGTTGCGCGGCGACAGACGGCGCGTCCGAGTCTGGCTCGTCAGCAATGCCAAACCGCCGGGTGTCGATGTGCGGCAGGTCGACGGCGCGGCGGAAGAGAATAGCGCCGACGCGCTGCCGACCGGGGAGGTCGATCAGGAGGTGGTGCCGGCGGCGGCGGTTCCATCGGCCGGTGCAATTCCGCCGCCGGTGACGCGACGGCTGCCGCCGCGCCCGCCCGGGGCGCCGCGTGCCGGACCGGTGCCGCGGCCGGGGCCGTTTCCGCCGCCGCAGGCGAACCGGGCGCAGCGCCGCAATTGACCGATTAACTAAACAATTTTTCCGCATAACGCGGCGTTTTCGGGCCTCGCTTGCGCCGGTAACAATGTGTTAAGATTGCATTTCCTGGGGTTGGTAGTAATGTTCGGCGTAGAGCGCATCTGGCGAATCGCGGGCGGTGGCGCAATCTCCGGATTGCTCATCCTCAGCCTTGTGTCCTGCTCGGCGCTCGAGAAAAAAGAATCCGGCGACATCCCCGGCGAGTCGGTTTCCGAAAACGTCATGTCGCGCGACCTGACGGCGCGCTATCCGGAGCCGGCCGGCCCGGCCGCGCCTGAGCATCCTCTGCCGGGCGCGGAGGTCTATCCCAGCCAGCCCGCGAGCACCGAGGCCGACAATGCCGCGGCATCGCCACCCTCGCCACCCTCGCCGCAATCGACCGTCATCAGCGGCGCCGTCGCGCGCGGGCCCGGCCAGTTCGACCTTAATTTCCAGAACGCCGATGTCGGCGCGGTCACCAAAGTGATCATGGGCGACCTGCTCAAGTCCAATTACAGCCTCGATCCGCGCGTGCAGGGAACGATCAACCTCGCATCGGGCCGGCCGGTGGCGAGGGCCGATCTGCTGCCGCTGTTCGAGAGCACGCTCAAGCTGGTCAATGCCCAGGTCGTCAACGAAGGCGGAGTCTACAAGATCGTTCCGGCGGGCGAAGCCCTCGGCGCGGGACCGACCGACATCGACACCGACGCCAAGAGCCGGATCACCTCGGGCTACGGCATTTCGGTCATGCCGCTGCGCTATGTCTCCGCCAATGCCGTGCTGCGCGCGCTCGACAGTTTCGCAGCCAAGCCGGGCGCCGCGCGCGTCGACCCCGGCCGCAATCTCTTGATGATCCAGGGCTCCAGCACCGAGCGCCAAAGCGCGCTCGAGGCGGCGCTGGCGCTCGACGTCGACTGGATGAAAAACCAATCGGTCGGCATTTTCCCGATCCGCAACGCCAGCCCCGACGTCGTCATCAAGGAATTGCAGAACGTGTTCGACGCCGGCAACGAAGGCAGTTCCGGCAACCTCGTGCGCTTCCAGCCGATGAACCGGCTCAACGCGGTGCTGGCGATCGCGCACTCCAATGCCATGATCGACCGGGTCAAGACCTGGGTCACCCGGCTCGACCGCGCCGACTATGACAACACCATGGTGCGCGTCTATCGGCTGCGCTACGGCAACGCCAAGATCCTCGCCGGCATTCTCCGCGAGGTGTTCACCGGGCAGGCGAACACGTCCGGAACGAGCGACCTGTCGCAGCTCACGCCCGGGTCCACCATGCGGCGGGCGACGAGCACCGGGACAACGACCACCAACCCGCCGCCCGGCAGCAGCCCGCCGGGTCAGCCTCCCGGCTTCGGCAATCCGCCCAATGCGTCGGATCAGGGGAACGCGTCCCAGCAAAGCGGCAGCACATCGAAGGGCGTCGACCTTGCCTCGCTGTCGACCGGAGGATCGAGCGGTCCGGCGATCCTGCCGAATGTCCGCATCACCGCGGACATCGCCAATAATTCGCTGCTGATCTATGCGAGCCGCGACCAATACAAGATCATCGAGCGCGCGATTTTCGAGCTCGACCGCGCGCCGATGCAGGTCGCCATCGACGTGACGGTTGCCGAAATCACGCTCAAGAACCAGTTGCAATACGGCCTGCAATATTTTCTCGGCAACCGGCAGAACGGCTCGATCGGGTTCGGGCTCTCGAACATCCTCGCCCGCACGCTTCCGGGCGGAAACATCGTTCTTGGCAAGAATGCCGACCCGCATGTCGTGCTCAACGCGCTCAGCGCGATCACCGACGTTCACGTGATTTCTTCGCCCGCGCTGGTCGTGCTCGACAACCAGCAGGCCATGCTGCAGGTTGGCGACCAGGTGCCGATCACCACGCAACAGGCAACGGACGTCACCGTGCCGAATGCTCCGCTCGTGAGCAGCGTCACGATGCAAGACACGGGCGTGATCCTGAAGGTCACGCCGCGCGTCAATGCCAATGGCGTCGTCAGCCTCGACGTCAGCCAGGAAGTCTCCGCCGTGCAGCCGACGGTCAATCCGACGCTGACGCCGACCATCTCGGAGCGGAAGGTGCAAAGCTCGATCGCGGTTTCGAGCGGGCAAACGGTGATGCTCGCCGGCATGATTTCGAGCACCGAGCAGAAGACGCGCAACGGGCTTCCGATCCTGAGCGATATAAAAGGATTCGGAGACCTGTTCTCGACCAACGACAAGACAGTCAACCGCACCGAGCTGATCGTATTCATCCGTCCGCAGATCATCCGCAACGGGCTCGACGCGCAGCTCGTGGCCGAGGAACTGCGCTCCAAGCTCTCGGTGATGGCGCGCGAGGCGCGGATTCCCGCGGCCGCCACCGCGCCGCCGCGCAAAGTGTTCATCAAGCGCTAGCGCCATGCAGCATGGTTGGGTTATCGCCACGGCGCTCGGCGGCGCTGCCGTCTCCTTTGCTTTGCTGCCCTGGCCCGCGGCAGCCTTCGCCGCGCTGCTTGCCGTGCTCGCGGTCTATGTGGCGGCGGTCGATCTCGACCGCTTCATCATTCCCGATGCCGCCAATGTCGCGATTTTTTGCGCCGGCATCGCGCTTGCCGTCACCGAAGGCTGGCGATCTGACCCGTTCGCCGGCCTTGCCGATGCGCTTCTGCGCGTGCTGGCCGCCGGCGGATTCATGTGGACGCTGCGCTTCGTCTATGCGCGCGCGACCGGCATCGAGGGTCTCGGGCTCGGCGACGTGAAGCTCGCCGCGGCGGGCGCGCCCTTTCTCGCGTGGGACGCATTGCCGCTCGCGCTGGCGCTCGCCGCCATCGCTTGCGCGCTGGCATTGAGCGGACGCGCGCTCATACGCGGCGAAGCGATCGATCGCAGCCGCGAATTGCCGTTCGGCGCCTTTCTGGCGCCTGCGATCTGGGCCGTTTTCGTGCTCGACCGGCTGGGTTGGTTTGCCGTCTGAGACCGATCAGAGCGCCCGCGCCGCATCGTGCGCGGCCCGCGAATCCGGCGGCGCCTGCTCGCGCTCGTTCATGCCGTAGTCGCGGATGGTCGCCGCGATGCGCAGCCGGTAGTCGGCGAAAATCCCGGCGCGGCCTTTGGCTTGGCTCTCGCGGTGGCGCGTCTGGGTGCGCCAGGCCTTGACCGCGTCCTCGTCGCGCCAGAACGAGAGCGACAGCAACTTGTTCGGATCGGTGAGGCTCTGGAAGCGCTCCACCGAAATGAAGCCGTCGATCTTCACGAGATCGTCGCGCAGCGCGGCGGCAATGGCGAGGTAGTCGTCCTTGCGGCCTTGCGCCGGCCAGACTTCGAAAATGACGGCGATCATGGCCGAAGCCTCCGGAAGTTTTGCTGCGAGCCGTAGCCGGTTCGGGATGGTGGGCGGTGCAGGGATTGAACCTGCGACCCCACCCGTGTGAAGGGTGTGCTCTCCCGCTGAGCTAACCGCCCGGCCATCAAGGCAACGGGATATAGGGGGTGGCCCGAAGAGGTGTCAAGCGAGGGCTCGGGCGCGCACGCCCGCGCGGGTAGCGTGCTGGTGCCGCGCTAATTCCGGGTCTTCGGATCGTCCTCTTGCGCCACGCGCGAGGCCTGCGTCTGCAAGGCGCGAATGCGGTCGGCGAGATTGCCGCTCGCGGGCGCCGCGTGGGCGAGTTCGGCGTCGCCATTGGCGGGGGCTCCCGCGTGGTCGCGCACGGTTTCGGCGGCGAGGATGGCATTGATGGTCGAATCCGGACCTTCGAGCGCGGAGGCGAGCCGCGCCACTTCCGCGGCCACGTCGTTGATGCGTTCGCGCAGAAGCGCGTTCTCGACCCGCTCGGCCGCCCAGGACTCCTCGGCTTCCCGCTTCATTTTGCCGAGATCGCGGGCGTGCCGGTCGCGCTCTTCCTTGGTGCGCTCGAGCTCGCCAGAGAGCTGGGCATTTTCGGTCTTCAGCCGCTGGTTCGCGGACGAGGAGCGCCCTTCCAGTTCCGCGATCGCCGTGCGCAGATCGCTCTCGGTCTTGCGCGCCGTCTCCATTCCGCTGCGCAACTGCCTGAGCTCGAATTCGCTTTCGGCGAGCGCGCGCGCCTGTTCGGTGAGCCGGGTTTCCAGATCGTGCGCCCGGCGGCCGAGGATTTCGGCTTCCTTGGTCTGACCGAGCAGCGCCTGTTCCAATTCGCCGACGCGGCGGCCGAGATTTTCCACCTTGCCGCGTTCCTCGGCGAGTTCCTGCGTGGCCGCTTGCAATTCGACGCGCTCGGCGTCGCGGCGGTCCTCCACCGCCTTGAGCTCGTGGCCGGCGGCGGACAAGCGGTCCTTGAGCGCCTCGACCTGCGCCTTGAGCGCGACGATCTCGACCTTCTGCGCCTCGGCTTGCGACGAGCGATCGTCCAGTTCGCCGGTCATCTTGGCGAGCTCAGCCTCTTTTTCGTTGAGCGCGCGCTGCGCCTCGATCATGGCCGTCGTCTTGATCGCGTATTCTTCCTCGGTCGCACGCAACTGGTCGCGCAGCGCCTTGTCGCGCGCTTCGAGCGCGAAAATGGTGGCGGTCTTTTCGCCCAATTCCATCTTGAGGCGGTTGATGGCGTCGCCCTTCTTGCCGAGTTCGGCAAGCTGGCTGGTGCTTTTCGCCTTGAGCTGCTCCACGCTCATTTCGAGACGCCGCGTCGACATCGCGAATTCGGCGCGAAGCTGGTCCTTGTCGGCCTGGATTTCCGCCAACGACAGCGGCGTGGCGGCTTCGAGCCGCTTCATGGTGAGGCGCACGGCGCGGTTGTGCACGAGCGGAACCAGGACAAGCCCGAACAGGGCCGCGGCGAGGAAGCCGATCCCGAAATACATGATCGGTTCAATCATGAAACCACGCCTCCAACGCGGACCCTTACCCGCAAATTCCCCGCGGTAACCATTGCACGGCTCGCGCCGGCACCGCCAGCGCAAGCCGAGATTAACCTAAACCCGCGCCCGCGTCGCGCGCGCCGGTGGGCTCGTCCTACACGAATAGGAATTAAATTAGCGTGGCGGCGACGCGCTCAGAATGGATTCCAGGTCGCCTTCGGCGTGAACTTGAGATAGCCGACATTGGCGCCCAGCCGCAATCCGACGCCCGAGCGGATCGGCACCACGACGATGTTGTTGGCGGCAAGCGCCGTCATGCCGAAGCCGCCGATGAAATAGGCCGAGCCGTCGATGCCGGCGAAACGCTGGTAGATCGCATCGGTGGCGGGCAGGTTGTAGATGAGCATCATGGTGCGGGCGCCTTCCCCGCCGGTGTCGAAGCCGACCGACGGGCCTTCCCAGAATACGCGGAGGTCGCCGGCATTCTTGGTGTAGAGCTTGCCGTCGCCATAGCGCAGGCCGCCCACCAGGGCGCCGCCGGCTTCCTGGCCGAGGATATAGCCGTTCGGCTGACCCCAGCGGCTGACCGCCTTTTCGACGACCTGGGCCAGTCCGCGCGAGACCGTGCCGAAGAAGCGATGGCCTTCGCGCAGGATTTCGTCGGGCGAGAAGGTGTCGCGCCGCGGCGGTTGCGGCTGCGCCGGTAACGGCCCGGGGGGCGGCGGAGGCGGCGGATTCTGGGCGGCGGCGATCTCCGCCCCGAAGCCGGTAAGGCACAGCGTGAGGGCGGCCAGGCGCAGGAAGGCGCGCATCGGATGCTCCATGAATTGACAGGCACCAGTTCCGTTTAACCGGATGCTCACGCCGGCCGCCCTAGGGTGGGCCGTCCGTGGGTCCCCGAATCGCCAAAATGTCACCCGGAACTATGACTGGAGCGCGGCAGCCGGAAAAGGCGCGGAAGTGGCTCGGCGTCCTCGTCGCCTTGGCGCTTGCGCTTGTGCCGCCGGCCATTTCGTGGACCGCCGAGCGCGAGCCGGTGGTGACCGACGCGAATACCGGGCTCGCGATCAGCGGCATCGATCCGGTCGCCTATTTTACCGGCAGGAAGCCGGTCTTCGGACGGCCCGCGCTCGAATTGAAGCGCGACGGCGCGGTCTGGCGCTTCCGCAATGACGGCAATCGCAGGGCCTTCGCCGAGCATCCGGAGGTCTATCGGCCGCGCTTCGGCGGTTACGATCCGGTGGCGATCGTGCGCGACCGCTCGGTGGCGGGCAATCCGCTGGTCTGGGCCATCGTGGGGGAACGGCTCTATCTCTTCTACAGCGACGAGGCGCGCAGCGCGTTTCTGGCCGACAGCGATTCCATCATCGCCCGCGCCGCCCGCAAATGGCCGGCGGTCGCGCGCACCGTGGGGCACTGACATTAGGGCTTGGGCGACGCCGCCATGGCCGGGTCGCCCCAGGCGATGAACGAGGGTACGCGGAAATTCGCCGCCGCGCGGCCGTAGGACAAGGGCGTTCCTTCCGGCGTTGTCACGATGCCGCCGGCGGCGGCCACAATCGCATGGCCGGCCGCGATGTCCCATTCGCAGGTGGTGCCGAGGCGCGGATAGACATCGGCGACACCCTCCGCGATCCGGCAGAACTTGATCGAAGAGCCGCTGGAGTCGTGCGTCACTGGCGGCAGGCGGGAGAGGAAGGCATCGGTCGCGGGATCGTAATGCGAGCGGCTGACCACGGCGACCGGCGCTTGCGCCGGCCAGCGCCGGGCCTTGATCGGCCGCGCCCGGTCGGCGCCGGTTGGTGTCAAATGCAGGTGCTCGGCCTTGATCCCGACCACGCCGCGCCAGAGATCGCCGCGCTTGGGCGCCGAGATCACGCCGGCAATCGGTACCCCGCCGCTGACCACGGCGATATTCACGGTGTATTCGTCGCGGCCGGCGATGAATTCCTTGGTGCCGTCGAGCGGGTCGACCAGGATGAAGCTGCCGTGGAGCGCGGGCACCTTTCCCTTGGCGGTCATTTCTTCGGCAACCACCGGGACGCCGGGCAGGACTTGCGCGAGACCTTCCAGGATGGCGGCTTCGGAGGCCTCGTCGGCGGCGGTGACCGGCGACCGGTCGCCCTTGAGCCGGTGCGACAGTCCGCCCTCCGCAACCTCGAGAATGATCGCGGAGGCGCGCGCGACGATCGCGGTCAGCGCGTCCAGCGCGGCGGCGGCCTGGGCGGGAGTAATTTCCGAAACTGGGCTCAATTTGGTCGTCCTTTCCTGGTCCCGCCGTCCTTGGCGGTTTCGCAGGTGCGGTGTATCAGGCGAAAAAGCCGGCCTGACAAGCGATTCGCCGGTCCTCCAGGCCCTTGTACGCGAAAGCGGAGACCCGTCCATGTCCGGTTCGTCCATCGATGCACTCGACCTCGCCGCTCTGTTGTGCTCGCGCGTGTGCCACGACCTGATCAGTCCGGTGGGGGCCATCGTCAACGGACTGGAAGTGCTGGCCGAGGAAAAGGACGCGGAAACCCAGGCCTTCGCGCTCGATCTCATCAAGAAGAGCGCGACCACGGCCTCCGCCAAACTGCAGTTCTGCCGTATCGCCTTCGGCGCCGCGGGCTCCGCCGGCGCCCAGATCGATACCGGCGACGCCGAGAAGATCTCGCGCGGCTTTCTCGAGGACGACAAGACCAGGCTCACCTGGAACCTGGCGCGCGCCTTCCTGCCCAAGAACCGGGTGAAGCTCCTGCTCAACATGCTGCTGATCGCGGCGCAGTCGATCCCGCGCGGCGGCGTGCTCACGATCGACGCGGTCGGCGAGGGCGAAACAATGGGCTTCAAGGTGAGCGCGACCGGCACCAACGCCAAGATTCCGCCGACCGCCTCGCTGCTCTCGGCCGAGGCGGGTGACGAGGGCCTCGATGCCCATCGCATCCAGCCGTTCTATGCCGGGCTGCTCGCCAAGGCCTGCGGATTGACCGCCGGCATCGCCATGGAGGGCGAGGCGGTGGTGGTCGCGGCGCGATAGCGGTCGTCGCGAGCGGGTGTGCGGTTAACGCAGCGTTAAGCGCCGGTAAATTCACAGCGATCCGCAACCAAAATTAAACCCTTCACCGACACACTGGCGCGGACTCCGGTCGGGGTGCGTGGGACAGGCTTTGGCCGGGGCGTAAGGCGGGCTTTTGACCCGTCGGTAAAGGCGTTTTTATGGACGATTTGCTGCGGGAATTCGTCACCGAGACGAACGAAAACCTCGACGTGGTCGACGTTGAGCTCGTGCGTTTCGAGCAGGATCCGACCAACGCCAAGATCCTCGATAACATCTTCCGCCTCGTTCATACCATCAAGGGGACCTGCGGCTTTCTCGGGCTGCCGCGCCTGGAAGCGCTGGCGCATGCCGCCGAGACGCTGATGGGAAAATTCCGCGACGGCGTGCCCGCCACCGCCGACGCCGTCACACTGATCCTCGCCACCATCGACCGCATCAAGCGCATTCTCGAATCGCTCGAACACGAGCAGCGCGAGCCGGACGGGACCGACGACGATCTGATTGCCGGCTTGCGCGGCATGGTCGAACGGCTGTCGGCCGCGCCCGCGCCGCCCGTCGAAGAGCAGGCGATCGGAACGCTGACGCCGCAGGTCCTGGAGCGGCCGTTGCGTCCGGGCGAGGATTCGCTCGACGACCTCGAACGTGCCTTTCGCGACACGCCGGTCGATCCGGTGGGCCGGCGGGCGAAGCCGGCGACGGACGAAGCTGCGCCGAAGGACGAGGAGCCGGCGCGAGGGGGCAGCCAGTCGATCCGCGTCGCCGTCGACACGCTCGAGCACCTGATGACCATGGTTTCCGAACTGGTGCTCACCCGCAACCAGTTGCTCGAGATCGTGCGCCGCCACGAGGAGTCCGAATTCAAGACGCCGCTGCAGCGCCTGTCCAATGTCACCGCCGAGTTGCAGGAAGGCGTCATGAAGACGCGCATGCAGCCGATCGGCAATGCCTGGCAGAAGATGCCGCGCATCGTGCGCGATCTCGCCAACGAACTCGGCAAGCAGATCGAATTGGAAATGCAGGGCGCCGAGACCGAGCTCGACCGCCAGGTGCTGGATCTCATCAAGGATCCGCTCACCCACATGGTGCGCAATTCGGCCGACCACGGACTGGAGACGCCGCGCGAACGGCGCGCCGCGGGCAAGCCCGAGCGCGGGCGCATCCGGCTGTCGGCCTATCATGAAGGCGGCTTCATCATCATCGAGGTTGCCGACGACGGCCGCGGTCTCGATACCGAGCGCATCAAGGCCAAGGCCATCGCGCACGGGCTCGCTTCCGAGGCGGAAGTCGAGAAGCTGACCGAGGCGCAGATCCACAAATTCATCTTCACGCCCGGATTCTCAACCGCGGCCAGCATCACCAGCGTCTCCGGACGCGGCGTCGGCATGGACGTCGTGCGCAGCAATATCGATCAGATCGGCGGCGCTATCGACGTCAAATCGGTGGCGGGCGTCGGGCTGAGCTTCACGATCAAGATCCCGCTCACGCTCGCGATCGTCGCGGCGCTCATCGTCGAAGCGGGCGGCGACCGCTTCGCAATCCCGCAATTGTCGGTGATCGAACTGGTGCGCGCGCGGGCGGGCGGCGAGCATCGCATCGAGCGGATCAGGGATACGAGCGTGCTGCGGCTGCGCAACAAGCTGTTGCCGCTGGCGCGACTGAGCCGCTTGCTCGGCATGAACACGGACAAGGCCGGCGATGTCGAGAACGGATTCATCGTCGTCACCCAGGTCGGCAGCCAGACTTTCGGCATCGTGGTCGACGCCGTGTTTCACACCGAGGAAATCGTGGTGAAGCCGATATCGAGCCGGCTGCGCCACATCGCCCTGTTCTCGGGCAACACCATCCTCGGCGACGGCTCGGTGATCATGATCATCGATCCGAACGGCGTGGCGCAGGCGCTCGGCAGCGCGGGCACGTCGCAATTAGCCGCGGCCGCCGCCGCCACCGACAAAGTCGCGGCCGACAGCGAACTGATGACATCGCTGCTCCTGTTCCGCGCGGGCGCTCCGCAGCTCAAGGCGGTGCCTTTGTCGCTGGTCACCCGGCTCGAGGAGATCGACGCGCGCAAGATCGAGCTCTCCAACGGCCGGCATATGGTGCAATATCGCGGCCACCTGATGCCGCTCGTCAGCATGGGCGAGAACGTCCGCGTCCGCGCCGAGGGCGCGCAGCCGCTTTTGGTGTTCTCCGACGGTGCGCGTTCCATGGCGCTGGTCGTCGACCAGATCGTCGATATCGTCGAGGACCGCCTCGACATCCAGGTCGCCAGCGCTAATGCCGGCGTGCTCGGCTCGGCGATCGTCAAGGGCCAGGCCACCGAGATCGTCGACGTCGGCCATTTCCTGCCGCTCGCCTTCGAGGACTGGTTCCGCCGCAAGGAGCAACCGGCCCGCATCCGCCGGCATTCGCTGCTGCTCGTAGACGACAGCCCGTTCTTCCGCAACATGCTCAGTCCGGTGCTGCAGGCCGCCGGCTACGAGGTGACCAGTGTCGGTTCGGCGCGAGAGGCGCTCGCTTTGACGGGGGAGGGCCAGCGTTTCGACGTCGTCGTCACCGACATCGAAATGCCGGACATGGACGGTTTCGAATTCGCGCAACGTCTGCGCAACGATCCGCGCACCGCCGATGCGCCGGTGATCGCGATGTCGTCGGTAGCCTCGGCCGAGGCGATCGAGCGCGGCCGCCGCATCGGGCTTGCCGACTATGTCGCCAAGTTCGACCGGCAGGGCTTGATCGCCGCGCTGAAGGAACAGACCCAACTCGGCTGCGCCGCATGACGAGGCATCCATGAGCACGAACGGCGACGACAATTTGAACGAATACGTGACCGCCACGATCGGCGGTCAGTTGTTCGGTCTGCCGATCCGGCGCGTACAGGACGTGTTCCTGCCGGAGCGCGTGACGCGGGTGCCGCTGGCCCCGCCGGAGATCGCGGGGGTGCTGAATTTGCGCGGGCGCATCGTCACGCTCATCGATATGCGCCAGCGTCTCGGGATGCCGCCGCGCGCCGACGACGCGCCGCCGATGGCGCTCGGCGTCGAGCTGCGCGGGGAATTCTACGGTCTCTTGATCGATGGGGTGGGCGAAGTGCTCAAGGTCCCGGATCGGGCGCCCGAGCCCAATCCGGTCAACCTGGACGCTAGCCTCGCGCGGCTGTCAGCCGGCATACACCGGCTCGAGGGTCTGTTGATGATCGTGCTCGATGTCGACCGTACGCTCGACATCGCGGCGACGGCGAGCGCCGCGTGAAATTCGGAATTTGCGGCGGGCTTGCGACGCCGCGGGCGAAACTGGAAAGGAACGTGCCATGAAAAGCTGCTTGATCGTCGACGATTCAAGCGTCATCCGAAAGGTGGCGCGGCGTATCCTCGAAGCACTGGAATTCCAGGTGGTGGAAGCCGAGGACGGCGAGCAGGCGCTCGAAGCGTGCCGCCGGCAAATGCCCGATTCGATCCTTCTCGACTGGAACATGCCGAAGATGGACGGCTACGAGTTTTTGCGCTCGCTGCGCCGCGTGCCCGGGGGCGATGCGCCCAAGGTGGTGTTCTGCACGACGGAGAACGATGTAGCGCATATCGCGCGCGCGCTGCATGCGGGCGCCAACGAATACATCATGAAGCCGTTCGACAAGGACATCGTCGAAGCCAAATTTCAGGAAGTCGGGCTGCTCTGATCGAAGCATCCGCCGTGACGATCCTCACCACGAAAAACGGCCCGATGACCATCGCCGTCGCCTCCGCTCCCGCCATCGCTCCGACGATTGCCCGGCGCATCCGCGTCATGCTCGTCGACGACGCGGTCGTGGTGCGCGGGCTGTTCGCACGCTGGGTGGAGGCCGAGAGCGATCTCGAACTGGTGGCGTCGCTACGCACCGGGCGCGAGGCGGTCGACCAGCTCGAACGCAGCAATCCCGACGTGGTGGTGCTCGACGTCGAGATGCCCGAGCTCGACGGTATCGCGGCGCTGCCGCTGTTGCTGCGCAAGCGGCGCGATCTCGTCGTGATCATGGCCTCCACCGTCACGCGCCGCAACGCCGAGATCAGTTTGAAGGCGCTCGCGCTGGGTGCCGCCGACTACATCGCCAAACCCGCCGCCAGCCGCGACGCCAACGCCTCGGTCGCGTTCCGCCGCGATCTGATCGAGAAGATCCGCCAACTCGGCCTGCGCGGGAAACGCTTGCGCCAGCGGTCGCTGGCTGGCGCGGGGCCGCTTGCGAGGCCCAAGCTTGCGGCGTTCGGCCGCCCCCCCACGCACCATTACGGTGGCGCGCAAGCGCCCCTCGCGTTGCGACCGATGCCCTTGACGCCGCCACGCGTGCTGCTGATCGGGTCGTCGACCGGGGGCCCGCAGGCGCTCAACGGCCTCATCCCGCAGATCGGCGGTGTGATCGAACGCGCGCCGGTCTTGGTCACGCAGCACATGCCGCCGACCTTCACGGCCATTCTCGCCGAACACATCGCGCGGGCCGCCAAACGCCCGGTGCGCGAGGCCAAAGACGGCGAAGAAATCGATGCCGGCACGGTTTATCTCGCGCCAGGCGGCAAGCACATGAGCGTGACGCGGCGTGACGGCGTCGCGTCGATCGCGCTCGACGACGGCCCGCTGGTGAATTTCTGCAAGCCGGCAGTCGATCCGCTGTTCTCCTCGGCCGCCGCGCCCTGTGGCCCCAAA
>JAKAHJ010000154.1 GCA_021815055.1 Pseudomonadota bacterium | reverse complement strand
GGGGTGGGGTCAATTCTCAATCGCGAACGCCCCCACCCGGCTCGCTTCGCTCGCCACCCTCCCCCGCAAGCGGGGGAGGGATAAGAAAAGCTACCCCCTCGCCGCCCTTTTCGCCGGCGCCGGGCCTTGCATCGCGAGCGCCTTGGCCCCTTCGACAATGAGCGTGGTGGCAAGACCGGCGTAGTCCTCGCGCGTGAGCGCCTTGCCCTCGCGGAACCACATGTAGTGCCAGTTGAGCATGCCGAACAGCGACATGGTCACCGGCTTGAGCAGCG
Source organism: Pseudomonadota bacterium (assembly GCA_021815055.1). Classification (GTDB taxonomy): domain Bacteria; phylum Pseudomonadota; class Alphaproteobacteria; order Rhizobiales; family Xanthobacteraceae; genus Pseudolabrys. The sequence continues at coordinate 5,464 of JAKAHJ010000154.1, read as the reverse complement.
CGGCGTCCGCGGCCAGCGCCGGATTGACCGTCGCGATGGCGTCGGCGAACACACGCACCAGTTCGCGCTCCATGTCGGTCAACAGCTTCTTCTGCCGTACCGGCAGCTTGCCGAGCTCGTTGACCTGGATCTTGTGCTCGTTATCGGCGTCGCGATAGGCCTCGAGCAGCGCGGCGATCAGCGCGCTCAGCCGCGCGCGCGGCGAAAGCTTGGCATCGACCGCGTTCACCGCGTCGAGCAGTTCCTGCAGATGGTCGTGCAGGATGTCGAACAGCAGCGCCGCCTTGTTGACATAGTAGTGATAGAGCAGCGCCTTCGACACGCCGCATGCCTTGGCCACCTCGGCCATCGAGGCGCGGTCGTAGCCGTTCTTGGCGAAGACCTCGGCCGAGCGGTCCAGGATCGCCTGGCGCTTCTCGTCATATCCGGCGGAACGGGGACGCGCCATCACGCAGGTTCCTGCTCGTGTCCCGGACGCGGTGCAGCGCAAAGCGCAGCGAAGCGATGCACCGCTGATCCGGGACCCCGGTTGATCCGCCGCCCAAGAAACCGGGGTCCCGGGTCTGCAGCGCACCGCTCCACTTCGTTACGCGCTGCACTGCGCCCGGGACACGCACGGAGATGTCCGATGTGAGTGGCGTGCCTCATTTTCAATCCCTCGGCCTTTTGTCGACGATGCGGCGCGCCTTGCCCATCGATCGCTCGATGCCGCCGGGATCGGCTACGTCCACTTCGACGCCGATGCCGACCACGTTGCGGATATGCGCCTTGAGCAACGCGGCCTGCGCGCGCCGCGAAGCGTCGTCGGCGTGGTCGGCGCGCGCCTCCACATGCAGGCGCACGGCATCGAGTCGCTGCTCGCGATAGAGCTCGATGAAGAAGTGCGGGCTCAGCCCGTCGCAGCGCAAAAGCTGTTCCTCGAACTGGGTCGGGAACACGTTGACGCCGCGCACGATCATCATGTCGTCGGAACGGCCGGTGATCTTCTCCATGCGCCGCATCGTGCGCGCGGTGCCTGGCATGAGCTTGGTGAGATCGCGCGTGCGATAGCGGATCACCGGCATGGCTTCCTTGGACAGCGACGTGAAAACCAGTTCGCCGGGCGCGCCGTCCGGCAGCACGGCGCCGGTGACGGGATCGATCACTTCCGGATAGAAGTGATCCTCCCAGATATGCAGCCCGTCCTTGGTCTCCACGCATTCATTCGCGACGCCCGGGCCGATCACTTCCGACAGGCCGTAGATGTCGACAGCGTCCATGTCGAAGGCCTGCTCGATCTCCGCGCGCATGGAATTGGTCCAGGGCTCGGCGCCGAAAATGCCGATCTCGAGCGATGAGTCGCGCGGGTCGATATTCTTGGCGCGGAATTCGTCGAGGATCGCCAGCATGTAGGACGGCGTCACCATGATGATTTCCGGCCTGAAGTCGGCGATGAGCTGCACCTGCCGCTCGGTCATGCCGCCGGAGACCGGGATCACCGTGCAGCCGAGCTTTTCCGCGCCGTAATGCGCGCCCAGGCCGCCGGTGAACAACCCGTAGCCGTAGGAGACATGGACCTTCATGCCGGGCCGTCCGCCGGAGGCGCGGATCGAGCGCGCCATCGCCTGCGACCAGGTGTCGACGTCTTTCAGCGTATAGCCGACCACGGTCGGCTTGCCGGTGGTACCGGACGAAGCGTGAATGCGGGCGATTTTCTCCTGCGGCACCGCGAACATGCCGAAGGGATAATTGTCGCGCAGGTCCTGCTTCGAGGTGAATGGAAACCTGGCGAGGTCTTCGAGCCGCTTGAAATCGTCGGGATGAACGCCCGCTTCGTCGAACTTCTTGCGATAGGCCGGAACGTTGTCATAGGCGTGGCGGAGCGACCATTTCAGCCGCTCGGTCTGCACGCCGGCGATCTCGTCGCGCGAAGCGGTTTCGATCGGCTCGAGGCCGTGCGGACGGTAGGACGATTTGTCGAGCATGCTGTCCTTCCCTATCCGCTTGCGGCGGCCGCGCCGCTCTTGTCGAGGTTCGGCACGAGTTCGCCTTCGATCGTGCGCGAATGGCCGCGGAATTCGGCGATCACTTTGCCGTCCTGCCGCGTCACCGTGATGTCGTAGATGCCGGAGCGCCCGCGCCGGTTCTTTTCCACACCGCACGCGGTCAGCCGGTCACCCAGCCGACCGGCTTCGATGAAACTGATGGCACAATGCTGCGCCACCGTGCGCTGGTTATAGGTGTTGCAGGCGAAGGCGAAGGTCGAATCGGCGAGCAGAAAGATGAAGCCGCCGTGGCAAATATTGTGGCCGTTGACCATGCGCTCGGTGACGGTCATGGCGAGCTCGGCGCGGCCGGGGCCGACCGAGACGAGCTCCATGCCGAGACCGCTGCTGGCGGCATCGTCCGCCCACATGGCGTCGGCGCAGGCGCGCGCGAGTTCGTCCGCGGTCATGATCTACTCCGGCCGGCCGATGAAATTGGGCGGGCGCTTCTCCATGAAGGCGCGCACGCCTTCGGCGTAATCCGGCGAAGCCCCACAGGCGCGCTGGGTGTCGCGCTCAAGATCGAGCTGGGCGTCGAGCGTGTTGCTCTCGGCGGCATCGAGCGCGCGCCTGATTTGCGTCAGGCCGTAGGTCGGGCCAGCCGCGAACTGCGCACAAAGTTTCTCGGCTTCGCTCAGCAACTTGTCGTCGTCCACCGCCTTCCAGATCAGGCCCCAGCTTTCCGCCTTCTCGGCACTGAGCGGCTCGGCGAGCAGCGCCAAACCCCGCGCGCGTGCCGCGCCGACGAGGCGCGGCAGGAACCAGGTTCCGCCGGAATCGGGTACGAGTCCGATCTTGGCGAAGGCCTGAACGAAATTGGCGCCGCGCCCCGCCAGCACGATGTCGCAGGCGAGCGCGATATTGGCGCCGGCGCCTGCCGCGACGCCATTCACCGCCGCGACTACAGGGAATGGCAGGCCGCGCAACTTGCGCACCAGCGGATTGTAGAAGGTTCCGATGGTGTGTCCGAGATCGGGTTTCGTGTCGCCGCTCGCGATCCGGTCGGCCAGATCCTGCCCCGCGCAGAAGCCGCGGCCGGCGCCGGTTAGCAAAAGCGCGCGACAGTTTGTGTCAGCCTCGGCCTCGACCAACGCCGCCATCAGCGCGCGATGCATCGCTTCGGTGAACGCATTGAGCCGCTGCGGACGATTCAGCGTGACGACGCGATAACCTGCGCGCTGGTCGACGAGGATCGGGCTCTCGTCCATGGATTTCCTCCCGGGCGGCGCTTCTCGTCCCGCAGGAGGCGGGCGCCGTCTTTCGCGAATAATACTTGACTGACCGGCCGGTCGGCTAATTAATAGGGCCGGTCAGAACGGGTGTCAACGCGGCCAAGCGAACGCTGAATTTCTGATCGGTCATTCCGGGGCCGGCCGAACGGCCGGAGCCCGGAATCCAGAAACGAGCGAGGCGCTTGTTTCTGGATTCCGGATCGCCGCTTTCGCGGCGTCCGGAATGACGAGAAAAATATATTCAGCGACCTGTCGAAACGCTGGACGCCGGGAGGAAATGTAATGAGTCGCTTGTTCGAAGCGCATCGCGCTTTGCTCGACCGCGCCGTCGCCGCCTGCCGCGCGCGCACCTATTGGAGCGCCTATCCGGAAGTGGCCAGCGGCAAGATTTACGGCGAGACCGCGCGCGCCGACGGCGAAGCCGCCTTCAAAGCATTGCTCGGCAAACCGTTCGATCTCGACCAGCCGAGCGAGAAGCGCGCGGGGCACGAACAGTCGCCGTTCGGCCTCGCGCTCGGTATCGACTATCCCACCGCTTCCGCCGACACGCTGATCGCCGCTTCGCGCAAGGCCGGCGAAGCCTGGGCCGGCGCCAGCATCGAAGACCGCGTCGGCGTCTGCCTGGAGATTCTTCAGCGCATCAATCGGGCGAGCTTCCTGATGGCGAATGCCGTCATGCACACCACCGGCCAAGCCTTCATGATGGCGTTCCAGGCCGGCGGCCCGCACGCGCAGGACCGTGGGCTGGAAGCGGTCGCCTATGCCTATGACGAGATGACGCGCGTGCCGGGCGCGGCCGAGTGGTCGAAGCCGCAGGGAAAGGGCGAGCCGATCGTGCTCGACAAGCAATGGCGTGTCGTGCCGCGCGGCGTCGCCTTCGTCATCGGCTGTGCCACCTTCCCGACCTGGAACAGCTATCCGGCGATCTTCGCGAGTCTCGCGACCGGCAACAGCGTGATCGTCAAGCCGCATCCCGCCGCCATCCTGCCGCTGGCGCTGACGATAAAGATCGCGCGCGAGGCCATCGCGGAAGCGGGTTTCGATCCCAACGTCATTGTGCTCGCCGCCGACGACGCCGACGCGCCGATCGCCAAGGACTTCATCATCCATCCCGGCGTCGCCACGATCGACTTCACCGGCAGTCCCACATTCGGCGCCTGGGTGCGCGAAAACGCGGCGACCGATCTCGTCTTCACCGAGGAAGCGGGCATCAACCCGATCGTCATCGACTCGACCGGCGACTTCCGCGGCATGTGCGGCAATATCGCCTTCTCGCTCTCGCTCTATTCCGGGCAGATGTGCACCGCCCCGCAGAACATCTTCGTGCCGGCCGGCGGCATCGACACGAACGACGGACACAAGAGTTTCGACGAGGTGGCATCGAGCATCGCGACGGCAATCGACAAACTGCTCGGCGAGCCCGAGCGCGCCGCCGGCATTCTCGGCGCCGTCGCCAATACTGCGACGGTCGACCAGGTGGCGAAAGCGCGCAAGCTCGGCCGCGTCGTGCGCGACTCCGCGCCCGCGCCGGTGACGGGTTTTCCGGAAGCGCGCACGGCAAGCCCGCTGGTGCTCGCGGTCGACGCGAGCGATGCCGCCGCCTGGGGCGAGGAGCGCTTCGGGCCGATCAGCTTCGTGATCAAGACCGCCTCGACGCAGGAATCGATCGCGCTCGCCGCCGACTCGACCAGGCGCATGGGCGCGATCACCGCCTCGCTCTATTCGACCGGCGACAAGACGATCGACGCCGCGGCGGACGCCTTCGCGCGCTCGGGCGTGGCGCTGTCGGTCAATCTCACCGGCGGCATCTATGTCAACCAATCCGCCGCCTTCAGCGACTACCACGTGACCGGCGCCAATCCCGCCGGCAATGCCTGCCTCACCGATGCGGCCTATGTCGCCAACCGGTTCCGCATCGCCATGCTCCGCCGCCAGCGCGCGGCGTAATCCACCGCACCAAGACGGTCAAACGTCGTAAATCGTACCCCAGGGAGGAAAACATGAAGCGACACTTGAAACGCCACTTGAAACGCCACTTGCACATGACACTGATGGCCGCGGCCGCCTGTTTCGTGGCCGCCAACGCCGCCCATGCCGACGTCAAGATCGGCGCCATTCTTTCGGTCACCGGCCCGGCCTCGTTCCTCGGCGACCCCGAGAAGAAAACGCTGGAAATGTACGTCGCCGACATCAACGCCAAGGGCGGCG
>JAKAHJ010000153.1 GCA_021815055.1 Pseudomonadota bacterium | reverse complement strand
GCGCATCGTGGTGGCGATCGATCCGCCGGCCTCCGCGCGGCGAGGCGCCGACGCCTGCGGGCTGGTGGCGGTCGGGCGCGCCGAGGACGGCACGCTCTATGTGCTGGCCGACGAAAGCGCGGGCGGCTTGTCGCCGCAGGCCTGGGCCACCCGCGCGATCGTGCTGTGGCGCAGGCTTGCGGCCGATGCGCTGGTGGCGGAAGTCAATATGGGCGGCGACATGGTGCGCGCGGTGATCCGCGAGGCCGATGCGCAGGTGCCGGTGATGACGGTGCGCGCGACGCGCGGGAAATATCTGCGCGCCGAGCCGGTGGCGCAGCTCTACGAACAGGGCCGCGTGAAGCACGTGGGCGTCTTCCCCGCGCTGGAGGACGAAATGTGCGACTTCGGCCTCGACGGGCTTTCGTCCGGCCGTTCGCCCGACCGGCTCGACGCGCTGGTCTGGGCGATCACCGCTTTGACATTCGGGGCGAGGGGAGAGCCGCGGGTGAGGGGATTGTAGGAGTGCGTGTCCCGGGCGCTGCGCAACATGCAATGTTGCGCTGCCGACCCGGGACCCCGGTTAGTGCTGTGCGGAGCCGCGGTTAAGAAAACCGGGGGTCCCGCATCTGCGGTGCACCGCTGCGCGCTGCACCGCGTGCGGGACACGGATTGGGATGCTTATGCGTCTCACAACAGATCGCTGAGGTCGCGCCAGGTGGGATTTTCTTTCTCGATGAGTTCAAAATTCCACGCGCGGCGCCAGCGTTTGAGCGTTCGCTCGCGGGCGCGGGCGTCGAGGATCGAAGCATATGGTTCGGCGTAAACGAGCCGGTTCACTTTGTAGCTCTTCGTGAAGCCGGGAGCGTGGCCCGATTTGTGTTCGCAGACACGACGGCTGAGATCGTTCGTCACGCCGACATACATTGTGCCGCGATAGCGGCTCGCGAGGATGTAGACGTGGTATCGCTCGTCGCCCATCGCTCATCGCGTTAGACGTGTTGCGTGTCCCGGGCGCTGCGCAACATGCAATGTTGTGCTGCCGACCCGGGACCCCGGTTAGGCGCTCCGTTGCGGGGTAATCGTACGGCGAAGCAATGAAAGAGACAAGAAATGCTGTCCCGATTGAAAGCCCTGTTCGCCCCGGAGCGCAAAGCCTCGCGCACTGGCCGCCTGATCGCGCTCGAGAGCGGCGGACGCGCGCGCTGGACGCCGCGCGACTATGCCGCGCTGTCGCGCGAAGGCTATGCCAAGAACGCCATCGTCTATCGCGCGGTGCGGTTGATCGCGGAAAGCGTCGGCGGACTTTCCTTCGTGCTTTACGAGGGCGCGCACGAAATCACCGTGCATCCGCTCATCGATCTCGTCGCGCGGCCGAACCCGCGCCAGGACGGCGCCTCATTCCTGGAGGCCGTCGCCTCCCATCTCCTGCTCGCCGGCAATGCCTATGTCGAGGCGGTCGGCCTTGCGGGCGAAAGCGCGCCGAATATCGAGCTGCGCGAGCTCTACGCGCTGCGGCCCGACCGCATGAAAGTGGTGCCGGGGCCGGACGGCTGGCCGCAAGCCTACGAATACACGGTGGCCGGGCAGACCGTGCGTTTCGATCAGGCCATGACGCTGCCGCCGATCCTGCATCTGTCGCTGTTCAATCCGCTCGACGATTACTATGGGCTGAGCCCGCTCGAAGCCGCGGCGGTCGCGGTCGATACCCATAATGCGGCGGCGAAATGGAACAAGGCGCTGCTCGACAATGCGGCGCGCCCGTCCGGCGCGCTGGTCTATGACGGCGCCGAGGGCAATGTGCTCTCGGCCGCGCAGTTCGAGCGGCTGAAGAGCGAACTCACCGACGAATATCAGGGCACCGCGCATGCCGGACGCCCGATGCTCTTGGAAGGCGGGCTCGACTGGAAGCCGATGTCGCTTTCGCCGCAGGACATGGATTTCATGGAGGCCAAGCACGCGGCCGCGCGCGAGATCGCGCTCGCCTTCGGGGTGCCGCCGATGCTGCTCGCCATCCCGGGCGACAACACCTATTCGAATTACCAGGAAGCCAATCGCGTGTTCTGGCGGCAGACCGTGCTTCCGCTCGGCAACCGCATCGGCGCGGCGCTGACGCAATGGCTGGCGCCGGCCTTCGGGCGCGATCTGGCTCTGGCGGTCGATGCCGACCGCATAGACGCCTTGAGCGCCGACCGCGCTGCGCTGTGGGATCGCGTCACCAAGGCGCCGTTCCTCACCGTGAACGAGAAGCGCGCGGCGACCGGTTACGGCGCGATTCCCGGCGGCGATGTGGTCGGGTGAACGAAGCAAATGCCCGACATCATCGAAATCTTCAGCGCGCGCGGCGATCTCGCGCATCTGGCGCTGCTGTTGTGGGCGCTGTCGGCCAGTGCGCTCGCCTGGTTCGCGCTGCGCGAATTGGCCGCGGCCTCGCGGCGATTCGACGATTTCGTGCGCGAGCTCGCGCGCTTCAATGAGCATTTTGGAGGAAAGTGATGGATACCCTTCACACCGTGCTGCGCTCGATCCGCGGCGAGACCAAATCGCGCCGCGACCATCTCAACGTGTTTCGCGAATTCCTCGATCATCTCGATCGCGCCGCCAAGCGCAAGAGTGCGCCGCGCTCGACCAAGGCGGCGAAGCCGAAGGGCCGCCGCGGCAGCCGGAAGTAATCGAACACAATCTCTCCGACGTCGTCCCCGCAAAGGCGGGGACCCAGTACGCCGCAGTCTCAATCCGCCTCATCCTGAGGAGCATCGCGTAAGCGATGCGTCTCGAAGGATGCGGCGGCCCCACGCTTCGAGACGCGCTGCTCCGCAGCGCTCCTCAGCATGAGGCCGAGAGGGGGCTGCGACGTGCGGGGTCCCGCTTCGCGCGTCGCTGCGCTCGCCATAGTGCGTCGAAGACGCGCGTAAACGCGCATATCGCCGGGACGACAGGGAAACCTGTCATGTTCGCACACAATCCAAATCCAACCGTCGCTTCCGTGTTCGCGCCGCGCACGAACGTCGAGCCCGACGGCACGGTGGAAGGTTATGCCAGCCTGTTCGGCGAGATCGACCAGGCGCGCGACATGGTGATGCGCGGCGCCTTCGCGGCGACGCTTGCCGCCCGCGGCGTGCATCGCATTCCGATGCTGTTCCAGCACGATCCGTCCGAGCCGGTCGGCGTATGGCTCGAACTGCGCGAGGACCATCGCGGGCTTTACGCGCGTGGCCGCCTCATTCCCGAAGTGACGCGCGCGCGCGAACTCACCTCGCTGATCGAGGCGGGCGCCATCGACGGGCTGTCGATCGGCTTTCGCACCGTCAAGGGCCAGATCGATCCGCGCAGCCGCATTCGCCGGCTGATCGCGGTCGATCTGTGGGAGATCTCGATCGTCACCTTCCCGTTGCTCAACGGCGCGCGCGTGCAGGCGGTGAAACAGGTAGCGCCGAAGCCGTCCTATGCGCGCAAGCGCGCGGAAGCGGAGTGGGAGAGAGCAGTGAGGAGTGTTTCCACGAAGTCTGGTTTGTCATCGCCGGCCTTGTGCCGGCGATCTCGCTTAGGGGGACGCGGTACCTTCCCGAGCGGAATCACCGGGACTCGGCCCTTCGGGCCGGCCCGGTGATGACACGTATTACGTCATTCCAATATCCAGGAGAGAACAGCAATGGATATCGCGACCCTGACCGAACTCGAAACCAAGGCCGGCGTGCCGCAGGACGCCGTGGTGACTCACGGCGAACTGATGCGCGCCTTCGAGGCCTTCCGGCAGACGAATGACGAGCTCGACGCGAAAGCCGCCGGCGACGCGGTGCTGCAGGAAAAGCTCGCGCGCATCGATGCCGCGCTCGACGCGCAGACGCGCAGGCTGGACGAGATCGCGCTGAAATCGGCGCGCCCGGCGCTTGGGGCTGAGCGTGCGCGGAATAACGCGAACACGCTCGAGCACAAGCAGGCCTTCGAGGCCTATGTGCGTTCCGGCGAGGCCGCCGGTCTGCGCGCGCTCGAGATGAAGGCGATGTCGATCGGCTCCAATGCCGACGGCGGCTATCTGGTCCCACCGGAGATCGAGACCGAGATCGGCCAGCGGCTCACCGCGATCTCGCCGATCCGCGCCATCGCCGGTGTGCGCACCATCTCGGGCAATGTCTACAAGAAACCGTTCATGACCGCCGGCCCCGCCGTCGGCTGGGTGGGCGAGACCGATGCGCGCACGCAGACCGCGTCTCCCACGCTCGACGAACTCTCGTTCCCGGCGATGGAGCTCTACGCCATGCCGGCGGCGACCGCGACGCTGCTCGAAGATTCCGCGGTCAACATCGACCAGTGGCTGGCGCAGGAAGTGGAGCAGGTGTTCGCCGCGCAGGAAGGCACCGCCTTCGTGACCGGCGACGGCATCAACAAGCCGAAGGGCTTCCTCTCCTACACGACGGTGGCCGATGCGTCCTGGACCTGGGGCAATATCGGCTACATCGCCTCGGGCGCGGCCGGCGCCTTCCCGGCGAGTAATCCGTCCGACGTGCTGGTCGACCTCATCTATGCGGTGAAGGCCGGTTACCGGCAGAACGCCAATTTCGTGATGAACCGCAAGACGCAATCCGCCATCAGGAAGTTCAAGGACACCACCGGCAATTATCTCTGGCAGCCGCCGGCGGTGGCGGGCGGCAAGGCGACGCTGTTGAGCTTCCCCGTGATCGAGGCCGAGGACATGCCGGACATCGCGGCGGGTTCGCTATCGATCGCCTTCGGCGACTTCAGGCGCGGCTACCTGGTGGTCGACCGTGCCGGCGTCTCGGTGCTGCGCGATCCCTATACGGCGAAGCCCTATGTGCTGTTCTACACCACCAAGCGCGTGGGCGGCGGCGTGCAGGACTTCGAGGCGATCAAGCTGATGAAGTTCGCGGCGAGCTGACGAGTGCACTCTCCCTCTCCCTGCAAAGCGGGGAGGGGGAATACATCAAGGCGCCAGCGGCGACCCGAGCTTCTTCGCCGTCTCCACGATCCATGCGCGATAGTTGAGCAGCGGCGTGACGCCGGTAAGCCCGCCGCAGCCTTCCTCGTCGCGTGGGGCGGTCGACCAACTCACCACGCCGATGACGAGGGGACCCTCGCCGTCGAAGGCGGGCGCGCCGGAATCGCCGGTGCAGGCGCCCAGGCCCGCGCGCCGGTTGCGCGTTGCATTATCGTAAAGGCGAACCTGCAAGGAGCCTGGCTTGCCGGTGACCGCGAGCTTCGCCATGCGCGGAATGCGCAAGCCGAAGTCCGTGCCGGCGCGCGTGACGCCGAAGCCGGCGATGGTGAGCGTCTCGCCCACCGCCACACGCCGCGGCGCAGCGAGCGCGGCCGGCACCACGATGTCGGGCAGGGGGCTCGCAAGCTTGACCAGCGCGACATCGGCGGTGGCGCGGCTTGCGGCATAGGCCGCCAAATCGAAGCGCGGATGCAGCGCGATGGTGCGCACCGCAATGCTTGCGCCGGTCTGGTAGGCCTTGACGCTGTAATTGAGTTTGCGCGCGACACAATGCGCGGCGGTGAGCACCAGGTCGCGCGCGAGCGCGGTGCCGGTGCAGAGATCGCCCTTGGCGTCCTCGACCATCACGATCGGCCGCGCCGCCCAGCCGGTGGCAGGCCCCGCTTCGCCGGTGACGGCGAAGGCGGGCGCGGTGACGAGCATTGCGGCGAGAGCGGCAAGGGCAGGGCGCATGGGGCGCAATCGGCCTTGGCGCGTCACGCTTGTCAACCTTTCTCCTCATCCTGAGGAGGCCGCGGAACGCGGCCGTCTCGAAGGATGAGGCCGATGCACCTCATGGTTCGAGATGCCGTGCTGCGCACGGCTCCTCACCATGAGGTGCCCCCAATCCGAGAACCAAGA
>JAKAHJ010000014.1 GCA_021815055.1 Pseudomonadota bacterium | reverse complement strand
GTCAGAATGCGCACGCCGATCAGGAACATGCATTCCAGCCCGAACATGCGGATGCGTTCGAGCAGATCCTCGTCGTAGCGCGCCTGCGCCAGCGCCGTATCGAGCCGGTGCTGCAGTTCGTTCTCGTCGGGCAGCGCCCCGAAGAAAGCCGGGTCGACCAGCGCGTCCATGACCTGCGGATGGCGCGCCAGCGTATCGGCAAGCCGTGGGGCGATGCCGAGCACCAGCGTGATCAGCGCGATCCGTTCGGGATTTTGTTGCAGCAGCGACAATAGCCGTGCAGGCCCATGCAGATTGCCGAGGAAATGATCGAACATCACCAGCGCCGCGTTCGGATTATCCGTGCGGGCGAGGTATTCCATCAATTCCGGCAACAGCGCTTCGAGGTGGGCGCGCGTTTGCTCGCTGCGCAGCGAGCGATGGCCGCCGGAGAGCCATTGACGGACGATACTGGAGGCTTCGAGCGCCGAGCGGAAGCCGAGCTCGGCCAACCGGTCGAGCGTCTTGTGGTCGTCGGCGTCGGGCGGAAACTTGAGCTCTGGCCGCTCCGGACCGGGCGCCTTCTCGAACAGCCGCGCATAGGTCTCCTGAACTTTCTTCAGATGCACCAGCAGGTCGGCCGCAAAAGAATCGCGGTCGGCATAGCCGAGAAAGCGCGCAAAGCGTTCGAGTTCCGTGCGGCCGGCCGGCAGCGTCTGCGTCTGCTCGTCATTGACCATCTGCAGGCGATGCTCGACGATGCGTAGGAAACGATAGGCGTCCTTCATTTGGTCGCGCGCGGTGGCGTCGATCCAGCGATCCTCTTCGAGCTTGTCGAGCGTGGTCAGCGTGTCGCGGTCGCGCAGGTGAGGATTACGCCCGCCGGCAATGAGCTGCTGGGTCTGCGCGAAGAATTCGATCTCGCGGATGCCGCCACGGCCGAGTTTGATGTTGTGGCCTTCGACCGCAATCTCGCCGTGGCCGCGATAGGCGTTGATCTGCCTTTTCATCGCGTGCACATCGGCGAGCGCCGCGAAATCGAGATATTTGCGCCAGACGAACGGAGAGAGAGCGCCGAGGATCTTCTCGCCCGCCTCGATGTCGCCGGCGCAAGGGCGCGCCTTGATCATGGCGGCGCGTTCCCAATTCTGGCCCACGCTCTCGTAATAGATCATGGCGGCCGCCGTCGAAATGGCAATGCCGGTCGAAGCGGGATCGGGCCGGAGCCTGAGATCGGTGCGGAAGACGTAGCCGTCGCCGGTGCGCTCGTTCAAGAGCTTCACCACGCGCTGGGTGATGCGCACGAACAGGCGTCCCGGCTCGGCATCGGCAGGCACGATCGGCGAGGCGGGGTCGTAAAAGACGATGAGATCGATATCGCTCGAATAATTGAGCTCGAAGGCCCCCATCTTGCCCATCGCCAGCACGATGTAACCGCTGCCGCGCTGCGGCTCGGCCGCGTCTGCGATGCGCCCCGCGCGCGCCGCTTCGTTGAACGCGAAACGCACCGCCGCATCGACCGCGGTATCGGCGAGATCGGTGAGCGCACGCGCGGCCCGCATCACGGGCCAGACCCCGCCGATATCGGCGAGCGCGATCAGCAGAGCGGCTTCCTCCTTCATCCGCCGAAGGAGAAGCATGGCCTGCGCCTCGTCCTCGCTTTGCGCCACCGCGCGGCCGGTATCGGCGAGCAGCGCCGCCAGCCGCCGGTCGGGATCCTCGTTCAAAAGACCGAGGAGCCGGGCCGGCTCGCGGCTCGCCAATTCCCACAGGAAGGGCGAGCTTTCCGACAGGCTCTCCAACAGTGTCCTGACGGTCGGGAAGTCGTGCAACAGCGCGTTGAGCGCCTCGGCCTCTGCCGGCGGCGTTTCAACCAGCCAAGCCGCAATCCGCGTTTGTGAGGCCGCCTGATCGATCGGCCGCGGCGCCGCGACGATGCGCATGGCGAGCGCACCATCGTGCCCGCCGGCTGCGGAAGGCATCGTGTCGGCAGCGGTATTCGGATCGCCCGGCGCGGTCATCCCCCACTCTGTACCGGCCCTCCACGCGGCAACGCAATCATGCACTTCAGCCCAGGCGCGTTGTCCGCAAGGATCAATTCCCCCCCGTGCAGGCGTGCGACCGCCGCGGCAAGGCTCAAGCCCAGGCCCGAGCCCGGCTGGGAGCGGCTTTGCTCCAAACGGACGAAGCGCTCGACCGCACGTCCACGATCGGCCTCCGGTATACCGGGGCCGCGATCGGCCACCGTGAGCAAAACACGGTCCGCTTCGCTCTGCGCTCGTACCAGGATTTCCGGGGCTACGCCTTCGGCCGGCTCGCTGCGGAGGCTCGTATATTTGATGGCATTATCGACCAGGTTGGCGAGCGCCTGGCTCACCAATTCACGATTGCCGGTCACCGGTGCGGCATTGGCGGCGTCCACCTTCAGCGCGATGCCCTTCTCCTCGGCCAAAGGCTCGTACAATTCGCCGATGTCGTTGGCGATCTCGGCGGCGTCGAACTCTTTCATGTCGTCGCGCGCCTGACCGGATTCGGCCCGAGCGATCATCAGGAGCGCATTGAAGGTGCTGATCAGCCCGTCCGATTCGTCGATCGTCCCTTCCAGGGCCGCCCGGTATTCGGCTTCGGTCCGGGCGGTGCGCAAGGCCTGTTCGGCGCGATTGCGCAGCCGCGTAAGCGGCGTCTTGAGATCGTGGGCGATATTATCGGAAACCTCTTTCAGCCCGTTCATCAGCGCCTCGATGCGCTCGAGCATGACGTTGAGGTTTTCGGCCAGGCGGTCGATCTCGTCGCCGGTGCCGGCGATCGGAAGCCGTCCGCCTAGATCGCCGCCCATGATGGTGCGCGACGTCTCCGTCATGGCATCGACACGGCGCAGCACGCGGCGCGTGACGAAGAGCCCGCCCGCGAGCCCCAGAACGATCACGATTCCGACCGACCAGCGTCCGGCGGAAAGCACGATGTGATAGAGCCGCTCGCGCTCTTCCAGATCGCGGCCGACCAGCAGCCGGAACCCGCCGGGAAGCAGAAACACGCGCACCAGCGCCTGGTGTTCGGGACGATCGGACCCTTCGGTCTCGTCGAGCCGGCGGTAGTCGGTCTCGAGCCATCCGGCCTTGTCGAGCGTACCCGGCGGCAGCGCGGTGACGTTGCCGGCGAGCGCCTCGCCGGCATGGGTCGTGACGAGATAGAGGCTGGAGCCCGGCCGCCGCGCGCGCCCGTCGACCACGATCACCAGCCGGCGGATACCGCCGAGCCGGTACTGCTCGGACAGGCCGGTAATCTCGGCATTGACCGTGTCGGTGATCTGCTCGGTGACGAGCCGGCGGGTATTGAGCGCGAAATAACCCAGGAGAAATGCCGCAAACAAAGCGAACACGGTCAGATAGACCAGCGTCAGCTTGAATGTAGTGGTGCGAAAAAGCTTACCGAGCGCCGTCACGAACCATATATCCCGCGCCGCGAATCGTGTGCAGAAGCGGCTGGGAGAAATTTTTATCGATTTTCGAGCGCAGACGCGAGATGTGCACGTCGATGACGTTGGTCTGCGGGTCGAAATGATAGTCCCACACGTTTTCCAGGAGCATGGTGCGGGTGACGACCTGGCCGGCATGCTTCATCAGATATTCGAGCAGGCGAAATTCGCGCGGCTGCAAGGTGATTTCGTCGGCGCCGCGGCGAACCTGGTGCGACAGCCGGTCCAGCTCGAGGTCGGCGACGCGCAGCACGGTTTCCTCGTTGCGGGCGCCGCGCCGGCGCGCCAGCACTTCGACGCGGGCCAGCAGTTCGGAGAATGAATAGGGTTTGGGGAGATAGTCGTCGCCGCCCGCGCGCAGGCCCTTGACCCGGTCGTCGACCTGGCCGAGCGCGGACAGGATAAGCGCCGGTGTCTCAATTTTTCTTGACCGCAGCGTTCCGATCAGGGAAAGGCCATCCAATTTTGGCAACATCCGGTCCACGATCAGCACGTCGTAGGCGCCGTCGAGCGCCATGGCGAGACCGTCCTCGCCGTCCTTGGCGGCATCGGCGACGTGCCCGACTTCGCGGAACGCCTTGACCAGATAGTCGGCGGCGTCGCGGTCGTCCTCGATGATGAGAAGGCGCATGGTGACCCGATCCGGTTGCGCGTCGGCGGTCCGGCCGAATGAGCGCTGCCCCTGAATATCTGCATAAGTGGGCATCGGTTACACCAAATCCAGCGAATTCGACGAGGGGGACGATATCGGCCGGGCCATTTCCCGGCCGCGTACCCTAAAGACCGGCGCGGCTGCGCGGTCGAATGGCCATCTCCATTCGTACGTGAGGGGGTGGCGGGTTTGGCCCGCCACCCCCTCAACGACCCCACCCCGACGGGGGCGACGGATGCCGGGGTTGGAGTTCCGTAAGCCAGCGGCAGGACGTCTTAACGCGTCCGCTGACCGTGAAGGGAGCGGGACGGGCCTTGTGAGCCCGTCCCGTTGAGGCCATACCACCGACGGGGGCGACGGATGCCGGTGGGACGTCCCCAAACTCAAGCTGCTCAGCCCTTGCCGACCGGCAGGGCCATGAAGCGGGTGTTGTCTCCGGACTTCACTCGCATCAGAACCGTGCGCTTGCCGTCCGCACGAACGCTGGCGATGACCTTGCGCACATCGGCGGGCGTCGAAACGGACTTGCCGGCCACGTCCAAAATCACGTCGCCGGTGGAAAAGCCGTGGTCGGCCGCGACGCCGGAGGAATCGACTCCGGTCACCACCACCCCGTCCTTGCCCGCGCCCGCCACTTTGCCGGCCGGCGCGAGCGTAAGGCCGAGCTTGCCGATATCGACGGCGCCGTTGTCATTGTCCTCCGTCGTGGCGCGGGCCTCCTGCGTGTTCGGCATTTGGCCGAGCGTCAGCGTCACGGTCTTTTCGGAGCCCTTGTGCAGGAGCGAAAGCTTGACCGAGGTGTTCGGTGCCATGGCGCCGATCTTCCGGGCGAGATCGCGGGCGTCCTTGACCTCTTTGCCATCGACGGCCGTGATGACGTCGCCGGCCTCGATGCCCGCCTTGGCGGCCGGGCTGCTCGCCTGCGGCTCGGCGACCAACGCGCCTTGCGCCTTCTTCAAGCCCAGGCTGTCGGCGATATCCTTCGTCACAGGCTGGATCTGCACGCCGATCCAGCCGCGCGTGACCGTTCCATGCTCCTTGAGCTGGGTGATGACGCTGTTGACGGTGCTCGCGGGGATCGCGAAGGCGATGCCGACCGAGCCGCCGGACGGCGAGAAGATCGCGGTGTTGACCCCGATCACATTGCCGTCGGTATCGAAGGCGGGACCGCCGGAATTGCCCTTGTTCACCGGGGCGTCGATCTGGATGAAGTCGTCATAGGCGCTGGCGCCGATATCGCGCCCGCGTGCCGAGACAATGCCGGCGGTGACCGTACCGCCGAGACCGAAGGGGTTGCCGACCGCGAGCACCCAGTCCCCGATACGCGGCGCTTTTTCGGATAACTTCACATAGGGGAACGGCCCACCGTCGACCTTGATCAGCGCAAGGTCGGTGCGCGGATCGGTGCCGATGACCTTGGCCTTGTGAGTCTTGCCGTCGTCCGTGGTGACGGTGACGTTCTCGGCCTTGTCGACCACGTGATTGTTGGTCACGGCGTAGCCGTCGGCCGAAATGAAGAAGCCGGAACCCTGGCCGGTGATGATGTTATGCCCGCGCGGCTGCATACCGCCGTTGTTCGGGATATCCGGCATGCCGAAACGACGGAAGAAGTCGCGCAGGCCCGGCGGGACATCATTGCTGTTGAAGCCGCTGGTCTGCGGGCCACCGTCGATCTTGACGCGCACCGAGATCACCGCCGGCTTGACCTTTTCGACGATGTCGGCGAAGCCGACCGGGGCTTTGAGCTTGTGCGCCTGCTCGGACAAATTCTGCGCAAGCGCGGCCGGATAAGAGGCGGAGAGGTTGAGGTTGGGGGCGACCACGAGGGCCGCAGCCCCGAGGCCAAGGACGGTCGTGGCAAGCAGAACGACACGGCGCGCCGACAGCACGCGGCTCTTGGGATGAGCGGAACTTTCGCTCGGGTTCATCGGAAAGACTCCATCTCGATTCGGGTCATGGGCGCGTCATGCGCGCTCCGTTTCGAACCTGAAGATGGGACGACGCGCCTTACGGTGTCCTGTCGGCGGGATTAAACTTTGGTAATAGGCTTCTCAGGGCTCTGGCGTGCCCGGTCCGACCAAAGCCGAAAGCCTTTTCTGCTCGTCCGCCGTCAGGGCTGACGGCTGCAAATTGGCCGTCTTGCGCTGCCGAGCCATTGCAAAAAGCGCGATCAGGCCGGCGATAAGCGCGGCCGGCGGTAACCCCCACAACAAAAGTGTTTCGAGCTTGAACGGGGGCTTGAGCAAGACGAAATCGCCGTAGCGCGCCACCAGGAAATCGAGCACCTGCCGGTCGGTGTCGCCAGCCTCGAGCCGCCGGCGCACCAAGAGCCGCAAGTCGCGCGCGAGTGGCGCCGCCGAATCGTCGATCGACTGATTCTGGCAGACCATGCAGCGCAGTTCTTCCGAAAGATGACGCGCGCGAGCCTCCAGCACCGGGTCCTTCAGGATCTCGTCCGGCTGCACGGCCGCGGCAATGCCCGGTGCGAGCAGCGCGCAGACCAGTGCGATGAAGGCGAGGCGACGCATGGAGCCTACTCCGCCGCCTGCATCGCAGGTCTTGCGGCCGGCTTCTTGCCGGGCTTCGGCGCGCCGACGCGCAGCCGCCGGTCCGACAGCGACAGCGCGCCGCCCAGCATCATGACGAGGGCGCCGAACCAGATCAGCAGGACCAGCGGCTTGTAGTAGAGCCGCACGGCGAGTGCGCCGCCGGCTTCGGTGTCGCCGATCGACAAATAGAGCTGGCCGAGGCCCTGCATCTTCAGGGCCGCTTCGTTGGTGGACATGGCGCGCGCGGAGAAGCTGCGCTTCGACGGCTCCATGACGCCGATCGTTGCGCCGCCGCGACGCACGACGAAGGTTGCCACTTCCGCGGTGTAGTTCGGTCCGCGCCGCTGCGTGAGCCCCTGGAAAGTCAGTTCGTAGCCGGACAGCGCCACCGTCTGCGACGGCTTCAGCGCGACGATGCGTTCGGTGCCCCAGGTCGCGGCGCCGATGATGCCGAGCAGCGTCAGCGCGAGCCCGGCATGCGCCACCGCAGTGCCCCAGGCCGAGCGCGGCAGCCCGGCGGCGCGCCTGGCGGCGGTCGGCAGCGGCACGCGGAACAGGCCGGTACGCTCGGCAAGATCGACCGCGGAGCCGGCGATCACGAAAAAGGCAAGACCGATCCCGAACGGCGCCAGCACCGATTGGCCGCCCTCGATGGCAAAGGTGATGCCGACCGCGACGAGGCCGAGCGCGAAAGCCGACATCAAGCGCTGCGCCACGCCCAGGAGATCGCCGCGCTTCCAGGCCAGCAGCGGCCCGAACGGCATGGCGAAGATCAGCGCCAGCATCAGCGGGCCGAAGGTCACGTCGTAGAACGGCGGGCCGACCGAGATCTTTTCGCCGGTCAGCGCCTCGAGCGCGAGCGGATAGAGCGTACCGACGAAGACGGTGAGGCAGGCGGTGGTGAGGAACAGATTGTTGAAGACGAGCGCGCCCTCGCGCGAGATCGGCGCGAACAGGCCGCCCTGCTTGAGCATCGGCGCGCGCCAAGCGAACAGGGTCAGGCTGCCGCCGATGAACAGCACGAGGATGGCGAGAATGAACACGCCGCGCGTCGGGTCGGTGGCGAAAGCATGCACCGAGGTCAGCACCCCGGAGCGCACCAGGAAGGTTCCGATGAGCGAGAGCGAGAAGGTGAGGATCGCGAGCAGGATGGTCCAGATCTTGAGCGCGTTGCGCTTTTCCATCACCACCGCGGAATGCAGGAGCGCGGTGCCGGCGAGCCAGGGCATCAGCGAGGCATTCTCGACCGGGTCCCAGAACCAGAAGCCGCCCCAGCCGAGCGTGTAATAGGCCCAATAGGAGCCCATCGCGATGCCGAGGGTGAGAAACATCCAGGCCGCGAGCGTCCAGGGCCTGACCCAGCGCGCCCAGGCGGCATCGATGCGGCCTTCGATCAGCGCGGCGATGGCAAAGGAAAAGGCGATCGAGAAGCCGACATAGCCGAGATACAAGAGCGGCGGATGAATGGCGAGGCCGGGGTCCTGCAGGATCGGATTGAGATCGCGGCCTTCGAACGGCGCCTGGGCCAAGCGCAGGAACGGGTTCGAGGTGAGCAGGATGAAGAGATAAAAAGCGCAGGCGATCCACGACTGCACCGCCAGCACCAGCGCCTTCAGCCGTGTCGGCAGATTGGCCCCGAAAGCCGCCACGCCGGCGCCGAACACCGCCAGTATGAGTACCCAGAGCAGCATCGAGCCCTCGTGGTTGCCCCAGACGCTGGTCATTTTGTAGATCAGCGGCATCATCGAGTGCGAATTCTCGTAGACATTCGCCACCGAGAAATCGGACGTGACGTAGCTTGCCGTCAGCGCGGCGAAGGACAGCGCGACGAAGAAGAACTGCATGAGCGCGGTGGAGTCGGCGAGCCGCATCAGCGATGCATCGCGATAGCGCGCGCCGATCGCCGGCGCGACCGACTGGATGAGGCCGAGCGCGAGCGCCAGCACCAGCGCGTAATGGCCGAGTTCGGGGATCATCGTTGCGCCCTCACTGCCTTTCCGCCGTCATTATTGAGAATTATGGATTCCGGGTTCGGCCCTTCGGGCCGCCCCGGAATGACGAGGAATATACGGCGCACGCCTCGCCTCATTTGGCCTCGCCCTCCTGCCAACGGCCGCTCTTTTTCAGCGCGTCGACCACTTCCTTGGGCATGTAGCGTTCGTCGTGCTTGGCGAGCACGGTGTCGGCGTCGAGAACGCCGCCCGGCTCGATCTTGCCTTCCGCCACCACGCCCTGCCCTTCGCGGAACAGGTCGGGGACGATGCCCTGATAGCGCACCGGCACGTCGTGATTGCCGTCGGTCACGTCGAAGCGAATACGCAGGTTCTCGCTGCGCACGACACTGCCGGGCTTGACTAGGCCGCCGATCCGGATGCGCGTTCCCGCCGCGATGTGCTTTTCGGCGACGTCGGTCGGCGAATTGAAGAAGACGATCGACCCGGAGAGCGCGTTGAGCACGAGGCCGACGGCGATCGCCAGCACGCCGACGCTGCCGCCGATCAGGGTGAGGCGCCGCTGCTTGCGGGTCATGCGGGTCGCATCCTCATCAGTGCTCGATTCCCAAATCTTTGGCCGCGTCCTCGATACGGCGCAGCTTGTCGGGACTGCCGGCCAGCGCCTGCTTCGCGTCGGCGGCGGCGGCCACGGCCTTGTCGCGTTCGCCGAGCACCATATAGGCGCGCAACAGGCGCTGCCACCCTTCGAGATCGTCGCTCTGCTGTTTGAGCCTGTCGGCGAGCTTGGCGACCATGCCGCGGATCATGGCATTGCGGTCCTCCGCGCTCATGCCCGCGGCCGCTTCGACCTCCTGCGCGCTCGGGCCGGGCGCCGCGGCGACCGGCGGCGGCGTGCCGCCGACCCGCGCGAGCGCCTCCCTCACCGTCTCGATCCAGGGCACGCCGGCCGGCGCCTGTTCCAAAAGGCCGCGCCAGATGGTCGCAGCCTTCGGCTTGTCGCCGTCCTGCTCGGCCGCGAGCCCGAGGAAGAAACGGGCCTTGAGTTGTTGCGCATCGAGCTTGACCGCGGAATCGAAGGCGTTCTTGGCTTCGTCGGTCACGATGCCGTTGGCGGCGGCGGTCAAGGCTTCGCCAAGATCGGCCTCGCGGTCCGCGCTCTCGCCGGAAAGCGCGATCAACTTGCGCCGGGTCGCGACCGCATCGGCGTAACGGCCCATTCTGAGGTAGATCGGCGCCAGCACTTCAAAGCCGCGCACGTCGTTAGGATTGCGCTCGAGATGCGCCTCGACCTGCGACACCATGCTCGCGATCGAATTATTCCGGTCGACGGCCGCCAGCCGCGCCGCCAGCGGTTCGCCCGGCAGTTGCGGCGAGCCGAGCGCAAGATAAACTGCAGCCGCGCCGGCCGGCAGCAATAAAAGTCCCGCGAGCGCGGTGGCGCGCCGGCGCCACAGAGATGAACCCGCCGACGAGGCCTCGATTGCCGTTTCCGGCGCGGCCGCGTCGGCCGCGGCCAGCAAGCGGCGCGACACTTCGATACGGGCGGCTTCCGCTTCGGCCTCGCCGATCAGCCCGGCCGCGCGGTCGCGCGCGATCTCGTCGAGCTGGTCGCGATAGACCACGACGTCGCTGCCGCCCGGCGCGGTTTTACGCCCGGACAGCGGCCACAGCACCGCGAACGCCGCCGTCGCGGTCATCAGCGCAAAAACCAGCCACAGTGTCATGAAACCACGCGTTCCACCTCGCCCGCCGCATCCCGGCGGCGCATTAAGGGCATACATCACGCCTAATCATGGCGGCAATGAGCAAGATCGAAGGGTGCGCGCCGCAAGCTCTAGATAGGCATTTTTCACGCCCGCGCGAGCCTGCGTTCCCCTGCCGCGGCGCCGCGGCCGCCCGGCCCAAGATGGCGGCATATTGCTCACCGAACGCCCGCGTTCAGAGCTCGACCGCCGCGTCGAGTTGCGACCTGCCAGCGCGGCGGGCGTCAAGAAATGCACTAAGTACGTTGGGAAACGGTGCGGCGATCTCATCCCGCCGGCAATACCAGTTCGGCGCGCAGGCCGCCGAGCGGGGCGGTGCCGAGCTTGAGCTCGCCGCCATAGAGGGCGGCGAGCTCAACCACGATCGACAGCCCGAGGCCCGAACCCGGCTTGGTCTCGTCGAGCCGCTTGCCGCGCATGGCCGCCTGCTCGCGCTCGGAAGGCGAGAGCCCGCGGCCGTCGTCGTCGACCACGATGCGCACCAATTGTGCCTCGCGCGCCGGATCGGGGCGCTCGCGCACCACCTCGATCGCGACGCGCGCGGAGGCCCATTTGCAGGCATTGTCGACGAGGTTGCCGATCATCTCTTCGAGGTCGGGCCGCTCGCCGCGAAACCGCGCCTCCGGGTCCGCGCGCACATCGACGGCGATTCCCTTGTCGCGGTGGATCTTCTCCATGGTGCGCGCGAGCGCGGTCACTACCGGCGCCACCTCGGTCTCCGAGCCCACCACCGAGAGCCGGGCGGCCAGCCGCGCGCGTTCGAGATGGCGCGCCACCTGGTCGCGCATGATCGCGGCCTGCTCCAGCACCTTGCCGGCAAACGCGTCGCGCTTGTGCGCGTTGGCCTCGTTGACGATCACCGACAGCGGCGTCTTCAAGGCATGCGCCAGATTGCCGACATGGGTGCGCGCGCGCTCGACGATTTCCTTGTTGGCGTCGATCAGCGCATTGGTTTCGCGCGCGAGTGGCGCGATCTCGACGGGGAATTCGCCGGCCAGCCGTTCGGCCTTGCCGGCGCGGATGGCGGCGAGGCTGTCCGTGATGCGGTTGAGCGGAGCGAGGCCGAAACGCACCTGGAACATGGTGGTGAGCAGCAGCACCGCGGCAAGGAGGGAGAAGGTGACAATGAGCGCCTGGTCGAAGGAGTGCGTCTCGCCGGAAATCTCGGCGGCATCGCCGGCGACCGCCACGAGATAATGGCCTTCGTCACCGAGATCGATATTGCGCTCGACCAGCCGCAGCCGCTGGTCTTCGGGGCCGGAGACATAACCCTCGCGCGAGCCGTCCGGGCCGGCGGGAACGCCGAGGTCCTGCAGATGCGGCAAGCCGCCATCCCAGAGCGAGCGCGAAGAGCGCACATCGGTCTTGCCCGGATCGAGCCGGGTCACCTGCCAGTACCAGCCCGACAGCGGCAGTTCGAACAGCGGTTCGGCGAGCGATTGCGGAAACTTGCCGCCCGTTTCGTCGGGTGAGGCGACATCGGCCACCAGCGTGCGCAAATAAACGCCGAGCCGTCGGTCGAAGGCGCGCTCCACCGCCTGGCGATACAGCGAGGACAGCACGATGCCGGTGATGACGAGGATGACGACCGCCCAGGCGGTCGCCGAGACGAACAAGCGCAGCGCGAGGGAATTGGCGCGCATCAGGATCTAGTCGGTTATGCCTTCGCCGAAGGGTTCTGAGTTTCAGTTTCTTGCTTTGCGATTTTGTTCGCGGGCTGCAACCGCCCATTCACGAACGTGCCAACGACGGTTCCAAGAACCGCTGCTCCCAGTAGTGTCGATCCAACAACAACATTACCAATCGCAATAACAACTACGCCTGCTATCACGAGTGCAAGCAACGCTGCAAAGCCCAACTTTAAACCTAGACGTCTGTCGGAGTATTCATGCTCCACAATCCGATCGCGTCGGTCCTCGCGCCGCTGCTGCGCAATCTCCGCCATTCGAATTATACGATCGGCCGCACCGGGACACGCGTCTTCGTAAGCTTGGATATGCTTCGGATGAGGGATAGGGCCGTGGAAAACCTCAGCCGCCATGATCCTCGTGACGCGCTCAACGAGCTGGACCCGCTGCTGACCCGATTGAACAATCGGGCCGATTGCCTGTTCGATCTTCTCGCGAAGCGCCTCAGTTGGCGTGGGTAAATTGGTTGGCGGTTCTGGGGCTGCGCCCACGCTCGGCTTCGACGGTTTCGGGGGCTTCGGCATGGCCGTACTCAGTCATGGCGTCAGTCAGGAGCTGCCCGACATCCTCCCATACCTCGTACAACGAATCCCGGCTTCCGAGCAAACGATCATAATTGCAACGGCCCGTAAGGTAGCGTTGGGGCGCCATGCCGTTAACAAATCCGCGCCAAAAATCCTCTGAGTGGCACAGCCTTGCAAGCTGACCAGCCAAATCTCCGTGAATTTTCAATTTCTTAATGGTCATCTCAAGAAGGCCCGAACTCTTAGCAGCATGGCCGACTTGCCTTGCCCGCCGGTTAACGCAGACCCTCACCCCCAGTTCCGACCCACCCGAAACGGAAACGTTAGCGTTATATGAGGTAGCAGCACCTTCCGCAAGGCCGGCCACTGAGCTAATCGGTCCCGACCGCTTTCAGGTCTGCTGGCACTGCGCGCATCAGCCGCCCGGGGTGCTAAGCAGATAGCCGAGCCCGCGCACGGTCTGGATGATGTCGACCCCGAGCTTCCTGCGGATGCGCCCGACGAAGACTTCGATCGTGTTGGAATCGCGGTCGAAGTCCTGGTCGTAGAGATGCTCGACCAGTTCGGTGCGCGAGACCACGCGGCCGGCATGGTGCATCAGATAGGACAATAGCCGATACTCGTGGCTGGTGAGCCTGACCGGATTGCCATCGACCGTCACACGGCCGGTGCGGGTGTCGAGCCGCACGGGCCCGCAGGCGAATTCGCTGTTGGCATGGCCGGTGGAGCGGCGCAGCAGCGCGCGCACGCGCGCCAGTACTTCCTCCAGATGGAAGGGCTTGGCGACGTAATCGTCGGCGCCGGCGTCGAAGCCCTGCACCTTGTCGCTCCAGCGGTCGCGCGCGGTCAGCATCAGCACCGGCATGCTGCGGCCCTCGCGCCGCCACGCCTCCAGCACCGAGATGCCGTCCATTTTGGGCAGGCCAATGTCCAGGATGACCGCGTCGTAGGGCTCGGTCTCGCCGAGATAATGCCCCTCCTCGCCGTCGAAGGCGCGGTCGACGACATAGCCGGCGTCCGACAGCGCCGTCGTGAGTTGGCGGTTGAGATCGGGGTCGTCCTCGACGACAAGCAGGCGCAAGGGGCTTGGTCTCCGGTCTGGCGGCCCCGCCGGCCGCCTACCGCCCGGTCAGAAGCGCGCCGGTGGCGGCGTCAATGCTGGCACGGGTCACCTTGCCATTGCGCGCCAGCAAAGTCAGCACATAGACGAGGCGATCGCCGCGGCGGCAAAGCCGCGCACGCACGAGTTCGGCCCGATTTTTATGGCTGCGCAGGGTCCGTATGGCCTGGGCGAGCGGAACCGCGTGGCCGGTCGCGACCGCCGCGCGCTGTTCTGCCTTGGTGAGACAGGTGCCGCGGTGCGGGTGCATGACCTCGGCCGCCGAGGCCGGCAGGCCGAGCGCCAGAATCAGGACAGCCGCTGCGAGATTTCGGAAGACTGCCATGGGGAGGGGCTTTACGCGCGTTCCGGTGAACGCTGGCTGAACGGTGAACTTAATACGCCGTTTATGCCTAACCCTCGAATCCCTCGAATGACGCGAAGGCGTCGAACGGCTCGCGCGGCGAGCGCCAGGCATTGATGGCCGCGCTCTCGTCGGCATGACCGAGCGCCATGCCGGAATAGATCATCAGTTCGTCGGGCAAATTCAGGAAGGTGCGAACCGTGCGATGCCACGACACCCAGGCCTGCTGTGGGCAGGTGTGCAGACCATACCCGCGCGCAAGCAGCATCACGGTTTGCAGCAAACCGCCGAGGTCGGCCCATTGCGCCACCCCATGCGCGCGCGGCAGCGCGAAGAACAACCCGACCGGCGCGCCGAAGAACTGGAAATTGCGCGCATATTGCCGGTAGCGCGCCGGTTTGTCCGCGCGCGGCACATCGATCGAGTGGTAGAGCAATTCGCCGACATGGAAGCGCCGCGTGCGGAACGGCTCCTCGATCGGATCGGGGAAAATGCGATAGTCGCCGCCCTCGCCCTTGGGCAATTCGTTCATGCGCGGCGCGAGCAGCGCCTTCAATTCCGCCACGCGCTGGCCGGCAATGGCATAAACGCGCCAGGGCTGCAAATTGCCGGCCGACGGCGCGCGGCTCGCGCGCTCTACGATATCGCGTACGGCATGTTCGGGAATGGGCGTCGGCAGGAAGGCGCGGCAGGAATAGCGCGACGCGACGACTTCGAAAATATCCATTTTGTAAGGACTCCGCGGAAATCGTGCGGAGTGTGGACGCTGCGCTTGGCCGTGCCAAGCAGGCCGGGCACAGGCCGGGCGCAGGACGATGCGGGTCATCAGGCCGGGCGCTATTTCCGCGCCAAGATCTTCGCCACCTTCTCCAGGCTGCGCCCGCCGAAATAGGCCGTCAGCACGATCATCGCCCATTGCGCGACATCGCCGGACAAAGGATCGGTGTGGCCTAGACCCAAAACCTTGTCCCAGACCACCACCTTCCAGACATAGATGATGAAGGCGAGCGCGAACAAGGGACGCGGCAGCGCGGTGAACCAGCGCCCCTCTTCGGCCATCACGATTTGCGCCGAAAGCTCGCGCTCGCGTTGCTCGAGCGCGAGCTCGCGCGCAGCGAGATCGGCCGCGATGCGCTCCGAACTATTGCCGGCCTCGAGCTTGGCCTTGTAGCCCGCGATCAGCCCGTTGACGAGCGGACCGCCGATCAGGCTCGCGAGCCATCCCCACATGGCCTAATTCCCCGCCGTGCGCCGGCGCGCCAGTTCGGTAATTAAGCCCATGACGATGACGTAATAGGGAATGTATTGCGGCTGCAAGGCGGTCTGAATGGCGTCGCGGATGGTCTGGTCGTCCAACAGGTTCAGGCCGGCCGCCATCAGCGCCCCGGCAAGCGCGACCAACCGCGCCCACAGGATCGTCACCGAATACCTGAACCAGGCTTTGGCTTTGTCCCACATGACCTACCCTTTCTTTTGCATCTTGTGCGCAATGAGCGCGCCGGCGACGGCCACCACTGCGAGAATCGGGACCATCGCCCACAATGAGAGCCGGGCCTGAACGGCCGCGACGGCCGCCCCCGACACCAGTGCCACGCCGACCCCGGTGCTGACGGCTGGGCTGCGTTTCTTTTCTTTCGGCGGAGCGCGCACGGCGCCGGACGGCGGAGTGGCGCCGAACCGGATCGACGGATCGAGCGCCTGCATGGCGATGACGAGTCCGGCGCAGCCGAGCTGCCTGTCGACGGCGTCCGCATCGAACACGCCGTCGCGTACATATTTGCCTTTGACGTATTGATCGGTGCCGGACCAGATATAGGGGCTCGGCAGGCCGCGATGGAAATAGCCGAGGCCGTTGTATTGTTCGAGCAGCGTCATGGCGCCGCCCGGCGACCAGTCCGTCCAACGCGCCGCATGCGGCGCGCAATCGACCAGCGCATCGACCGCCGCCGCTTCCCAATTCGCAAACGGCCCGCGCCCTTTCGGCACATGGGTCGAGACGCGGTCCCACCGGTCGCCTTGCGCGATGTTGCAATCCCAGGCTTGCGCGGCCTCGCGCTCGTGGATGACGGCGATCGCCCACCAGGGCACACCGGTTTTGGCTTCGACCGTTTGGTAGCGCGGCTTAGCGGCGACCAGCCGCTCGGCGACGGGCGCGAATTCCGCGCCGCGCGTGAACGTCGCGTTCCCCCAACGCACGTCATTGGCGATTTGCAGCGCGGCGATGTCGGCGCTCATGGCGTAGCTCGTCAGATTGATGAAGATTGAATTGCAACCGCGCCGGCGGCGCGGCTAAGCTGCGAAAATTATCGCAAGCCGGGCTGGCCCAAAGGTCAGCCGCGGGGAGAAGCCTGATGCTGACCAGACACGCCGTTGCTCGCGCCGTTAAAGAGGTACTCTACGGCTCGTCCGGCGAACCGTACCGCCTGCCCACCGGCGAAAAATTGCGATTCGTCGTCGGGACTCGGCCTGTCCGAATGCGATTTGCGGAAGCCCAAGAGAATAGCGCAAGATTCGACGCTTTACAGACGCTCACGATGTGCTCGCGCCTACAACCGGGATCGAGTGCCGTCGACGTCGGGGCAAATGTGGGATCGACCACGTTGATCATGGCGGCGCGTTGCGGAGCGCGCGGCCAAGTTGTTGCATTCGAACCGGAACCATCGGCCCGCAGGGTGCTTCAAGAAAACATTGCGCTGAACCCCGGAGTCGCCGCAGTAGTCATAGAAGAATCGGCTTGCGCGGACCGCGAGGGTAGCGCGACTTTTTTCGCCAGGGGAGGCGCCAGGTCTTCGTTAGACGGCGATTCGACCGACCCGGCCGAGCACGCCGTAATCGTTCCCCTCACGACATTGGACGCTTATGTAGCGCGAGCGAAACTCTCCCCAAACCTGATCAAGATCGATGTCGAAGGCGCCGAAGTGCATGTCCTTCGCGGGGCTCAGCAACTACTGTCGTCGGACGCGACGATCCTCTGCGAGCTACACCCGTTCGCATGGGAACGGAACGGAGTATCTTTCTCCGATTTGTTGGCTGCGCTGAGCCGGTCACGTCGCCGCATTCGCTACCTCGGGGCCGATCACGATCTTTCGGGCGATCCGGAATACGGCATCGCCGAATTGATCCGTTGATCCTCACTCCGCTAAGGCTCCAACATCTTTAAGCGTTGCGGACGCTCCGGAGCTCACGTCGCCGTCGTCCACGTCACGCCGCCCTTGGTCGCGAAGCCAGCGCCGATCATATTGAGATCGGAAAGCGAAATCGCGCTGTTGAAGGTGAGAGCACTCGCCAGGGCACCGTTCATGTAAGCGGTGCTGGCCCTCGCCATTTGGATATTGGATGAGGAGTTCTGAATGCCGAGCGTGTCGGCAATACTCGTCGCCGCTCCTCCGTTGATCCAGCCTTTCCGAGCCGTCCCGTCGAACAGGTGCGTCGAAACGAAGGTATTTGGATAGCTCGCCGGCGTTGAAATTTGCCTATTGCCGCCGTTCAAGTGACCGGCAACGAATTTCGTGGCGCCGAACCCGTGCCAGTAATAGCCGAGGGTATCGTTGAAGGGACCGGGCAGATAGCCACTGTCCGATGCACTACCGGCGCTTGGCCGCGACAGCGCTATCGTCGTGTAGTTCGATGCTGCGACGTAATTGCTCAGCGCAATGCCCGCCAGATAATTGTTTGCACCGTTGAACTGAACCGAGGGCAGACCGTTGATCGTCGTAATGAGGGCACCCGCCGACACGATTCGCGGCTGAAGTCCGGCGTTCGCTTGCGCGAGATGCCGCGCGTTGCCGCTCTGGTCGTACCATTTGGCGACAAAACCGTCGCCAGCGCCGCAGAATGACAGAAGAGCCGCCGTGTCGAGCGCGCTGCCGACGAAGCCGATGTCTTGCTCGACATTGTCGGACGATCGCCGGACCCGGATGCACGCGCCTGCATAGGCCCATGTCAAGCGGAAGGTCGCGAAGGCGGCGGTCGGTGCGGCCGACAGGCGATCGATGAGCAGCGGAAACGGCCGGCCGAGCACGCCGCGGCTCGCCGGCATGGCGATGCCGTAAGCAACCGATGTCATGGCCCGGTGTCTCCACTCAAGACCCAAACGGCCGATGCGCCGCCGGAATTGCTGTCGACGGTGAGCGATACTTCCGACCATTGCGCGGCGGTCTTCGAATATCCCGCGCGATTGCGCAGCGTCGCACCCGGGGCCGCCGAAAACGACACCTGCCCCGCGCCGGCCTGGCAGATGAGGAACGAGAAGCCTTGTTCGAGGCTGTTCGGCAGCGTGATCGTGACCGCGCTCGCGCCGGTGGTGCGCTTGCGCTTGCCGAGATCGGAGGCCGCGATCGTATAGATCGTACCCGCAATGTTCTCGGTCGAAACGTCGGCGGCGAGCGGCCCGGCCGGTCCTTGCGGGCCGGTGGCGCCCGTTGCGCCGGCCGCGCCTTGCGGGCCGGCAGGTCCCTGCGGTCCGGCCGGGCCCTGCGTAGCGATACGGATGGTGCGGATGTCTTGCGTCATGGAGCGATAACCTGAACCGGGATGAGGAGCAGCGTGGATTTGCGATCGAGCGTGTCGACGATCGGCAACACCGCGCGCGCGCGCCGGCCGTCCGGTACGGTAAGCGTGTCGGCGCGCGCAATCGTGATGGTGATCGCGCCCGCCGGCGCATTGACCGCGAGCCGGCCGTTGCCGGGCGTGAGCGCAAGCGCGCCGTCGCGCCATCGGATCGCCGCGCCGTCGAAGGCACAGCCGGAAAGATCGATCGGCACATCGTTGGCGTCGGCCAGCACGAACGGCCAGATCCAGTCGTCGCCGCGCGTCTCCACGATCGGCTCGGTTTCAATGACAGGCTGCATGGATCAGTTCCTTGCGTTGGTACGGCGCCTCATGCGGTCGGCGCGGACATTTCCAGGAAATAGACGACGAGGCGCACCTTGCCGGCGGTGAAATTGCCGCCATTGGCGGTCACGCGGACCTTGGTGTCGGCATAGAACCCGGCCGGGCCGATCGCCCCGATATTGCTCGAGCCGAGCGCCACGCCGATGAGGTCGCCGAACTGTGTCGTATTGCTCGCGACGCCCACGCCGTAAGACGTCGCGCCGGTGATCGCCAGTGTCGTGCGCGCGGCGACGCCGAATACGACCGCGCGATCCGGAATGAAGGCCGCGTCCGCCGTCTCGACATAGGCGCCGGCGAGCGTCAGTTCTTCTTCCTTGGCGCGCAGCGTGACGCGCCCGCCATTGGCGGTGAGTGCAATGCCGTCGCGCCAGACATTGTCCTCGTAAGTGAGCGTGAGCCGCTCGGCCTTCACCCAGGCCTTCAGGCCGGACACCGGCGAGAGGCGCTGCCAGCCGCCGCCGTTGAATTGCGCGATGGCGCCGTCCCAGCCGCTCCAGGCGCCGCTCGCGCCGCTTGCCGGGATGTAGCAGGCGCCCTCCGCCGGCGAACCCGGCGGCGCGGCGAGCGCGCAGCTTTCGACCGCGAGCTGCGTGAGCGCATCGAGCAGCGTGAGCGCTTCGTTATGGGTGACGTGCTTTTGCGCCTGCGCGGCTTCGATCACCGGCAGCGACAGTCGGGGCGTATCGGTCATGCTGGCCTTTCAGAGTGCGATTGTTGCTTGCGCCGCGATCCCCGGTCCGACCGTCGCCGAGACTTGCGCGATGCGGACGGTGAGGCTCGCCTGCGGCGCGCCGAAGTCGGCGATCTCGGCGGCGGCGGCGTAGAGCACACTCGGGCTCGCCGATTGAAGCGTGCGCACCACCGTGCTGCCGGAAAGGATGTCGACGGTGTAGCTTTCGCTGTCCTCGCCGAGCGGTACCTCGCCGACCCAGCTATCGCCGTCGATGCGCGTGCGGCGGATCCAGCGAATGGTCACGCCGCTGCCGCCGCGCTGCGCCGACAGATGCACCGGCGCCAGCGGCATGAGCGCGGTCGCCTGCGGCGTCGCGCTGAGCGCGAGCGCGCTTTGATCGCCGTAATTGCGGTTGGCGGCAACCACCCGCAACTGCAAGGTCCGCTCGAGCGCGTCGAGCCCGCGGGCCAGCGTCGCGACATTGTCGTTGAGCAGCACGAAGGGAGCGCCCGCGGCAAGCGGCGAACCCATCGCCCATTCGCTGCCGGCCTGCCCGCGCAACAGGCGCGACAACAAATAGGTGCGGTCGCCGACGAGCTCGGCCCCGGCGAACTGGATCACCTCCCAGGCCCCGCCGGCGCGCTGCACGGCCGCGGCATTGGCGCCCGCCAACAAGCGGCGCTCCGCCACCGCGGACAATGCGCCGCCATAGAGCTGCACACGGAAGCCGGCATTGTGCCAGCGCGCGGTCGGCCCCGCCGGCAGGTCGTCGAGCGTCCGGCCCATCGTGCTCGGCGCCGGGACGACCAGCGTCCGCGTAAAACTGTTGCCGTCGCTCGATGACCACACCGCGACCGGCCCCGGCCAGGGATTGGAAAAAACGCCAAGCCGCGCCAGCACCGGCGGCTGCTTGGCGTTCAATGCCGGCAGGTCGAGCACCAGCGCATAAGGCGGCGCCAAGGCCGACGGCCGCGCCGGCGCGCGCCGGCGTGCACGCCCGCGCGTCAACGCGAACACATCGGGTTCGATCGAGCGCGCGCCGATGGCGCGGCTCTCGGTGTCGCTCAGCTCCTCGATCTCGACATAGCGCCGCCGTCCATTGAGGGTCACGGCAATCACGTCACCGGTCATCAGCGCGAGCCGGCTCGGCGGCAGCGCGAATTCGGCGCTCTCACGCCCCGTCCACAAATCCTGCAGCCAGATTTCGGCACGCCGCGCCACCGCGGCGTCCTCGCTCACCATCGCGAGATCGGCATGCGCCGTGCGCGTGGAAAGCCCGGCCAGCCGGCGCGACGCGGCGGCGGCATTCTGATAATCGGAGCCGAGGTCGAGATAGCCGATCGTCACTTCGCGCGGCAGCTCGCTTTCCTGCATGCGCGTGAGCTGCGCCGGCACGCCTTCCTCCGGCAGCACGAGATCGTCTTCGAGCAGTTCGAGGGCCGGCGCGCCGCCGCGCCGGATGAAGCGCAGGACGCCGTCCTGCTCGACCGCGTTGAATGCGAAGGCGAGCGCCAGCGGATCGAGCATGTCGCGCGGCGGCATCGGGCGGTCGACTACATAGCCGTCCGGCCCCTCGCCGAGATCGCTCGTGTCGCAGTCGCTCACGCCGCTGTCCGCGAGAATAGTCGTAACGAGGCTGTCCATCGGCGCCGAACCCAAGCGTCCGGTGAGCCAATGCCCGGTCTCCCAATTGGCGCCGTCGCCCCAGGCATCGCTGTCGGCGGGAAAGGCCGGAAACGGCCGCGCGTCCCAGGTCCACAGATGGATCGCGTCGGGCGCGATCATGCGTCCGCCATAGACGTTCGATACCGGATTGAGCGAGGCATCGCCGAACGCGGGATCGAACGCGCCGAGCACGGCTTGCAGACAGCGGCGCTGGATCAGGTCGTCGCGCGTGCCGGTCGAGAAATAGGGTGCGCCCGACTCCGACGATTTCGGATCGGGAAACACGCTCGGCTGATTGGCGCCCTTGTCGACCGCCGGACAACCGAACTCGGTGAGCCAGACCGGTTTCGATTGCGGCACCCAGGTGGTCGGGTTCGCAAGCTCGACACCGCCGGCGCGCTCGTAATGCAACTCGGACCAGAAACTCCGGATGTCCTTCTGCCGGAAGATCCACGGCTTGCCGAGACCGTCGGCGATCGGCGTGCGTGTTTGCGCATCGCGCGCGGCGGCGTCGGCGTAGTACCAATCATAGCCTTCGCCGCGCGCGAGATTGCCGGCGAGATAATCGAGCCGGTATTGGCTGTCGCTGAGCGCGCGATCGAGATGCGCGGCGCCGTCGCGCCAGTCGGCGAGCGGCGCGTAATAGTCGATGCCGATGCAGCCGATCGCGCTGCTCGCCCACAGCGGATCGAGCGGAAAGCGCACTTCGTTCGCCGCCGGATCGACGACATGCGCGCCGTATTCGGTCCAGTCGGCGCCATAGGTCACGATCGTGCCGGGGCCTACGATCGCCTTCACGTCGGCGGCCAGCGTCGTGAGCGCGTTCACCGCCGGATAGACGCCGGAGCTCGAGCGCACACGCGTGAGCGCGCGCAGTTCGGAACCGATGAGGAAAGCATCGACGCCGCCGGCCGCCGCCGCCAGCGTCGCATAGTGCAGCACGAAATTGCGGTAGTTCCAGATGTCGCTGCCGCCGCTGAAGAAGGCGTCGACCTGCGCCGCAGCCGCCGCCGTCCCATCCGGCGAACTTGGCCGCCCCGGCGCCGGATCGCAGGTGATGCGGCCGCGCCAGGGAAAGGCCGGCTGCGACGCCACGCCGTCCCAAGGGTTCGGCAGCGCATTGCCGGGCGGAATATCCATCATCACGAAGGGATAGAGCGTAATTTTCAGCCCGCGCGCCTTCAGCTCGGCGATCAGGTCGCTCACGCTCCGGTCGGACGGCGTGCCGCCATAGGCGGCGCGGCCGTCAATCTGCGTGACCACGCGTGCGGTCGAACGGTCGACGCCCGCCACCGACCAGGTCAAATCCGCGGTCTGCTTAATCGCATTGTCGACTGCGGGCACGATCCGGCATGCGCCGGCGCGCAGATCGGTGCCGAACCACGACACCACCAGCGCGACGCGCTCGAGATTGGGCGCGAGCGCCTGCAATTCGTCGAGCGAAGCGATCACATCCGACGGCGCCTGGAAGACGTGGCGGTTCTCCGGACCAGACTGCCCGGGTCCGAGCGTCTGCGTCACCGTGTCAGGCTCGTAGCCGAACTCGGTCGCACCCGGAATGAGCGTCACCGCGCGCACCATGCGCTCGAGCGCGCCGATCGGGCGCACCACTTCAAACGACAGTTGCGGCAGGCGGTTGCCGAAATCGGCGAGCGGCAGCCGCTCGAACACCACGTAAGCGAGCCCGCGATAGGCCGGCGCGCTGCCTTCCTTGGCGACGATCAACGGATCGGCCGTCTGCGTTTCCCCGCCGGTGTGGATGCGCATGGCGATATCGGTCAGATCGAGCGGCTTGCCGTCGGCCCAGATGCGCAGCACGGTGCCGATCGGTCCTTCGCACAGGCCGACCGCCAAAT
Organism: Pseudomonadota bacterium; assembly: GCA_021815055.1. Taxonomy (GTDB): domain Bacteria; phylum Pseudomonadota; class Alphaproteobacteria; order Rhizobiales; family Xanthobacteraceae; genus Pseudolabrys. The sequence goes on along the minus strand of JAKAHJ010000014.1, from coordinate 3,729 downwards.
TGGCAAAATAAGAGTAGGTCGTGGTGGTGGTGCTCGAGCCGCCCATGCCTTTGCCGCCATCCGACGACGAGCCGACCACTTCTTCGAGATCGGTTGCCCAGATCACCTGTCCGGCGAGCCGCGCCCGGCCGTAAAGACGCGGGATCGGCGCGCCTTCGGTCGAGGCCATGATTTGCAGGTCGGACAGGCGCGGGCCGTCGACCGTGCGTTGTCCGAACAGCGCGCGGTCGAGGACGTTGCCGGCGAGCGCGCCGATGAGGCGTCCGACGATCGCGCCGGCAGAGCCGAACAGGGCACCGCCCGCAGCGCCGCCGGCGACTGAAAGAAGTAGTGCGGCCATGGTTCAGTATCTCAAGAAAGGCACAGTCTCGTGTCCCGGCTGCTGCGCAACATGAAATGTTGTGCTGCTAACCCGGGACCCCGATTGCGCAAGAAAGCTGGGTCCCGGGTCTGCGTCACAGCGTTTCACGCTGCGCCGCGCCCGGGACAAGAGTCAGTCCACCACGCCGGGAAACCGGAACGCATAAGCCAGCCGCCTTCGCCACCAGGGCGCGATGGCGACTTCCGCGACGCAAGCGCCGTCATGCGCGTGCACCATCAAGTCAGGCGCGGTGACAATCGCCATATGCTTGGCCGGCAAATGCTTGCGCCAGCGGAACAGCAAGACGTCGCTGGCACAGAACGCATCACGATCGACCGGCACAAGATGGCGCGCCGCGGCCTCCGCCAGCGGTTCGCCCGACGCTGCTTCCGCCCAGCCCGCCGCATAAGGCGGCGTGCGCTCCGGCTCGGTGCCCATCGTTGCGCGCCAGACGCCGCGCACGAGGCCGAGACAATCGCAACCGACATGTTTGAGCGAGGCCTGATGCCGGTACGGCGTGCCGATCCAAGATCGCGCTTCGTCGACGATGGCGGTGCGGGTGAGAGGCATGGGCGTTCAATCTGGCGTGTCCCGGGCGCAGCGCAGCACGAAGTGGTGCGCTGCAGACCCGGGACCGTTACGGATTCAGAATTTGGAACGGTCCCGGATCTGCGGTGCACCGCTACGCGAGGGCTACGCGCTGCACCGCGTCCGGGACACGCGTCACACGTTCATACTCCGCCCGTCATTCCCGGGATCGCCCGGCACCGGATAGCGAACGACGAAATCGTTGCCCGGGATGTGCGGAAATCCGCGGAAATTGACGACATTGGTGAAACGATCGCGGCAGGTAGCGAAGCGCTTGTCGCAGCCGGCGGTAACGATGAAAGTATCGCCCGGCGCGATCGGCTGCGGCATCGCCTGCCAGAGTTCGAAACTCACGCCGCTATTGTTGCGATGGGTTTTGACATCCATGCCGACGCCGGCATTGCCGCCGCTCGTGAAGGTGAGCTTGCCGGCGGTGAACCAGCCGTCGGCGAACGCGGCAAGCCCGCTCGCCGAAAAGAGCGACGTGGCCGACAGCGCGAGCACCGCGCCGCTGCCGCGATAGACCGCCCCCGCGAGATCGATCGTGCAGCGCGTATCGCCGAGATCGGCCGCGCAGGTCGCGGTATAGAGACGTCCGGTATTTTCCGCCAGCCGCTGGCTCAACCCGCGCAGTTCGGCGGTGAAGGCCGGACCCTGGCGCTTGATTTCGCCGAGCGAACCCTTGGCCAGCAAAACGCGCAAAGCCGGTTCGCTCCAGTCGGTGAGCCACAGCTCGACCGCGGCCGCGTCGTAGAAGCCGGCCGCCAGATCGTCCTCGTTGAGCGTATCGTCGGCGAGCGCGCCGGAAAGCTCCGAGCCGCCGACCGCAAGCCCGAATTTCTGTGTGGCCTCCGTGCCTGACAGTCCGCTGCCGGCGCGGCAGGTCACGGCGCCCACCACGACATCCTCGTCGTGATCGGTGAAGCCCTGCGTCACGCCGTCGCCGCGCGTGATCAGCCAGCAGCGGCATAGCGTGGTGACGCCGGAAGTGAGCTTGGCCTGTAAGGCGGTGGGAATTGTTCTCACGGCCTGATCTCCACCAGCGGGATCTTCGGAATAGCACCCGCGGCGAATGCAGAGAGATCGACTTCCAGATAATCGGTGTCGAAGCGCACCGGCACGTCGAACAGGAAACCGGCGGTGACGTCAGCGCCATTGGCCGGGATATGCCCGGCCTGAAAGGTCACCGTGCCCGCCGTCGCGTCGAGCGTGAAGGCCGAACCTTGCGCGGCTTCCATTCCATCGACCGCCACGCGCACGCTGTCGCTCACCGGCTTGGCGATCGGCCGCCGATAGGGCGAATAGAACGAGCCGTAGGTCTTGCCGAGCTGAAACACCGCGCTCGTGCCATCACCCGTGCCGATTGTTTGATCGGTAGGGCTCACCGCCGCATCGGGCGCGGCCGACGAATGATCGAGCCGGTCGCGCCAGCGGAAACCGTAAAGCCGCCCGCGCCGCTCCTCGAAAAAGGCGACGACCTGCGACAGCGCATCGAAGGTCTTCACGCCATAGCCCGCGTCGTAGCGCCTTCGCGAATGCGCCCAGCGCGCATTGCGTTCCTCCGCGCCCGAGCCGAGCGCGACCACGTCGGTGCGCCGCTGCGGGCCGCCCGCGCTGAACAGCGCGATATCGAGCGGAAACAGGACTTCGTGGAAGGCTGCCATGATTGCCTCTCACATCCCGCGCTGCCCGCGCGCCACGGCACGCGCGATCTGGCCGGTGACATAGGCTTCCGAGCGGCGGAAGCTCGCGGCATCGGGCGTGGCGATCTGCACCGTGACGATGGGCGCCGCCGCCGCAGCGCGGGGTCCAGAGCCGGCGGCACTGACCGCAGACGCAGTGCCTGCCGGGGCCGTTCCGACTCGCGTGGCGAACGCCGACGTGCCGCCGAAGAAATCGCCGAGTCCGCCGACAATGCCCTGCATGAAGGGTTTGAATGCCTGGGTGACGGCGAGGCTCGACAGCCGCAATGCCAGCGATTTGAGCACGTCGTCGAACTGCCTGCCGCCGACGGCCGCCTGCGTGAAGGCACGCGTCATCGCGCTCGAAAAGGCGTTGGCGCCGATCACCAGGCCTTCGGTCTTCACCTGCAGGCCGTCGAGCGCGGACGCGAGATTGCCGGCGCTCGTTGCGCCATTATCGACGAAGCTCATCGGGATATCTCCGCATCAGTTCGGACAAGGCGGCGCGATCGAGCGGCGCGCGCGCCCCCGTCACCGCTTCGATGGCGGCGGACAATTCGCGCGGCGTCATGCGCCAGAATTCATCGGGCGACAGCCGCAGCACGCCGAGGCCAAAGCCCATCGCCTGCTTCCAGGGGAACGGTGGCATGCTCATTCCCCGAAGGTCTCTGCGATCAGCGCGGCGGCGATGCGCACATAGCCCTGCGCGCCGCCGTCGACCGCCATGGCGGCAACCTCGTCGTCGCTCACGCTCTCGCCCGCGCCGCGCAAGCCCGCGCCGATGATGCGCGTGAGATCGCGCGCCGTCAGCCGGCCCGCGCCGAAGCGTTCGGCCAGTGCGACCAGATCGCCGGCGCCGAAGGCGTCTTCCAGTTCGGCGAGCGCGCCGAGCGTGAGCACCAGCCGGCGCCGCGCGCCGCCGATCTCCGCTTCGATTTCGCCGCGATGTTTGTTGGGCATGGTGTTTCTTTCTTATCCCTCCCCTGAAAGGGGAGGGTAGCCCGCCGAAGCGTGAGCGAAGGCGGGCCGGGTGGGGTCTCGCCGAATGAGTCCCCCACCCGGCCGCTCGCTTCGCTCACGTCCACCCTCCCCCGCAAG
>JAKAHJ010000013.1 GCA_021815055.1 Pseudomonadota bacterium | reverse complement strand
CAAGAGGCAGCGGAATAATGGCCCGTAAACGCGGACGAGGCATGGCGGCCTGCTGGTACGGCATCGCGCGCACCGCGACGGTGGATCGCGCCGCCGCCTGGGCCGAGATCGACGACGGCGGCTCGGCCAAGATCGTCACCGGCGTCACCGAGATCGGCGAGGGCATCCTCACCGTGCTGGCGCAGATCGCCGCGCACGAGATGGGCGTGAAGCCGGAGCATGTCGTGATCGGCGACAACGACACCGCGCGCAGCCCCGAAGCCGCGCATGCCGGCGCCACGCGCCAGACCTACATGATCGGCAACGCCGTCGCGCTCGCCTCGCGCGAAGCGCGGAAACGGCTGGTCGATGTGATGGCCGGCCTGTGGGATGTCGCCGCCGACACGATCCGCTGCGGCAACGGCGAGATCTGGGCCGAAAACACCAATCACCGCATTACCATGGGCGAGGCGGTGCATGCCGCGAAAAGCCGCGGCGTGGTGCCGGTCGGCTCGGCGAGTTTCGGCACCGACACGACCGCGATCGCCGACGGCAAAGGCGGCGACGGTTCGGGGCGTCCCTGGCAGGCCTATGTGTATGGTTGTCAGGTGGCCGAGGTCGAGGTCGACACCGTCACCGGCGAAGTGCAGGTGCTCGGCATCTGGGCCGCGCACGATGTCGGCCGCGCGGTCAATCCGCAGGGGGTCGAAGGCCAGATCGAGGGCGCCGTGGTGCAGGCGCTCGGGCAGGGACTGATGGAGGACTACCAGCTCAAGGACGGCCACACCACGACGCACGGTTTCGCCAAATACATCCTGCCGACCTCGCTCGACGTGCCGAAGGTGAATTCGATTATCGTCGAGGATCCCGATCCGATCGGTCCGCTCGGCGTCAAGGGCATCGGCGAGCCGGCCATGGTGCCGACGATTCCCGCCGTCATGAATGCGATCTACGACGCGGTCGGCGTGCGCATCCTCGATCTGCCGGCGACGCCGGAGAAGGTGCTGATGGCGATCCGCGAGAAAGAGCGCGGCAACCGGATCGCGGCACAGGCGGCGGAGTGAGTTGGCCCACAAAATGCAAAACCGAGGGAGGATCTCATGAAGAAGTACATCTACGGCGCCATCGCCGCACTTGCTCTGCTCGCGGGCGGGCCTGCGACGGCGGAGAACTATCCGGCGCGCACGATCACCATGATCGTTCCCTATCCGGCCGGCGGGCCGAGCGACGTGGTCGCCCGCATCGTTGCCGACGGCATGAGCAAGGTGCTCGGCCAGAGCATCATCATCGAGAATGTCGGCGGCGCCGGCGGCACCATCGGCACCGCGCGCGTCGCCGAAGCCAAGCCCGACGGCTACACCTTGCTCGCCGCCAGCATGGGCTCGCACGTGTCGGCGCCGGCGCTCTATGCCAACCTGAAATACGATTCGACCAAGGACTTCGCGCCGATCGGGCTGACGCTGCACGCGCCGGCCGCGATCGTCGCCCGCAAGGATTTTCCCGCGAAGGACTTCAAGGAATTCGTCGCCTATCTGAAGAAGAACGGCGATGCCGTGAAGCAGGCCCATGGCGGCGTCGGCTCGTCCTCGCACATGGCGTGCCTCCTGTTCACCTCGCAGCTCGGCCTCAAGCCGAGCCTAATCGCCTATCGCGGCACCGGACCTGCGCTCAATGACGTCATCGGCGGTCACGTCGATTTCTTCTGCGAGCAGGTCGTCAGCGTGAAGGGCGCGATCAAGGGCGGAACGGTAAAGGCCTATGTCGTTTCCGGCAATAAGCGCTCGCCGGCGCTGCCCGACGTGCCCTCGGCCAAGGAGGTCGGCGATCCGCAATACGGCATTAATATCTGGAGCGCGGTGTTCGCGCCGAAGGGCACGCCGCAGCCGATCGTCGACAAGCTTTCCGCCGCGCTCGACAAGGCGCTCGACGATCCGGCTTTGCAGAAGCGCATGGTAGAGCTCGGCGGCACGGTACCGTCCAAGGCCGACCGGGGTCCGGCGGTGCTCGCCAATGTTCTCAAGACCGACATCGCGCGCTGGAACCCGATCCTGAAAGCCGCCGCGGCGAACGCGAAGTAAAGGAGAAGCAATGCTGACGCGGAGCCCCGAGAGCGACAGCCGCCGGCAGATGCGAGCACGCGCTCGCGCACTCGTTGAGGCCGGCGGCGTGGAACAGGCGCTCGCCACGGGCGCGTTGCCGAAGCTCGTCGATTGCACGCTTTCCGAAGCGCTCGTGCTCGGGCTGATGAAACAGGGGGTGCGCAAGTACTTCGCCATCTTCGGTCACGGCTCGACCGATCTCGGCGAAGTGCTGCGTGTCTATGAGGAGGAGGGCGCGACCCGCACGGTCAATTGCCGCAACGAGGTGGAGATGGCGCATGCCGCGACCGCCCTGCGCTGGCAATACGGCGAATTGTGCGCGGTCATCACCTCGATCGGTCCCGGCGCCTTGCAGGCCTTCGCCGGTTCGCTGGCGGCGGCTTCGAACGGCGTCGGCGTCTATCACATCTACGGCGACGAGACGACCTTCGGCGAAGGTTACAACATGCAGCAGGTGCCGAAGGAGGAGCAGGGCCTGTTCGGCCGCATGACCGCGATCCTCGGCCAGTCCTATGTGCTGCACACGCCGGAAGGCCTGCGCGATGCGCTGCGGCGCGGCGCGCTGTGCGTGAACCATCCCTATCGCGCCGGGCCGTTCTACCTGCTGCTCCCGCTCAATACGCAGCCGGCGCGCGTGACGGTCAACCTCGCCGCGCTGCCGGCGCGTCCCGACCTGCCGAAGCTCGCGCCCGCCGACGACAGTGCGCTCGACGAGGCCGCCGCGATGATCGCCAAAGCCGGCAAAGTCGCCATCAAAGCCGGCGGCGGCACGCGCGGCCACGATGCCGCCGTGCGCCGGCTGGCGGAAGCCGCGGGTGCCGCGGTCGTGCTCTCGCCCGGCTCGACCGGCGTCTTGCCCGACGCGCATGCGCAGAACATGCATGTCGGCGGCTCGAAGGGTTCGATCAGCGGCAATTTCGCAATGTCCGAGGCCGAGCTGTTGATCGTCATCGGCTCGCGCGCGGTGTGTCAGGCCGATTGCTCTGGCATCGGCTACAAGAACGCTCAAGGCGTCATCAATATCAACGGCGATCTTGCCGACGCGCTGCATTACAACAAGACCGTGGCGCTGGTCGGTGACATCGGCGCGGTGGCCGAACGGCTGGCGGCGAAGCTGGAAGCGGCGAACGCGGCCAAGAACAAGCGCGCCTGGCTCGACGCCTGCGCGGGCAAAAAGGCGGAATGGGCGGCGTACAAGGCCCAGCGCTTCGCCTGCCCGCCGCTCAATGACGAGGTCTGGCAGAAGCCGGTGCTGCCGCAGCCGGCCGCTATCAAGGTCGTCGCCGACTTCGCCAAGGAAATCGGCGCGGCCAAGTTCTTCGACGCCGGCGATGTGCAGGCCAACGGCTTCCAGATCGTGGAGGACGACGCGACCTTCGACACCTACACGGAGACCGGTGCGTCCTATATGGGCTTCGCGGTCAGCGCGCTGGTCGGATCGGCGCTGGCCGAGAAGCCGCGTTATTCCATCGCCTTCACCGGCGACGGTTCCTTCATGATGAACCCGCAGGTGCTGATCGACGCGGTCGAGCACGGCGTGCGTGGAATGATTGTGCTCTTCGACAACCGCCGCATGGCCGCGATCAGCGGCCTGCAACTCGCGCAATACAACAACGAGTTCCGCACCAATGACCGCGTCGCGGTCGATTACGTTCAGCTTGCAGGTTCGGTCGCGGGCGTGCTCGCAATCTGCGGCGGCAATGATGCCGAAAGCCTGCGCAGGGCTTTAAAGAGCGCGCACGAGCATGACGGCCTCTCTGTGGTCCATGTACCGGTCTATTGCGGACCCAATGAGCTCAGCGGTCTCGGCGCCTGGGGCCAGTGGAATGTCGGCAACTGGTGCGCCGACGTGCAGAGCGAGTGGGTGCGGCAGGATATTTGAGGAGAAGCGTCATTCCTTCGCCGTTTTCGCGTCTTCCTCTCTCGCTTTCTTCAGATGCTCGAGTACTTTCGCGCGCAATTTAGCCTGCTGCTCGGGCGGCCATTTGCGGAAACCTTCGCCGGACTTGAAGCCGAGCTTGCCCTCGGCGACGAGCTTTTCGAGATAAGGTGAGGGGCCCGGCCTCGAGTCGATCGCCGGCAGCACGGTCTTGTGGATCGCGAGCGTCAAATCGGTGCCGACCATGTCGGCATTCTCCAGCGGCCCGAGCACGGCGAGCCTGCGGCCGAACGCGGCCTTGATGACGGTGTCCACGGTCTCGGCGTCGCAGATGCCGTTCTCGACCAGCGACACCGCCTCGCGCCACAGCGCATGTTGCAGCCGGTTGCCGATGAAGCCCGGCACGTCCTTCTTCACATGCGCGGGCTTCTTGCCGGCGTCGGCATGCAGTTTCATGGTGAAGGCGACGGCTTCGGGCGCGGTCCATTGCGTCTCGATCACTTCGACGAGCGGCACGAGGTAAGGCGGATTCCACCAGTGGGTGCCGAGCGCGCGCTCGCGCCGCTTCAGACCCTGCATGATGCCGGTGATCGGTATGACCGAGGTGTTGCTGGCGAGGATGGTGTCGGAGCGGACGTGCTGTTCGATTTCCGCGAACAGTTTTTGTTTGAGCGGCAGATCTTCGAGTACCGCTTCGACCACATAGGCGGCGTCGCGCACCGCCGCCGCGAGGCCGGCGACCGGCGTCACACGCTCGACCGCGCTTTGATCGCCGCCGAGGTCCTTGAGATTGGCGAGGATACGTTGCTTCGCGGTCGCCAGCGTCTTCTCGAAGGAGTCATAGATCGTCACATCGTGTCCGGCGAGCGCGAACACTTGTGCGATGCCGTGGCCCATCAAGCCGGCGCCGATGACGGCGATGCGTGGTTTACTCATCGTGCAGCCTCGTGTCCCGGACGCGGTGCAGCGCGTAGCAAAGCGGAGCGGTGCACCGCTGATCCGGGACCGTACCAAGCTCCGAACCCGTAACGGTCCCGGGTCTGCGCCGCATCATTGCGTGCTGCGCCGCGCCCAGGACACGAGGATGCGCATGTGCCATCGCATCACCCCGCCGTATAGCCGCCATCGGCGTAGAGGATGTGGCCGGTGTAGAAATCCGACGCCTTGGAGGCGAGGAACAAGAGCGGCCCCGCGAGATCTTCCGGCTCGCCCAGACGGCCCTTCGGCACGCGCGCGAGAAAACCCTTGCGCACCGTCTGCGCCCGTTCGGTGTCTTCGTACATCCACGCCGTCAGCGGCGAACGGAAGACGGTCGGGCCGAGCGCATTGACGGTGATGCCGGTCTCGCCCCATTCGCAGCCGAGCGCCTTAGTGATGCCGTCGACCGCCGACTTGGAGGCGCAATAGGCGGTGTAGCCGGCCGGATGGCCGAGCAAGCCGCGCGCCGATGAGGTGAGGATCACCTTGCCGCCGCGGTTTTGTTTCAACATTTGGTTGCCGGCCGCGCGCGCCATCAGCCAGGACTGCGTGACATTGGCGTCCATCACGTCGAGGAAGTCTTCCGGCTTCTGGTCGACGATTTTCGAAACCTTGTTGAGACCGCCGGCCACCACCAGAATGTCGACGCCGCCGAATTTCTCGACCGCGGCATTGACGATCCCGTCGCAGTTTTCTTCCGAAGACGGCCGCAGCGCGACGCTGGCGGTCTTGGCGCCGAGCGCTGCGCAGGCCGCGGCGAGTCGGTTCAGATCGTCCTGCTTGCTTGCCGCCAGCACGACATTGGCGCCGGCGCCCGCGAGCGTCTTGGCCGCAAGCGACCCGAAGGCGCCCGAAGCGCCGGTGACGATGGCGGTCTTGCCCTTGATGTCGAAAAGGGAGAGGGGGTTCTGCAAAAAGGCTTCGGACATGGTGTTTCTTCTCCGCTGTCATGCCCCGCGAAGGCGGGGCATCCAGTAATCACGAACGCCGGTGGTTACTGGATCGCCCGCCTGCGCGGGCGATGACACCGGTATTGTTGTTGCTCAGTTATTTCGCCGGCGGCATGGCCACTGCGACGGCGATCGTGCAGACCTCGTTGCCGCGGTTGATGATCTCGCGCATCTCGTTCGGTTCGATGACGCAGGAGTCGAACGGCTTGAGCACCGTCTCCTTGCCGTCGACGATCACGGTGAGCTCGCCCGAGAGCACCAGGTACACTTTCTCCGGCGGCGAGGCGTCGGGACCGGCGCCGCCGCCCGGCAGGAAATGCGATAGCCCGACGACCAGACCTTTGGTGCCGCCCGCTTCCGCGCCGAACAGACGCAGAGCCGTGCAGTCGCGGTGGTTGGGCGCGACATAAGGTTTCGCGTCGGCGAAGCGTTTGATGTGCATCAGAACTTCTCCCCGCGCTCGATGCGATACTTGCCTTCCGGATCAATCATGGCGACCAGACGCACGATGCAGCCGTCGCCGCGATCCCAGTTCCAGGGGAAATAGGCGAAGGTGCAGCGCTTGCCGGTGACGGCGTCGAGGTCGCCACCGACATTTTCGATGCCGAGGATGCCGTTGGTGAACAGAATGCGGTGCACCGGTTCCCATTCCGGAAAGTCGTCCTTCCAGTCGCGGCCGCCCGACCATTCCTTGTATTCGGCGGCGAGATGCGGATGTAAGGGGCCGTTGCGCTGCGGGCCGATGGCGGTGGCGAGCGGATGGTCATTGGCCTGCGTGTCGTGGCCGACGACCTTGACCTTCTTCTCCACGAACCAATGGCCGGCCGACGGCACGAAGCCGGGCGCGCGGCAGAAATAGTCTTCCGAATCCTCGTAGAGCTTGTGCCAGCCGGTGTTGACGATCACCACGTCGTGCGGGCGCACGATTTTGCCGGCGGCTTTTTCGAGGTCGTCATAGGTGATCTGTTCCCACTTCTTTTTCGGGATCGAGATCACGATGCCGGAACCGAAGAAGTGGGGCAGCGGCACCTCGTCGATGAAGGGCGTGCCCTGCACGACATGCGCGGGCGCGTCGATATGCGTGGTGTTGTGCATCGAAGTAGTGATGCGCTGCGACAGCACGCCCGACTTCGCCATGTAATGAATGCGCTCGATCTTGACGTCCTCGAAATAGGGCCAGTTCGGCGACTGATAGCCGAAGCGGTGCGACAGGTTGTAGAACTGGAGCCCCATGCTGTTGTTGAGGTTTTCTTCGAACGTGACGCCGCGAATTTTCGTGGCCACGGCTTCCTCCTTCTCGACTGGGCGCTTCGGCGCTCGTTGACTGGAACGGTTTTCGTTATCGCCGCGCGTAAGACGTTCGCTCACGCCGCGGAGGCATTCATGTGCGTCTCCATCGCTCGCTTGGTTGCGAGCAGCCGCTCGGCGATATGTGCCTGGCGGTTGACGAAACGGTGGGTCGGCACCGGCACCGAAATGGCCACCGCATTGCCGAGCGGATCGTGCATGGCGACGCCGGCGGCGCAGATGCCCTGCGTGTGCTCCTCGCAATCGAAGGCGACGCCGGTGCGCCGCACGGTCTTCAGTTCATCGAGGAGCGCGTCGAGCCGGGTGATCGTCTTCGGCGTGCGCGCGGTGTAGCTGCGGCCGACCAGCGCCTCGACCGCGCTGTCGGAAAGCTGCGCGAGATAGGCTTTGCCGTTGGCGGTGCAGGTGAGCGGGAAGGTCTCGCCCACCGCCGACACCGTGCGCAGGCGCTGCGAGCCGATCACCTGGTCGATGAACACGAGGTGATCCTTCTTCGCCGTCGAAAGGTCGACGGTCTCGTGCAGTTCCTCGGACAGTTTTTCCAGGAACGGCCGCGCCATGGCGATAAAGTCGCTGCGCACGGAGGCCGCGAGCCGCAGGATCGTGGGCCCAAGCCGCACGCGTCCGTTCGGGGTGGCGGCGATCACCAGTTTCTCGGTCTCGAGCGCGGCGACGATGCGCTGCACGGTCGAACGTGCGAGGTTCACGCGCTGCGCGATTTGCCCGAGGCTGAGCCCGGCGTTTTCGTCCTCCAGCGCGCGCAGGATGGTGGCCGCGCGGGCGATCACCTGAACCTGACTTTTTTCGTTGGTGACCAGACGATCGCTCATCGACGCTTCCCACCCTGAATATGGACCGGCGATCTCAGCCGCCTTGCATCGTGGGACACGATAGCTCAATATCCGATACACAGGAAAGAGAATTCTGCCGGCGCTTGCCGACGCAGACGGAATGGGGAAACGCATGGTCCGCAAGATCGCACTCGAGGAACATTTCCTGTCGCCCGGTCTGGTCGATTATTGGCGGCCGACCATGACCGAGGTGGCGGCGCCGGTGGTCGAGCAATTGTTCAAGCGGCTCACGGACTTCGGCGAATTACGGCTTGCGAGCATGGACAGGGCCGGCATCGCGCGCGCCGTGCTTTCGATCTCGGGCCCGGGCGTGCAGGCCGAGCGCGATGCGGCAATGGCGACGCGCAAAGCCCGCGAGGCGAACGACTTCCTGGCTGTGGAAATCGAGAGGCGGCCGGACCGCTATGCGGGTTTCGCCCATATCGCGGTACAAGATCCGAAGGCGGCCGTCGACGAGCTCGAACGCTGCATGCGCGATTTGAAATTCCGCGGCGCCATGATCAACGGCCATACCAACGGCCAGTATCTCGACGATCCCGCGCTTTATCCGTTCTGGGAGCGCGCGGAGGCGCTGAGTGCGCTCATCTATATCCATCCGACCGATCCGGTGGTGCCGGCGCCGGTGCTCTCGGGCGTTCCGGCGCTGCGCCGCGCGACCTGGGAATGGGGCTTCGAGACCGGCTCGCACGCATTGCGGTTGGTATTCAGCGGGCTGTTCGACCGTTTCCCCAAGGCGCGCGTCGGGCTCGGCCACATGGGCGAGACGCTGCCTTATCTCTTGTCGCGCTTCGACAGCCGCGCCAAGCTTTACGGCGTCAAGCTCGCCAAACCGCCGTCGCAATACATCAAGGACAATATCGTGGTGACTGTGTCCGGCGTCTACGCCGCCGAGCCGCTGCGCTGCGCGCTCGGCGCGCTCGGCCGCGACCGAGTGATGTTCGCCGCCGACTATCCGTTCGAGAACGCCGAGGAGGCAGGGCATTTCATGGACACGGTGGCGCTCGGCGAGGATGAACGCGCCGACGTGGCGTATAACAATGCGGCGAAATTGCTGGGTCTTTGAGGCGAGATAACAGCGAGGCCACCATCGCGATATCATCGCAATGGTGGCCTCATCACTGACAACGATCAGCGGATCTTCGCGTTGCCGCGCACTCTGGCGCCGGCACCCGTGTTCGACTTGATGTGGCCGGGAGCGTAACCGGAAGCACCGGTGGTTCCCTTCACGGACCCTTGCGTGCGCATTTTATACCCCGGCGCATAGCCCGAGGCACCGGTCGTTCCCTGCACCGAACCGTTCTGGTGCATTTGGATGCCCGGCGTATTTGCCGACGCGCCTCCGCGCATGCCTGCGGAACCATGCGCCGATTGCGCCGATGCCACACCGGTCACGGCAAACAATATGCCGGCGGCAGCCAAAGTAAGGAACTTTTTGTTCATGCGTGATCCCTCCTGTCGTTAGGTGAGCAGGGGGAACGCCCGTCGCCGCGGATGGTTCGCTACGCGGCAGTGACCATTTTATGGCGCGCCGATCACCCGCACCGGCTTGCCATCGAGCCAGGCGCGGATGTCTGCGACGATATCGGGGAAATATTTGCGATAGTTCTGCTCGCTGACATAGCCGAGATGCGGTGTGATCGCCACATTGTCCATCTTGCGGAACGGGTGAGCGAGCGGCAGCGGCTCGACGTCGAATACGTCGAGCCCGGCACCGGCGATCGTGCGCGATTGCAGCGCCGCGATCAGCGCCCTCTCGTCCACGATCGGTCCGCGCGCGGTGTTGATGAGATAGGCAGACTTCTTCATCAAACCGAGCTCGGCTGCGCCGATCAGTCCGCGCGAACGCTCGCTCAGCACGAGGTGGATGGTGATGACGTCGGCCTGGCGAAACAGGTCTTCCTTCGAGACATAGTCGGCGCCGCCCTCCGCCGCCTTCTCCGGCGTGAGGTTCTGGCTCCAGGCGATCGTCTTCATGCCGAAAGCTTTCGCCACCGCGGCCGAGCGCTGGCCGAGCTTGCCGAGGCCGACCACGCCGAGGGTGAGCCCTTCGAGATCTCGTCCGAGCGTCACTTGCCAGGGCTCGCCCGCTTTCATGCGGGCGTTTTCGAAGCCGATGCGGCGGGTCAGTTCCAGGATCAGGCCGAACACGATGCCGGTGGTGGGCGAGCCGACGGCGCCAGTGCCGCAGACGGTGACGCCGCGCTCGGCGGCGGCCTTAAGGTCGAACGAATTGTTCTTGGCCCCGGTGGTGATCAAGAGTTTCAGGCCGGGCAGCGCCTCGATCACCTTGCGCGGAAACGGCGTGCGTTCGCGCATGCCGACAACGATCGTGAAACCCTGCAAAGCCTCGATGGCTTCGTCCGGGCCCGCGAACGGCTTGTTGAAGACCGTGATCTCGACATCCTTGGCGACTGCCGACCAGTCGGCGAGCTCGAGCGCGACGTTCTGGTAGTCGTCCAATATGGCTGCGCGAAGCATTCCTGGCGCCCTTTGCGTGCGGCCCGGACCGTTCCGGCCGGCCGCACAATAGGGCGGTACTATCGGATTGTCATTCCGGTCCCTGCTTCGCCGGCGGCACGCGCCGGCGAATGCTTCACTGCCGTGAGCCGCCGTGCTTGGCGCGCCAGGCGGGTCCCGGCCCGCGCATATAGTGGCGCTCGGGCCGGTACGGATGCACCGCGTCGCGGCTGATCTCGTGCCAGAACGTCAACAGGAATTGACCGATAGCGATGAAGAGGCGTGGCAGCCGCGCTGCCGCGGAGCCCGAAAGGGCTGCGATGGCTCTTGTCATGACGCTTGATCCCCGAACTACGGGCGCCGTCGCCCGCACATTCTCCCGTCGGCCGCCCGAAAGAACGGCCAGGTTCAACGATCTTGGTCCTGCCGAGTTAAAGACCGGTAGGCATTTGCAATCGGCCGGCACTTGTTTGGCCACGAACGCCTGCGATGGTTGAGAATTCATTGCCGACGGCGACCTCGGCCGGCCCCAGAATGGTGACGCAAATGTCGAGTGAATCAGTTTTGCTGAGCGCGACCGCGGTCGATCATGTTCAGGAAACCCCGTTCTACATCCCGGCGACCGGTCCGTTGGCGCGTCCGCGCCGCAGTCTGAAGTCCAACGACACCTTCGCCGTGCTGGACAGTTTCGGCGATATCGGCGAAGTCGCGGCCGGACCGGACGGCGTGTTTCACTGCGACACGCGCTACCTGTCGCGTCTGCAGCTTCTGATCGACGGAGGCGAGCCCCTGCTGCTCGGCGCCAGCCTGCGCGACGATAATTCGGCGCTACGCGTCGACCTGACCAATCAGGACATCTATTTCGGGAACCATCTGGCGCTGGCGAGAAACACGGTTCACATCACACGCACGACGTTCCTCTCGCAGGCCATGGCCTATTTCCGGTTTGGCGTGCGCAATCACGGCACCGATCCGGTCGAGCTGACCCTGTCGCTTGCCTTCGCAAACGATTTCGCCGACCTGTTCGAGGTGCGCGGGATGCAGCGCGCGCGCCGCGGCCACATGCGGGTCGCGATCGTTTCCGCCAATTGCGCCACGCTCGAATATGAGGGGCTCGATGGCCGGCTGCGCTCGACGGCCCTGCAATTCGATCCGCCGCCCGACGATCTGCGCACCAACCTGGCGACCTACCGCTTGAGGCTTGCGCCCGACGCGCGCCAGTCGATCCATCTCGCGGTGATGTGCGATTGCGCGCCGCCGGCGCCGTCGTTCACGCGCACGGTGCGCTCCGCCACGCGCGATCTCAAGACCGCGGGTGCTGCGATTACCGCGGTCGAATCGTCGAACGAGGTTTTCAACGAAGTGCTCTGCCGCTCTGCCGCCGACCTCGCGATGCTGAATACGCAGACCGCGCAGGGCGACTACCCTTACGCCGGCATTCCCTGGTACTCGACGACATTCGGGCGCGACGGTCTCATCACGGCGATGGAGCTCCTGTGGTGCGCGCCCGACACGGCGCGCGGCGTGTTGCGCCGGCTCGCGGCCTATCAGGCGAAAACCAACGATCCCGTGGCCGATGCCCAGCCCGGCAAGATTCTGCATGAGATGCGCGGCGGCGAGATGGCGGCGCTGCACGAGATTCCCTTCGGCCTTTATTACGGCAGCGTGGATTCGACGCCGCTGTTCGTATGGCTGGCCGGGCTCTATGCCGAACGCAGCGGCGACACCGAATTGCTGCGCGAATTATGGCCGAACGTACTGGCCGCGCTCGCCTGGATCGACGGGCCGGGCGATCCCGATCGCGACGGTTTCATCGAGTACCAGCGGGCGAACGAGGAGGGGCTTTCCAATCAAGGCTGGAAGGATTCCCACGACGCCATCTTTCATGCCGACGGCACGTTGGCCCGCGCGCCCATCGCGCTGGTCGAGGTGCAGGGCTATGTCTACGCGGCCAAGCGCGTTGCGGCCCGCTGCGCCCGCAAACTCGGCCATTCGGATCTGGCCGATGCGCTCGATGCACAGGCCAATGAACTCGCCCGCCGGTTCGACGAGGCGTTCTGGCTGCCGGAGCTCGGCACCTACGCGCTCGCGCTCGACGGCGACAAAAGGCCCTGCCGCGTGCGCGCCTCGAATGCGGGACACGCCTTGTTCACCGGCATCGCGAAACCCGAGCGCGCGGCCAGCATCGCCGCCGTCCTGACCGGCGCCGACATGTTCAATGGCTGGGGCGTCCGCACCCTTGCGCGCCGCGAAGCGCGCTATAACCCGATGGCCTACCACAACGGCTCGGTGTGGCCGCACGACAATGCGCTGGTCGCGCTCGGCCTCGGGCGCTACGGCTTCACCGACGCGGTCGAGCGCATCTTCATCGGCATGTTCGATGCCGCCGCCTATATGGACTTCCGCCGGCTGCCGGAGTTGTTGTGCGGCTTCCGGCGCCGGCGTTACCAGGGGCCGATCCTCTATCCGGTCGCCTGCTCGCCGCAGGCCTGGTCGAGCGCGACGCCCTTCGCCCTGCTGCAGGCCATGCTGGGCTTCGAATTCAGGCCGGAACAGCGGGAAATCCAGCTCACCCATCCGAGACTGCCGGCTTTCCTGGAACGCGTCATCCTTCGCAACCTGCGCCTCGGGGCGCAGAGCGTCGATCTCCTGGTCGAGGGCAACGCCGCCGGGGCGAGCGTGCGCGTCCTGCGCAACGACGGCGATATACGGGTCGTGAGCGTGCATGCCTAACGCTTGCTCTTGAGGCTTGCCCCGGCGGCCCTGCCTCGCTACATGAGCCTCTACTTTCCCGACAAGGCGTCCGGCGGCGTGCGCGCACGCGCGCGGGTGGATTCGGGCCAAAACAACGGCTTCGGCCGGCAATAAGGGCTTCAGGGGACAATGAACGGTCGCCAATTCATCTATCATATGCAAGGCCTGACCAAGACCTACCCGCCCGGCAAGAAGGTCCTCGACAACATCCACCTGTCCTTTTATCCGGACGCCAAGATCGGCGTGCTCGGCGTCAACGGGTCCGGCAAGTCGACTCTGCTGCGCATCATGGCCGGTATCGACAAGGAATATTCCGGTGAGGGCTGGGTCGCCCAGGGCGCCCGCGTCGGCTACCTGGAGCAGGAGCCGCAACTCGATCCCGGCAGGTCGGTGCGCGGCAATGTCGAGGTCGGCGTCGCCGCCAAACGCGCGCTGCTCGACCGCTACAACGAAATCGCGATGAATTACTCCGAGGAGACCGCCGACGAGATGGCGAAGCTCCAGGACATCATCGACAGCCAGGACCTGTGGGATCTTGACGCCAAGGTGACGCAGGCGATGGACGCGCTCAACTGCCCGCCGGACGACGCCGACGTCGCGAAACTCTCCGGCGGCGAGAAGCGCCGCGTGGCGCTCTGCCGCCTGCTGCTCGAGCAGCCGGAATTGCTGCTGCTCGACGAGCCGACCAACCATCTCGACGCCGAAAGCGTGAATTGGCTTGAAGGCCACCTGCGCCAGTATCCGGGCGCGATCCTGATCGTCACCCACGACCGCTACTTCCTCGACAACGTCACCGGCTGGATTCTCGAGCTCGACCATGGCCGCGGCATCCCCTATCAGGGCAACTATTCGTCCTGGCTGGTGCAGAAGCAGAAACGGCTCGAGCAGGAAGGGCGCGAAGACGAAGCGCGCCGCCGTACGCTCGAGCGCGAGCAGGAGTGGGTGCAGTCTTCTCCCAAGGCGCGGCAGGCCAAGTCGAAAGCGCGCTACCAGCGTTACGAGGAACTGCTCAAGATCGCCAACGCCAAGGTCAACCAGGTGGCGCAGATCGCCATTCCGGTGGTCGAGCGGCTTGGCGACAACGTCGTCGACTTCGACCATCTGTCCAAGGGCTTTGGCGACCGGCTGCTGATCGACGATCTCACCTTCAAATTGCCGCCGGGCGGCATCGTCGGCGTCATCGGTCCGAACGGCGCCGGCAAGACCACACTGTTCCGGATGATCACCGGCCAGGAGAAGCCGGACGGCGGCACGATCAAGATCGGCGAATCCGTTCAGCTCGGCTATGTCGACCAGTCGCGCGACGCGCTCGACGGCAAGAAGACCGTCTGGGAAGAGATTTCCGACGGCAACGACATCATCCATCTCGGCAAGCGCGAAGTGAATTCGCGCGCCTATTGCGGCGCGTTCAACTTCAAGGGCGCCGACCAGCAGAAGAAGGTCGGCTCGCTCTCGGGCGGCGAGCGCAACCGCGTGCACTTGGCGAAGATGCTGCGCTCGGGCGCGAACTTGCTCCTGCTCGACGAGCCGACCAACGATCTCGACGTGGATACTTTGAGAGCGCTAGAGGAAGCGTTGGAAGATTTTGCCGGCTGCGCCGTGATAATTTCCCACGACCGCTGGTTCCTCGACCGCATCGCGACGCATATCCTGGCCTTCGAAGGCGACAGCCATGTCGAATGGTTCGAGGGCAACTTCCAGGACTACGAGGCCGACAAGATGCGGCGGCTCGGCACCGACAGCGTCATCCCGCACCGGCTGAAGTATAAGAAGTTCACGCGATAGCGGACATCATATCAGCGGTACGGACTCTCGACCCGGCGCTCAGTGGCGGGCATGCATATCGTTCGTCGACCGGCCATTACGGCGAAATGATTGTCACTTCCGGAAAATAGTTTCGGTAAGGCCGCGCGTCGCGCGTCAATATCCCCGCCTTATTGACCTGCGCATGAGCGCCGATAAAGAAATCCGGCAGGACGTTCGAGCGCGAACCGCCGGCCGCGCGGTATCGTCTATAGGCTTGGCCGGCAGCGAACAGCCCTGCCGTCGGCATCGGCTCGAAAGCTAACCCCAACTCCGAAAAGATGGTTTGCACGTCCGCTTCGCTATTCAGCCGTGCGGACAGCTCGGCGAACACGATTTCATTGCTCGCGAGAGTGCCCCGGCGGCGGCATTCGTCGATGCGATCGATCGACCAGGCCTGCCATTCGGAACCGGGCGTCAGAACGTCGAAGATGACATTGGTGTCGACGAGGATCATGCTCGCTTGCGCTTTAGCGGCGTATTGAAACCGGGATCGAGATCGGAGTCGCCCCGCATTTCTTTCATGAACCCGTCCGTCGTCATCTTGTCGCGGATCAGGCGCCGTTTGGCGAGAGCATGGAGCCGCGCCTTGTAATCGTCCTTCGCTCCGGCTTTTTCGATATAGACGCGGCCCGACGCCGTCGCGCGCACTTCCACCTTGTCCCCCGGCTTGATACCGGCCGCCTCGCGCACCTTTTTCGGCAGCGTAACTTGCCCTTTGACGGTGACGGTCGTGGTCACTGGACGCTCCAGTAATACTAATTCAAAAATGTAATACTTGGCGGCAGTCTTGTCAAAAGTACCTTGGGGCCAACGGACCCGCGGCTCTCCGCCGCAGCCGTCCCCACCGTCATCGCCTCGCCTCGAATCGCCTATAAATGCCGCTGCCGGCGCGCCGGCATTTCGCGCGAGCGCGCCCGTGAGGGGGGTCAATTCCCATGTCAATGTCCGCCGACGAACCCGCGGTGCCGCCCGACTACCCGGGACTGCGCCCGCTGCCGCAACTCATCTTTTCCTCGCGCTGGTTGCAGCTTCCGCTCTATCTCGGGCTGATCGTGGCCCAGGGCGTCTATGTCGTGCTGTTCCTGAAGGAACTCTGGCACCTCGTGCTCGGCGCCATGAAGTTCACCGAGCAGGAGATCATGCTGGTGGTGCTCGGCCTGATCGATGTGGTGATGATCTCGAATCTTCTCATCATGGTCATCGTCGGCGGCTACGAGACCTTCGTGTCGCGGCTGGAGCTGGAGCGGCATCCCGACCAGCCGGAATGGCTGTCCCACGTCAATGCCAGCGTGCTTAAGATCAAACTCGCGATGGCGATCATCGGCATTTCCTCGATCCACCTGTTGCGCACCTTCATCTATGCCGGCTCGCTCGGCCAGGATTCCGGCCATTACACCGCCGCCGGGGTGATGTGGCAGACGATTATTCATGCTCTATTCGTGCTTTCCGCAATCGGCATCGCCTTTGTCGAGAAGCTGAGCCAGTCGGCCTACACCCAGAGCCACCAGCGCCACTAGTGCGGCGGATTTGACGTTCCTATCAGCGTTGCCGCGATTCCTTCATAGGAACGTCAAATCCAAAGCCGCACTAGAATCATAGACTTGCTAGTGTCCCTTTGGTTCCGGCGCTTGTAAACGAACGTGCTGCAAAGGGATACAAGCGTCGGAACCGGGACACTAGGAGCGCCCATTGCGGGTTGCGTTTGCCATTGTCGCCGTTATTGCGCTGCTGACGCAGGCGCCGGGCCATGCCGGCGACGCGGCGTTCCAGCAATGGCTGCAATCGACGTGGGCCGACGCGCAGAGGCTGGGCGTGTCGCGCGCGACGTTCGAGACGGCGGTACGCGGACTCGAACCCGACTATGCGCTGCCCGACCTCGCCATTCCCGGCCGGCCGGAGAAGGTGCCGCAGCAGCCGGAATTCGTGCAGACGCCGGCGCGCTATTTGCGCGAAGCGACATTCGACCGGCTCGCCGCGCGCGGCCGGCAGCTCGCCACGCAGTATCGCGGCATGCTCGCGCGCATCGAACGCGAATTCGGCGTTCCCGGCAATGTCGTGCTGGCGATCTGGGGGCGCGAGACCGACTATGGCGGCTACAGGCTGCCGCACGACGCCGTGCGCGTATTGGCGACGCAAGCCTATACCGGCAAGCGCAAGGACTTCTTCCGCAACGAATTCCTGCATGCCTTGAAAATGCTGCAGGACGGCGTGCCGCGTTCCGCCATGCGCTCGTCCTGGGGCGGGGCCATGGGGCTCACCCAGTTCCTGCCGTCGGAGTTCTACAAATACGCCGTCGACTTCGACCGCGATGGCCGCGCCGACATCTGGCATTCGGTGCCGGATGCGCTCGCCTCCGCCGCCAAGCAACTTGCGGGCAAGGGCTGGCGCCCGGGCGAGCGGTGGGCCTACGAAGTGCGGGCGCCGAAGAACGCCAATTGCACCCTGGGCGTGCCCGAGGTCACCATGCCGATCGGCCGATGGATCGAGCGCGGCTTCGTGCCCGCTTACGGCCGCGAGCTCACCGCCGCCGAGCGCGCGACGCCGGCTTCGCTCTTGCAGCCCGAAGGCAGCTACGGGCCGTCATTCCTGACGCCGAAGAACTATTTCGTGTTGAAGGAGTATAATTATTCCGATCTTTATGTGCTGTTCGTCGGCCACCTCTCCGACCGCATTGCCGGCGGCAAGCCGTTCGAAACGCCGTGGAGCAAGAATGCGCAGCTTCGGACGCACGAGGTGGAGACGATGCAGAAACGCCTCGCCGCCCTCGGCCTTTATCGTGACAAGATCGACGGCAAGGCCGGCATGCTCACACGCGCGGCGGTGGGCGCCTATCAAAAGAAAAACGGATTGAAGGCCGACTGCTGGCCGACCGCGGCCGTGCTTGACCACATGCGCCATTGAGCGCCGCCGCAGAGGGAAGCCTCTCGCGCAACCGGCCCCGCGGCAGAGGCCGGGGGCCGGTGTGACGTCCAATCGCGACTTTGATTGACCGGCGCGGTCTAGCTAATGGCAGACCCGCACGCGGCGCAAACGCCATCCCCAATGGGTCCAGACGCGCTGGCGCGCCCAGTAGCAGCCGGGCCGGTAATAGACCGGACCGGGACCGTAGTAATAGCCGGGCCCGTAATAGTAGGGGCCGGGTGCGATGGCGGAGCCGATGATGGCGCCGGCGGCGAGCCCGCCGATAATCCCTGCGCCGACCGCGCAGCCCACGCAACGGGCCTGCGCCGGCTGAGGAGCCGCCAGTGTGGCAAGCCCGAGTGTAGCGGCGGCGGCGAGAACGGTCGGAGTCTTGGACAGCTTGATCATGACGCATCTCTCCTTTCGCGTGGTCGCATCAATGCTGCGACCGTGTCCGGCGATTGCCGAATTAATCCGTACGTAACAACCTTTTGTGCGAGCGTGAGGTTCGCGCCGGACGCGTGAACGGAGGCTGAATGAAGTGTTTGAAATCGCGTGCGAAAACCTCGGTTCCACATTAAATTTCGGCAATGCTTGTGGCGCGATTGCGGCAACGGTCCGCGCCGCGCCTCAGTGGCTGGACCTAGGCCGCTTGGCCTTGCGTTTGAAATTTTTCTTGGAAGCGTTATGCGCTGCGCGCGAGCGGCGCGTCTTGCGCAGCAGCGCGCGTCCGACGTTGGCGAGGAACAATTTCTCCAGCGGATAGGTAAGGCGCTTCACCGCGTCGCCGAGCGGCAGCCAGGCGACCGCCCTGATGTCGCGCATGAGATCGCGGCTCGGATCGGGTGCCGCCTGCATATGCCAGAACTGCACCAGCTTGGGCCGGCCCTGCGCTCCGTAGGCCATGGCGCCGACGAATTTGCGCACCTTGACCCGATGGCCGGTCTCTTCGAACGCCTCGCGGCACGCGCCGCGTTTCGGCTGTTCCTTGCGCTTGAGCTTGCCGCGCGGCAGTACCCAGCGATCGTCCTTGGCGCGCTGGACGACGGCGATCAACGGGCGCGCGCCGCCGCGCACCACGATGCCGCCCGCCGCCTGAATGGGTGTCCGCGCCATGCACTTCGACCTCGCCAGCCTTTCCGTCTAGCAAAATCGCCAGGGGGGATGTGAGTGAATTTATGGTACGCAAGTCGCGGCCGGGCCGCGCAAGTGACAAGCCTTAACCCAATCGTAACTGACGCCGCTTTTCATGCCCGCCATGCGGGCGCCAGCCGTCCCGGGATTAGCCGATACCGTGGCGCGCAGTTTCGTCGCCGCCGCGGCTTTCGGCTATGCATTCGATCTGTTCCAGCAGACGCGCGATCACCTGACCGACGGCGCCCATCGGCCGTTCGGCGACGACTTCATCAATTACTGGTCGGGCGCTTTCCTTTCGCTCTCCGGACGCGCGGGCGAAGTCTACAATTTCGACGCCTTCCACGCCTTCGAACAGAGCGTGACCGGCGCGCCGATCCAGTTCTATCACTACAGCTATCCGCCGGTGCTCCTGCTCATGAGCGCGCCGCTTGCGCTCGTGCCTTATGTGCCGGCGCTGTTCGTGTGGCTGACCACGAGCTGGTTCGCGTTCTGGCGCGTGCTGCATGCGGCGATGCCGCAGGGCGGCGCGCTGTTGCTCGCGCTCGCGACGCCGGCGGTGCTGATCGATGCGATCGGCGGACAGAACGGCGCCTGGACGGCGGCGCTGTTCGGCGGCGGCCTCGTGTTGCTCGAACGGCGGCCGCATCTTGCGGGCGTCTTGTTCGGTCTTTTGATTTATAAGCCGCAGATCGGGCTGCTCATCCCCATCGCGCTCGTCGCCGGACGGCACTGGCGCGCCTTTGCGGTGGCCACTGCGATGGCCGGCGGACTCTTGCTTGCGAGCGTGCTGGCCTTCGGCCTCGATATATGGACGCATTACTTCGCCAATGTCACCGTGCTGCGCCACGTCATTCTCGAGGACGGCACCGGCGTCTGGCATCGCATGGTGTCGGTGTTCGTGGCGACGCGCCGGCTGGGCGCGCCTGTCGAGGTCGCCTATGCCATGCAAGCGCTCGCGGCCGCCGCCGCGGCCATCGCGGTGGCGCTCGTGTGGCGGCGCGATGCGCCCGCGCATCTTCGCAACGCGGTACTCCTACTCGGCACGTGCCTGGCGACGCCGTATTTGCAGGATTACGATCTGGTGTTCGGCGCGTTCGCCGTGGCGTGGCTGTGGCAGGAGCCGATCGATGACGATCGATCGGAGCGAGCTGTGCAGATCGCTTGCGCGCTCGTGCTGTTGCTGCCGCTGGTGGCGGCGGCACTCGGACGTCTCACCGGATTGGCCGTCGGGCCGCTGTTCATCCTGCCGGCATTTGCGCTCGCGCTGCGCGCCGCGCTTGCTGCGCGCGAGACCAAGACGGTACTGCTGTCAGGGGCAGGCTTAACGCGATTGTAACGGGCGCCGCGCTTTATGGCGCCCATGCAGCAGGCCCGGATTCCGAACCAGGTCCTGATCGTGGCGCGCAGCTTTGTCGCCGCCGCGGCCTTCGCCTATGCGTTCGATCTCTTCCACCAGACGCAAAATCATCTCACAAGCGCGACCGGCCGGCCGTTCGGCGACGATTTCATCAATTACTGGTCGGGCGCTTTCCTGACGTTGCATGGCCGCGCGGCCGAGGTTTACGACGTCATCGCCTTCCATGCTTTCGGACGGACGGTGGTCGGCCCGGCGCTCGACGGCTATCACTACAGTTACCCGCCGGTCGCCTTGCTGATGAGCGCGCCGCTCGCGCTCGTTCCTTACGTGCCGGCGCTGTTCGTATGGCTGTCGGCGAGCTGGTACGCCTTCTATCGCAGTCTGCGCCTGGCGCTGCCGAACGGCGGCGCCTTGCTGCTTGCGCTGGCGGCGCCGGCAGTTTTGGTCAATGCGGTCGGCGGGCAGAACGGCTGCCTCACGGCGGGCCTGTTCGGCGGCGGCTTGGGTCTGCTGGCGCGGCGGCCCTACCTCGCCGGCGCGATGCTCGGCCTGCTGATCTACAAGCCGCATCTCGGTATTCTGATTCCGGTGGCGCTCGTGGCGGGGCGGCAGTGGCGCGCCTTCGCGGCCGCGACGGTGACCGTGTGTCTTCTGCTTGGCGCGAGCGTATTGTTGTTCGGCGCCGATATCTGGGCGCTCTATGCGCGCAACGCGACCGTGTTGCGGCACGTCATCCTCGAAGATAACGGCGTCGTAACTCGTATGGTCTCGATTTTCATTGCGGCGCGATCGCTGGGAGCATCGGTCGCGACGGCTTACGCGGCGCAGGCGGTCTTCGCCGCGCTCGCCTGCATCGCGGTAGCGATCGTGTGGTTCCGCGATACGCCGGCGTATCTCAAAAACGCGGTGCTTCTGCTCGGTACATGTCTCGCCGTGCCCTATCTGCAGGACTACGATTTGGTGTTCGGCGCGCTGGTTGTGGCGTGGCTATGGCAGGTGCCGGTCGAATCCGATCGGTCGGAGCGCGCGCTGCAAATCGCGTGCGGGCTTGTGCTCTTGCTGCCGCTGGTGGCGGCGGCGTTTGCCCGGCTGACCGGGATAGTGTTCGGCCCGCTGTTCATCCTGCCGGCTTTTGCGATTGCGTTGCGCGCGGCGTTCGCGACGCATGCAGCGAAGGCGCCGCTGCCGGCTTCCCGGCAACAAATCTAAGCCTTGCGTGCGGGTTCGCCGCTGTGCTGCGCCCGCAACACGGAAACGCGCTGCATTCGCGTTGCGTGCACCATCTCGATCGGGCGCGCATAAGGCGCGCGGCCATTTGTCCGGTTTCGGATTTTATTTGCTTTGGACAAGCTGCCGCCCCCGGGTTGCCAAAGGCGGCTATGCCCGTGTAAATGCGCCGGGGCCTCGGGGAGGAGTTTGGCATGCGAGTGCTCGCGCTGGCGATCGGCGGGTTCATCCTTGTCGCGGCGCAGGCCGCTGCCGCCGACGCGCGCTTCGAACGCAGCCTTAAACTACTGGATTCGAGCGAAAGGCTCGCGCAGCTCTGCGACTACACCGCGATGATCGCGATTCGCGCGGACGCGCGCCATTTCCACCCCGATCGCGCCGTTGCCGGCGCCCGCGCCGAGCCGCAGATGCGGAAGGACACGATCGTCGCCAAAGGCGGCGCCTTCCGCAGCCAGCGCAAATGGTACGAATTGTCCTACACCTGCACGGCCACGCCGGACCACATGACGGTGATCTCGTTCAAATACAAGGTCGGCGCGGAAATTCCCGAGACCAAATGGGCCGGTTTCGGCCTGTGGCAGTAACGCGGTTCGCGCGCCGGCCCGGATCCGCTCAGGGCCGGCGACCGCCCATTGCGCAAGCCGCACGCAACGAAACCGCGCCCTGGCGTGTTATATCGACACGGGGTCGCTGCGAGCCGCTGAAGCCGATGTCCGACTATTATTACCTGCCGCTGACGCCCGGCTTCTTTTCCATCCTGGTCGTGCTTGTCCTGGGTTTGCTGCTGCTGCTGCAACTCGGGCTGTTGCGCTACGCCTATCTGCGGCTGGGCGTGAGCTCCGGCGCCGCGCTTCTGTTGCTCGCGGGCTCGCTGATCGGCAGCTATTTCAATATTCCGGTGGGCGAGATGGCGGGGCACCGCGTCGTCGTCGGCGAAGTGGTCGACTTTCTCGGCATGCGTTATCCGGTGCCGCTCACGGTCGACCGGCCGGGCACGGTCATCGCGGTGAACATCGGCGGCGCCGCCATTCCGGCGCTGATGTCGCTTTATCTCTTGATCCGCTACGAGCTCTGGGCGAAGGGGGCCATCGCGGTCGCAGGCGTGGCGCTGTTCGTGCACTGGCTGGCGACGCCGGTGCCGGGACTCGGCATCGTGGTACCGGTATTCGTGCCCACGCTTGCAACCGCCATCGTCGCCGTCCTGCTCTCGCGCGAGAGCGCAGCGCCGCTCGCCTATATCGCCGGCTCGCTCGGCACGCTGATCGGCGCCGACCTGTTCAACCTGGGGCATATCGGCCGCCTCGGCGCGCCGATCGCCTCGATCGGGGGAGCGGGGACGTTCGACGGAATCTTCCTCACCGGGATCGCGGCGGTGCTGCTGGCGAGCTTCTATGCCCCGCCGCCGAGGCCGAAACCGATCTAGGCGTTGAAGGATCGGGCCCGGCGCACGTGGCCGATGCGCTTGCCGAACACCGGCGTATCTGCGGTGGCGGAGCCGAGCGGATCCATAGCGCGCGGCACAACGCTTGCCGGTATCCGAACGAGGACCGGAGTGCGCGCTTTGTCGCGCGGCTCGCCGAGACCGTTGAGCCGGCGCGTCACCGGCTTTTCGAACAGCCGGTAGAGGATGAGCGCGGCCGTCACCGAAATCACGATGCCGAGCGGGATGAAGACCCAGAGCGGCACGATTTCGATCGCCAGCTTGCCCCAGACGATGTGGAAAGCGCGCAGCAGGAACTCGTGGATCAGATACAGGCTGTAGGAAGCGTCGCCGATCGCGAGCGCCAGCCACCACACGCGCCGGCGTTCGTCGAGCTGCGGCGCCAGCGCAAAGCCGGCCACGATCACCGCCGCCGGCAGAGCGGCGCCGAGCCGCCGGAACAGGTCGTCCTCCGGCACCGTGAGGTCCGGCGTGAAGGACAGCGCGTAGAAACCGAGCGCGGCGAGCGACAGCGCCGCGGCAAAGGACAGACGCACGCCCTTCACATAGGCGATGCCGGCCGCGGCCCCGAGCAGGAAGCCGAGCACGATCGGGTCGCCCCAGAAATTCAGCGCGACGCCCGGCAGCAGGCCGCCGACCCGCGCGGCAACCAGAAGGCCGAGCGAGCCGAACAGCAGCGACAGGCCGGCGCGGCGCGGAAACAACAAGGCGACCGCGAAGACCGCGTAGAACAACATTTCGAGATTGAGGGTCCACCCCGGCGTCGCCAGCGGACGGACGTCGCCGCCCAGGCGCGTATAGGGAAAGAACAGGTAGGAGGCGATGACGTAAAGATAATCGCCGGGCGGCGCTTTCATGAGCTGCGGCGCGACAAGGACGACCGCGAGCGCGAATGTGGTAACCAGCCAGTAAAGCGGCACGATGCGGATGAGCCTGCGGCGCATGAAATCGGCGGCGGCCGCGCGCGAGCCGAAGCTGTCGGCGGTGGTGACGACCATGATGAAGCCGCTGATCGCGAAGAACAGCGGCACGCCCGCACCCCAGGGCTCGATATTGAACAGCGCATCGCTGCCGGAGGCCGCCGCCATGCGCGTGGTCTCGATGCCGCAGTGATAGACCACGATCATCGAGGCAGCGATCGCGCGCAACACCTGGATATTCGGCAGCCGTGTCATGCGCGCTCTCTGTGTCGTTGAAATCGGGGGCGCACGCGTATCACGACACGGCGGTAAATGGGTGCTTTTCCGGTGTTTACCTTACCTCCGCGCGAAGCGGCGGCGGGACCTGTTGGCCAGCGGCCCTGCCGGCAGCGGATAGCTGCCAGCGCGCGATGGCAGTTCCGCGTGCGGGGCAGAACAGGTAATATCCCGCCCGCGTGGATTTATCGCAGCCCAGTCCGATTCAAGGAGAAACCAACCATGCGTATTTTGTCGGGATTGAGATTGGCTTTTGTCGCGGGCCTGGCTTTGCTCGGCGCGATATCGGCGGCGCGCGCCGACAGCGGCACCATCGCCCTTCGCATCTACAAGGCCGGCTTCGTCGTCGGCGGCTCGGCCGGTAGCGGCGTGCTCACATTCCACGGCCGCAAATATCCGCTGTCGATCGGCGGCTTGAGCTACGGTTTCACCTTCGGCGCGTCGGAGACGCGTTTCCACGGCCGCGTCACCCATATCCGCAGGCCTTCCGACGTTGCGGGCGTCTACGCCCAGGCCGGCGCCGGTGCCGCGGCGGTACGCGGCGCGCAGGCGGTCGTGCTCACCAACCAGAGCGGCGCCGTGCTCACGCTCACCGGCGGGCAGAAGGGCCTCATCGTCAGCGCCGATCTGAGCGGGCTCGCGCTTTCGCTGAAGTGAGCGGCGTTTGCCGCTCATCCTCGCAAGGGGATCCGGCGGTTTACGTTTCCCGATGGCCGGACGTTTTGCCCGGCCATTTTGTTTTGTGCGCGTCTTCGGAAACCGCTACCTGCTGTCCTCGACTTCCGTCTCCGGCCGGTCGCGGCCGCCGGCAATTTCGCGGTGCCAGTGGCCGGTCTCGTCCTCGTATTCGATGGCCTCGGTTTGGCCGGCCACGCGCTGCTCGGCCGCCGCGCGCCGCGCCGCTTCGAGCGCATCGCGGTGATTTGGGAAAGTCTCGGAATAAGAGCCGTCTACCGTATAGGCCCAGCCGTCCTCGTGCCGGACCACCTTGTAGATGACGTGTGTCATGGCGTCGCTTTATCCGCTCCGCACGCGCGCGGCGAGGCTTTTGAGCCGCGTCTCCAGCATGCGCAGGCGCGTCTCGGCCTTGAAGGCGCGCTCGCGCCAGCGGTCGGCGTCGGACTGCGCCCTGACGAGGGCATCGTCGCCGTTGTCGGGACGCAGCCGCCGCGGCGCATATTTCAGCACGGCCGCCGTCGCGCCGAGATGGCGCGCACGCACGGCACTTGCCGGCGGCTCGAGGGCGACGACGACCGGTTCTATCGACAGGGCCACGGTATGAAACTCCGGCTCGAGGGGTCCGCGAAAGAACGCGGCAGGGGTGGGCTGGGTTCCAGGGGGTGGCAGACGCGCGTGACGCCCGCCTGCGCGCGCGCATTGCTCGATTTCCGATTCGGTTTTCAAACAGCCGCACGCGAGCGTCGTGTCAAGACGTGCGTCAGCGCCCGTATTCTTGTGTCGGCGCCGGGTACGCCCGCTTCCTTTGTCCCTCGGCACAGGGGCGCCGGGGGAGTCGACCCCCGCAAAAACGCGAGGGGACGGCGCGCCGGGGGGCGCGACGTTTTTTAGTTCGTGCCGCATCCTCTCGCGAGGCTGCGGGCGCCTCTCGGCGCGCCGTGGCGGCGTCTTCGACAGCGACGGGCCGCGCTTCCGAAGGGGCCCCAAGGGCCCGGGCATCGTCAGCCAGCTCCTGGCGGCGGGTCCTAGTGCCCGCGAGCGGAGCCCCGTCGCCGCTCGGGAGCTTGGGAGGTGCGTTCGTCTCCCGCCCGCGAGCGCCGCGTCCTGCTCCGCTTCCCGACGCCTCATGAAGCGCCCTCGAGATGAGCAGGACGGGATAGGAATATCATCTGTAGGAATGTTGTCAAGAGACGCCGCACGTGTTTCGTGTAGCCTTGTAGGCGGCGTTGACCGGCCTATTTTATGGGGGTACGTTTAATCGCAATGAAGATCACCTTCGACCCGTCGAAGCGCGATCTCACGTTGAAGCACCGCGGGCTGGATTTTGCCCGTGCTGGCGAAGTGTACGCCGGCCGCACGATCACGGTTCCGGACGACCGGTTCGACTATGGCGAGTCCCGCTTCATCACGGCGGGTTATCTCGGCGACCGCATGGTCGTCATCGTCTGGACGGCGAGACGCCACAGCCGCCACGTCATCTCAATGAGGCACTGTCATGCCAAGGAAGAAAAGCTCTGGCGCGAGCAAATGGATTGATCCCGACGATGCGCCGGAATTGACCGGAGAATTCTTCGAGCGCGGCGAAATCCGCCACGGCGACAAGGTGATCCGGCGCGGGCGGCCGCCGCTCGACAATCCCAAGCAGGCGGTGAAGCTCAGGCTCGATGCCGATGTGCTGGCGGCCTATCGCAAGACCGGCACGGGCTGGCAGACGCGGATCAACGCGGATTTGCGGAAGGCGCGGAAGTTGAAGGCGGGGTGAGGTTGTAGAGGCTGTAGCGGGAATCAGGGGAACGGCCCTCCGGATTTCTCCACGCTCATCCGGCTATGCTCGCTCGTTGGCGGGCGGGCGTCTAGCCCGAATGGAGTGGAATGCGGGGGCGATCAGCAAAACCGTAGGATGGGTTGAGCGAAGACCGTATGTCCTTCCCTGAATGAGGCGACTCACCCTCGATGCGGTTTGCGAGGGTTGCCCGGATGGGCCGGGTAGAGCCTCAATGCAAG
>JAKAHJ010000152.1 GCA_021815055.1 Pseudomonadota bacterium | reverse complement strand
CGCCTTTTCGTAGGCGTCGAAGGCGGCCTGCACTTCGGCCACGACCTCCGGAATGTCGATTTCCATTGCGTTGCCCCCTACTCCACGAACTTCCCTTGCCTGCGCTCGGCCGCGTATTTGACGAGCGCCAGGAAGCGAAAGAGCCCGTGCACGAACTTGCCGTAAGGCAGGCTCAGGAATAGTCCGAGCACGAGACCAAGGTGTATGGCGAGCAGCCCGCCCATCGCAGCCGTATCGCGTAAGCCCATAAGCGCAAAGCCGGTCAGGCTGACGAGGAACAGCATGGCGATGAAGGCCGTGGTCATGTCCGCCCGCCCGCCATCGACCAAGGCGGGATCGCGCTGGCGCGACAGCACGAACAGCCCGGCCGGACCGATCAGCAGGCCGATGCCGCCGACGATGCCGAGCACGACCGGCAGGCTCCAAAGCGCATAAGGCGCGCGCCAGCCGAAAGCATAGTGGTAGAACGTCGCGACCGAGGTGGCGGCGAAGCAAAGCAGGAAGCCGTAAAAGGTGAAATGGTGATAGATGCGACGCGCCGGCGACGGCGCTTCATTTTCGCCGGTGCAGCCGCCGCCCCCCCCATGCAGAAAGGTCAGGTGCGCGGTATCCGCGACCGCGCGGCCGAAAGCGGCAAACCCCGCCGGCGGCGCGCCGGCATTGATGTCGCGCCAGAAGCTGCGCAGCGAGAACCAGAGCGCGGCGACCGCATAGAGCGCCGCAGCCCCGAACACCGCCACCATGGCATTGTGCGGCATCACTATGTAGAAGTCGCCGGCATTGCGCGAAAACAGCGCAGCCGGATCGGCCCAGGCGACGAAACCGACGATGAAACCGGCGAGGCTTACCGCCGCGAGCAGCGTGACGGTGAGCCCGTTGCGCGCAAAAGCGCCGGTAAAGGCGCGCGGCCAAGCATAAGCCGCGTAGCTGTCGTTGCGCAACTTCGCCATCGCCGCCGGGATGTTGACGTTGAATTCGTGCGGCGGCGAATACTGGCAATCCGGGTAGCAGGCGCCGCACTGGTGGCAGAGATTGGCGAGGTAATTGAGATCGCCCGCCGCGAAGGTGCGGCGCATCTCCATGGCCGGGAACACCGCGCACAGGCCTTCGCAATAACGGCAGGCATTGCAGATCGTCATCAGCCGATCGGCTTCGCGCAGATTTTCGGTTGCGAGCATGCCTAAAACTCCGCTCGTCCCCGCGAAAGCGGGGACCAAGCACGCCTTCGCCCTTTGGCTTCTGGATTCCCGCTTGCGCGGGAATGAACGGAGATTGTGGCGGCCCCCGCAATAGTGCCATCAGTTGCGTGCATGCTTGGCCGCCCCCTCTCCCGCGAGGCGGCCGAACACCGCGCCGATGGTCATGCCGATCCCGGCGAGATAGCCCTTGCCCAGCACGTTGCCGGCCATGATCTCGCCGGCCGCGAACATGTTGCCGGACGGCTTGCCGCCCGCGAGCAGCATGCGCGACTCCTCGTTCACGCGCACACCGAGATAGGTGAAGGTGATGCCCGGACGCAGCGGATAGGCGTAATAAGGCGGCGTGTCGAGCTTACGCGCCCAATGCGTCTTTTCGATCGTGAGGCCCTCGGTACGGCAATCGTCGAGAACGGTGTGATCGAACGTGCCGGGTTTCACCGCGGCGTTGAATTCTGCGACGGTCGCCTCGAGCGCCGTGGGATCGAGCGAAAGCTTGCCCGCAAGCTCGCCGACGGTCGGCGCGCTGATCGCCGGAAAGATCGACGGCATGAACATGCGGATCGATTTGGCGTCGATGATCGAATAGCCGATCTGCCCTGGCTGCTGCGCCACAAGCCGGCCCCAGATCGCGTAACGCTTGGGCCAGGTGTCCTCGCCCTCGTCGTAGAAGCGTTGCGCGTCGCGATTGACCATGATGCCGAACACCACGCTATCGAGGCGCGTGGCAATGCCGCCGTCGAATTTCGGCGCGCGCGCGTCGATCGCGACCGCATGGCACTGCGTCGGATCGCCGACCGGCGCGACGCCCGCATCGAGCAGCATGCGCAGCACGTCGCCGCGGTTATAGGGCGTACCGCGGATCAGGAAATTGTCGGCCGCCGCGCCCCAATATTTTTTCAGCCATTCGATGTTGGCTTCGAAGCCACCGGCCGCCGCGACCAGCGCCTTGCCGCGCACTTTTTGCTCGCGGCCCTCATATCTGATCGTGGCAGAGACAAAGAATCCGTTTTGGATGTCGAGCGCGAGCACCGGCGCGTCATAGAGGCAGGTGACGCCGAGGCTCTCCGCGCGCCGGTAAAGTGTGTTGAGCATGCCGCGACCGCCGCCGAGGAAGAAGGCATTGGTCTTGCCGAGCGAGAGCGTGCCGCCGAGCGGCGGCTGGAAAAGCACGCCCTGCTCGCCCATGAAACCGATGAGTTCGCGCGAGCGCGCGACCGTGAGTTCCGCGAGCGCCTTGTCGGTCTGCCCGTCCGTGACGCGATAGAGATCGTCGAGGAATTCCTGGTGCGCGTAAGGCCCGCTCATGGTCGACGCCCTGCCGTCATGCGAGCAGCGCAGGTTGCGGGTGTGGCGCGTATTGCCGCCGCGATAGAAACGCGGCGCGCCTTCCAGCACAACGACGCGCGCGTCGCGGCTGGCGGCGACAATGGCCGCGCAGAGCGCGGCATTGCCGCCGCCCAGCACGACCACGTCGAAGGTTTGGTTGAATGGCATTGCGGGCGTCGCTTCAGTTCGTCGCATGTTATGAAGCGATCTCCGGCATCGTGCAAGCAGGGGGCGGCCGAGCTAGACGGCGAGCGCTGCAGACCTCGGATCGTCCGAAACTCGAATACGATACGGCCCGGAATCAGCGGCGCGCTTCTGGCCTTCGGCACGCACTGCGCCGCATCCGGAGCACGCGAGTCCTATCTCCGATCCGTCACGCTGCCGCGCTCGATGAAGAAAGCGCGCGCGAGCAGGTCGAACACGTGCACCTCGTTCGACTCGGCGATCAGCACCGAGACGCCCTCATTCTTCAGATTGGCCAGCACTTCGCCCAGCCGGCGGGCGAGCGCGGGCGCCAGGCCCTCGAACGGCTCGTCAAGCAGAAGGATGCGTGTGCCTGCCATCAGCGCACGGGCGAGCGCCACCATCTTCTGCTGGCCGCCCGACAATTCGAGCGCACGGCGGTTCGCAAAGCGCGCCACTTCCGGCATGATGGAATAGATCCATTCCAGCCGCTCATCGACGCCGTCGGCGAGCGTCGCCCAGGTCGGCAGGCGGATGTTCTCCTCCACCGTGAATTCCGGCACCAGCCGGCGGTCCTCCGGCATATAGCCGACGCCGTGGCCGGCGCGCCGGTGCGCGGGCAGCGCCAAGAGGTCGACATGGCCGAGCTCGGCCTTGCCGGTCGCGGGCAGCGCGCCCATCAGCGCGCGCAACAGCGTGGTCTTGCCGGCGCCGTTGCGGCCGATCAGGCCGCACATCTCGCCCTCGTTCATGGCGAGCGAGGCGTTGCGGATGATCGGGATCGGCCCGATCGAGACGCTGAGGTTCTCCACCTTAAGCATGGGCCGCCCCCGCGCCGGGCTTGACGCGCACGCCGCTGATCAGCTCCTGCACCCTCGGATCGTCGAGCGCCTCGTGCGGCGTCCCGTCGGCGATGATGGTGCCGTCGTAGAAGGCGAGCACGCGATCGGCGAAGCGCGCCACGATCTCCATGTCGTGCTCGACGAACAGCACCGTGATCTTGCGACTCTTGAGCGCGGACATCACCACGTTCATCAGATCGAACTTCTCCTCGATCGAGATACCGCTGGTCGGCTCGTCGAGCAGCAAAAGGCGCGGCCAGGCGACCACCGCCATGCCGATGTCCAAAAGTTTGCGCACGCCCTGCGGCAGCGTATTTGCGGGTGTGTCGCGGTAGCGCGTAATCTGGAACAGTTCGACGGTGGCCTGCGCCTCCGCGATCGCCGCCGGCGAGCGCAAGGCCGTCGTCACCGTGCCGAAGAGGTCGCCGTGGGCGCGCGCGATCGCCGCGGCGATGCACATGTTGTCGAACACCGTGAGCGAGGGAAACACTTGTGCGACCTGGAACGAGCGCGAAATGCCGAGCCGCGTGATCTCGCGCGACGGCAGACCGGTAATGTCCTTGTCCTCGAACTGGATCGACCCTTTGGAGGGCGTGAGGTGTCCGGTGATCATGTTGATGAAGGTGGTCTTGCCGGCGCCGTTGGCGCCGATGACGCCGACGGTCTGCTCGGCCGGCACGCTGACATTGATGTCGCGGGCGGCGACCAGCGACCCGAAGGTCTTTTCCAGATCGCGCACGGCGAGGATGGGGTTTCCGCTCGCGTTCATGTCGGCTTTGCCCCTTCCCGCTTGCGCCAGCGCGTGGCGAGCGAACCGAGGCCGTCCGGCAGGAACAGGATGGTGAGCAGGAGCACGGTGCCGAGCGTCATCTGCCACAGACCCGGCAGGGCATCGACGGCGAAGGAGCGAACCGCTTCGAACACCAGCGAGCCGACGAAAGGCGCCGCGACCGAGCCGGCGCCGGCCAGGATGGTGACGAAGACGAACCCGCCGGAAGTGGTCCAATAGGACATCGCCGGATCGACATGGCCGATCGACAGCGCGGCGAGCGCGCCGCCGAGGCCGCCGAGCACGCCCGCGATCACCACCTTCACGTGGATGATGCGGGTGACCGAAACCCCGAGGAATTCGACGCGGATCTCGTTGTCGCGGATCGGCGCGGCGAGACTGCCGGCGATCGAGCGGAAGTAGATTCCGACCAGCACCGCAGCGACGGCCCCGATCCCGAGCGTCAGCCAGTAAAGGGCAAGACCGAGCTTGTCGCCGTGCAGGGCGAAGCCGAGGAAGGTCGGCGTCGAAACCGTGAAGCCGTCGGTCGAGCCCAGCGACTCGGTCTTCACCAGCACGCCGTAGAGGATCATCGATAGCGCGAGCGACAGCATCGCAAAAAAGATTTCGCGGTAGCGCGCGATGAGCGCTCCGACCAGACCCGCGATGAGCCCGGCGCCGATCCCGCCCAGGATCACCAGGCCGAAGGCATCGTTAAAACCGGTCCAGCGGGCGGTGAGCGCGACCGTATAGGCGCCGATGCAGTAGTACAGCGCCTGGCCGAAGGACACGAGCCCGGCCCGCCACAATACGACGAGGCCGAGCACGACCAGCGCGTTGGCAAAGGCGATGGTCGCGAGCGACACCACCCAATCCGGCATGAGCGGCGCGGCCGCGGCAGCCATGAGAAAGGCCAGGACGCCGGCGAGACGGGAGCGCACGGCCATGTCAGATTTTCCTCGGCTGGGCGCGCACGAAAAGACCGTAGGGCCGCACCACCAGCACCAGGGCCATCACGCCGTAGATCACGAACAGTTCGATCTGCGGCACCAGATGCACGGCGGCAGCGCGGCAGATGCCGACGATCAGCGCGCCGACGAGCGCACCCTCGATCGAGCCCATGCCGCCGATGGCGACCACGGCGAAGGCGAGCACGATCACCTCGACGCCGATGCCGAGCGTCACCGCGATCTTCGGCGCCATCACCGCGCCGCCGAGCGCACCCAGCATGGCCCCGATGATGAAGGTCGCGGTGTAGATCATGGTGACATTGATGCCGAAGGCCGCCGCCGTCTCGCGGTCGAAGATCACCGTGGTGAGCAGCCGGCCGTAGCGGGTGAATTTCAGCGCCCAATAGGCCAATCCTGCGAGCAGCGCCGCGATCGCCACCAGGATCATGTCGTAATTGGACAGGACGAGTTCGCCGACCTCGGTATTGCCGGCGGCGGCCATCGGCTGCCAGGCGGCATAGGATTGCGCGCCCCAGATCAGCCGGATCACGTCCTCGAGGATGAGGAAGACGGCATAGGTGACCAGCACCACCACGACCTCGTCGCGGCCATAGACCAGCCGCAGGATGCCGCGCTCGAGGATGAGGCCCAGGATCACGCCGATCG
>JAKAHJ010000151.1 GCA_021815055.1 Pseudomonadota bacterium | reverse complement strand
TGCCTCGGCACGCGGCTCAATCCGTTCTCGACGCTGCCCGGCTACGGCCTCGACTATTGGCCGAAGGAGGCCAAGATCATCCAGGTCGACATCAATGCCGACCGCATCGGCCTGACCAAGCCGGTCAGTGTCGGCATCTGCGGCGACGCCAAGCTGGTGGCCAAGGCCATCCTCGCGCAGCTTTCGCCCGGTGCGGGCGACGCCGGACGCGCCGAGCGCAAGGCGCTCATCCACACCACCAAGTCGCGTTGGCTGCAGACGCTCTCCAGCATGGACCACGAGGACGACGATCCGGGCACCACCTGGAACCTGGACGCGCGCACGCGCGACGCCGACCGCATGTCGCCGCGCCAGGCCTGGCGCGCGATCCAGGCCGGCCTGCCGAAGGACGCGATCATCTCGAGCGACATCGGCAACAACTGCGCCATCGGCAACGCCTATCCGACCTTCGAGCAGGGCCGCAAATATCTGGCGCCCGGTCTGTTCGGGCCGTGCGGCTACGGCTTCCCGGCGATCCTCGGCGCCAAGATCGGCAATCCGGACGTCCCTTGCGTCGGCTTTGCCGGCGACGGCGCGTTCGGGATATCGATGAACGAGATGGGCTCGATCGGCCGCAAAGAGTGGCCGGGCATCACCATGGTGATCTTCCGCAACTACCAATGGGGCGCCGAGAAGCGTAATTCGATCCTCTGGTACGACAACAATTTCGTCGGCACCGAGCTCGACCCGCATCTGAGCTATGCCAAGGTGGCGGAAGCCTGCGGGCTCAAAGGCGTCTCGGTCAAAACGCAGGCCGAGCTGACCGAGGCTTTGCGCAAGTCCTGCGAGGACCAGAAGAAGGGCATCACGACCTTCATCGAGGTCGTGCTCAATCAGGAACTGGGCGAGCCGTTCCGCCGCGACGCCATGAAGAAGCCGGTGGTGGTGGCGGGCATCCGCCGCGAAGACATGCGCCAACAGGTGGCGTGAGCAATTCGGAATGATTGCGTCGCACTCTCCCGCTCGTCCCCGCGCACGGACATCGGGTATACCCGATGTCCGCCACTTTAAGTGCGCAAGTCGCTTATAAGCGACTTGCGATGGGGACCCAGCGCTGGACTCCCGCCGCAAGTCGGCTGTAGCCGGCTTGCGCACTCTAGGAGCACGTCTCCGATGAGATGGAATCGGTTCCGTCATTGCGAGGAGCCCTGAAAGGGCGACGAAGCAATCCAGGATCGAGCATTCGGCCTCTGGATTGCTTCCCCCTCGCTTCGCTCGGGGTCGCAATGACGGGTCAATTCGATTGGGATCGGCTCTAGGTGGCGGACATCGGGTATATCGGATGTCCGTGCGCGGGGACGAACGGAGAGTTTGGCGTATGTGGGAGAAAATGACATGACAGTCGCAATGAAACCGGTTGCCGATCCGGCCGCGCAGACGGTAGTCGACGATCTCGTCCGCCGCGCGCGGGCGGCGATGAAAGTGTTTGCCAGCGCCGACCAGGCGCGCGTGGACGAGGCGGTCACGGCGCTCGCCTGGTCGCTCTACAATCCGGCGCACGCCAAGGAACTGGCGGAACTAGCGGTCGCCGACACGCATCTCGGCAACGTGCCCGACAAGATCATCAAGAAGACGCGCAAAACCTTCGGCACGCTGCGCGATCTGCTGCGCGTGAAAACGGTCGGCATCATCGAGGAAGACAAGAAGCTCGGCATCGTCAAATGGGCGAAGCCGGTCGGCGTCGTCTGCGCCATCACGCCATCGACCAATCCGGGCGCGACGCCCGTGAACAAGGCGATGATGGCGATCAAGGGCCGCAACGCCATCATCATCGCCTCCTCGCCCGCCGGTATGAAGACCACCGGCCGCACCGTCGACTATATGCGCGCGGAGCTGAAGAAGATCGGGCTGCCCGAAGACCTCGTGCAGATCCTGCCGCCGCCGGCCTCCAAGGACATGACGCAGGCGCTGATGAAAGCGGCGGACCTGATCGTGGCCACCGGCTCGCAGGACAATGTGCGGCGCGCCTATTCGTCCGGCACGCCGGCCATCGGCGTCGGCACCGGCAATGTGCCGGTGATCATCGACGAGACCGCCGATCTCGACGATGCGGCGCAGAAGATCTGCGCATCCAAGATCTTCGACAATTCGACCTCCTGCTCGTCGGAGAATTCGGTCGTCATCGTCGATGCGGTCTACGATAAGGCGATCGCCGCGCTCGATCGCGCGGGCGGCTATATGGCGTCCGGCGCAGAGAAGACGAAGATCCAGGCCGCGCTCTGGCCCGACGGCAAGCTGTCGCGCACGCTGATCGCGCGCGACGCCGACGTGTTCGCGCGCGGCTGCGGATTGCCGGCGGCGGCGGAAGCCAAGAAGTTCTTCATGGTGGAGGAGACCGGGATCGGCCGCGACTATCCGTTCTCGGGCGAGAAACTGTCGCTGGTTCTGACGGTCTATCGCGCCAAGGACTTTGACGCCGCGGCGCAGACAGCGCGCGACATCCTCGATCACCAGGGCCGCGGCCATTCGGTCGGCCTGCACACGACGAAGATGGAGCGCGGCCGCAAACTCGCCGAGGAGACCGACGTGGTGCGGGTGCTCGTCAACCAGGCGCACACCTTCGCCAATGGCGGCGGCTTCGACTCGGGGCTGAATTTCACGCTCAGCATGGGCTGCGGCACCTGGGGCGGCAACAGCATCACGGAAAACCTGAACTACAAGCACTTCCTCAACATCACCCACCTCGTCACCACCATTCCCGAGGACAAGCCGAGCGAAGAAGAGCTGTTCGGCAAGTACTGGGAAAAATACGGGAAGTGAGTTTCTGTCGTCCCGGGCGAGCGAAGCGAGACCCGGGACCCAGTACTCCGTGTCCTCTCGATAGACGGCGGCGTACTGGGTCCCCGCCTTCGCGGGGACGACATCGGTAAACGCCTCGCGACGAAAGTATCACCACATGAACTTCGAAGAACACGCCGCCAAATCGCTCATCCTGCACCAGGCCGGCATTCCGATCCCGCGCGGCATTCTGTGCAAGACGGCGGACGAGGCTGCACAAGCTGCGCAAGAGATCGGCCCCTGCGTGGTGAAAGCGCAGGTGCCGACCGGCAAGCGCGGCAAGGCTGGCGGCATCAAGCTCGCCAATACGCCGCAGGAAGCGCAGCAAGTGGCCGCGCAAATCCTCGGCATGCGCATCGGCGACTACACGGTCGAACGCCTGCTGATCGAGGAACAGGCCAGGATCGTGCGCGAGTTCTATCTCGCGGTGCTGCACGACACGGCGGCGCGGAAGCCGCTGATCCTGTTTTCGACCGAAGGCGGCATGGACATCGAGGAAGTGGCGGCGGCCAAGCCCGGCGCCATCCGCCGCCTGCCGGTCGACATCGACAACGTGCCGCGCGCGCGCGATATCGCCGGCATGCTGGAGGGCCTGGATCTCGGCGCCGCCGAGCAGCAGATCGCCCAGATCGTCGACAATCTCTATCGGGCCTACCGCACGCGCGACGCCGAGCTGCTCGAGATCAACCCGCTCGCCTTGCTCGGCGACGGCCGCGTGGTGGCGCTCGACTGCAAATTCGTGCTCGACGATTCTTCGGTCTTCCGGCAAGGCGACATTGCCGGCGCCGGCAGTGCGCCGCCGATGACCGATCTTGAGCGCCGCGGCGCCGAGGCGGGCCTCAAGCTCATCCAGCTCGACGGCAATGTCGGCGTGCTGGCGAACGGCGCCGGGCTCACCATGACCACGATGGACGTGATCCGTCACTACGGCGGCACGCCGGCCAACTTCCTCGAAATCGGCGGCGAGGCCTATACCAAGTCGGAGATCGCGCTCGACCTGGTTCTGTCCAATCCGGGCGTGAAAAGTCTCGTCATCAATTTCTGCGGCGCTTTCGCGCGCACCGACGTGATGGCCGACGGCGTGGTGAAGGCCTGGCACAAACTCAAACCGAAAGTGCCGGTGTTCTTCTCCATTCACGGCACCGGCGAGGTCGAGGCGGTCAAGCTCGTGAAGGATGAACTCGGCATCGAGCCCTATGATTTCATGGAAGACGCCATCCAGGCGGCGGTGAAGGCAGCGCAATGATCGTTCGTAAGAAAGACCGGGTGGTCGTGCTCGGCATCACCGGCAAGCAGGGCACATTCTGGACCGAGAAGATGATTGCCTACGGCACCAATGTCGTGGGCGGCATCAATCCGAAGCGCGCGGGCGAAAGCCATGTCGGCGTGCCGATCTTCGCCTCGACAGCCGAGGCGGCGAAAGCGGTCGGCGCCGATGTCGCGGTCGGCTTCATTCCGCCGCCGATGGCGAAGGAGGCCGCCGTCTCGGCGGCGGAAGCCGGGGTGAAGCTGCTCGTCGTGCTCACCGAGCACATCCCGGCGCAGGACGTGATGGCGATGCATGCGGCCGCGGCCAAACACGGCACGCGCATCGTCGGTCCCAACACCGCGGGCATGGTGACGCCGGGCGAATGCTTTGTCGGCATCATGCCGGCCTTCGTGCCGAGCGTGTTCAAGCCTGGCCGCGTCGGCGTCATCTCGCGCAGCGGCTCGCTCGGCACGCTGGTGTGCCTTAACCTCACGCGCGCCGGCCTGGGGCAGTCCGCCTTCATCGGCATCGGCGGCGATCCCATGCTCGGCACCACCACGCGCGATGCGCTGGAAGCGCTCGACCAGGATGCCGGCACCGACGCCATCGTCATCGTCGGCGAGATCGGCGGCGGTATGGAAGAGGCGGCGGCCGAATACGCCAAGCGGGTCGCTAAGCCGATGGTCGCCTTCATCGCCGGCGCCGCCGCGCCCGCCGGCAAGAAAATGGGCCATGCCGGCGCGATCGTCACCGGCAACATCGGCAGCTATGCCGGCAAGCGCAAAGCGCTGGAGGCCGGCGGCGTGGTCGTGGTCGATACGCCGGCGCAGATCGCCCCGGCCGTGGCGGCGGGGCTGGGTGTGAGGGTGACGGCGAGAATGTGAAGTTCGGATATTTGAAGGGAAAGCGTGCCCGGGGCACTGCGGGCTCCCTCTCCCCTGTGGGGAGAGGGTTGGGGTGAGGGGGGTTCTGATTCAGTGAGTTTGTAACCCCTCACCCGCCCGCCTTCGCTGACGCTTCGGCGGTCGACCTCTCCCTATGGGAGAGGTGAAGAGAGTTCGCCGCGCGCCTTCAATCTTCCACCGTCACCGTCTCGAATTCAGCCGGCAGAACGATTTCCAAAAGCTCGCAATCGTCGGAATAGCCGCGCACGGTGTGCTTGATGCGGGGCGGCTGGATCCAACACGAGCCGGCGTGGAAAGTGTGCACGCCGTGCCCCTCGAACTCACTTCTGAACCAGCCCTTCAGCACGTAGACCATCTGGAATTCGACGTCGTGATAATGCGGGATCGCGACCTCGCCCTCGTCGAAGGGTTTCGTCATGCGGATGACATGCGCCTGCACCATGCCGCCGGTGGCCGGCGCCAGCCCGAGATCGCGATAGGCCGAATAGGCGCGCAGCCCCGCATCGAAATCCTCCTCGCGGAAATGGCTGACCGTGAATTTCTGCTTCGGCCGCGTCTTCGGCCGTGCTTTGGCGCGCGTCTTGGCCTTCACCGCGTGCCGCACGCTCGTCTTGCGGCTGGTGGCTTTGCGGCCCGCGCTCTTGTGCGGCGGAGCCTTCTTGCGTGACTTGGCCATGGCTGTCGCCCCCGATTTTCCCCGGGATTGGATCATGACGACGCGAGACAGGGAAGGGGTTCGTGTCCCGGGCGCTGCGCAGCGCGGAACGAAATGGAGCGGTGCGCTGCAGACCCGGGACCGTTACAAGCTCGGAACTTCGTATGGCCCCGGATCAGCGGTGCACCGCTACGCGCTGCGCCGCGTCCGGGGCACGAGGCCCCTCAATCCGCCGCCGCCGCCACGCCGCCATGGGCCTTCGACCAGCCGGCCGGGTCGTGCATGAATTTCTCGACCTCGGCGAGCATCTTGGGGTCGTATTGGCCGCCCGCCTTGGCCACCGCCAGAGATCGGAA
>JAKAHJ010000150.1 GCA_021815055.1 Pseudomonadota bacterium | reverse complement strand
CCGATCCGGTGATCGAAAGCTTGAGTTTTTGTCGTTTTTTGCCCGGGGTGCCTTGACCGGGCCCGCGCTCGGGGTCCAAAGTTAATCTTATTCGAAGGCGCACTCGGACTGAAATCGCCTGATTTTGGACCGGAATTGCTTCCGCCCGGAGGGGCGGCGGTGAAAAGAGGGCCTTTTTGACCTCACCATATGGGAGGAAGGTCATGCCGACCGTATCCATGACGGTGAACGGGAAATCCGTCACCGGCGATGTCGAAGCCAGAACTTTGCTGGTTCAGTTTCTGCGCGAGGACCTCAGGCTGACCGGCACCCATGTCGGCTGCGACACCTCGCAATGCGGCGCCTGCGTGATCCATATCGATGGGATCGCCGCCAAGTCCTGCACCACGCTCGCTTTGCAGTGCGAGGGCGCCAACATCACCACCATCGAAGGCCTGGCCGAGCCGGGCGGCCCGCTGCATCCGATGCAGGAGGCCTTCCGCGAAAACCATGGCCTGCAGTGCGGCTATTGCACGCCCGGCATGATCATGGCCGCGCTCGACATCGTGCGCCGCAAGGGCCACGACCTCGACGAGCACACCATCCGCGAGCAGCTCGACGGCAATATCTGCCGCTGCACCGGCTATCACAACATCGTCAAGGCCATCAAAGCAGGAGCCAAGGCCATGGCCTGAGGCGGCTGGGCCGCCGCGTAGCGTGAAGAAGAACCACCGAACGGGAGGAAAACCGCCATGAGCGCGACCGGAATCGGCGCGGCGGTGCGCCGCAAGGAAGACTTCCGCTTCATTACCGGCAAGGGACAATATACCGACGACGTGGTGCGGCCGGGCGAGACCCGCGCCGTGTTCGTGCGCTCGCCGCATGCCCACGCGAAAATCAAAAACATCGACGCCGGCGAGGCCAGGAAGATGCCGGGTGTCGTCGCGGTGCTCACCGGCGCCGATCTCGCCGGCGACAAGATCGGCAATCTGATCTGCGGCTGGATGATCCATTCCAAGGACGGCTCGCCGATGAAGATGGCGCCGCATCCGGCGCTCGCGGCCGACACGGTGAACCATGTCGGCGACGCGGTCGCGGTGGTGATCGCCGAGACGCTTGCCGCAGCGCGCGACGCCGCCGAGAAGGTGAAGGTCGATTACGAAGTGCTGCCGGCGGTGGTCGATCCGGCCAAGGCCAAGTCCGGCCCGCAGATCCACGACGTGGCGCCGAAGAACACGATCTACGAATGGTCGCTCGGCGACGCCAAGGCCGCCGAAGCCGCCTTCGCCGCCGCCAAGCACGTCACCAGGCTCGACATCGTCAACAACCGCCTGGTGCCGAACGCGGTCGAGCCGCGCGCCGCGCTCGCCGAATACGACGCCGGCACCGATCAGCTCACGCTCTGGAATACCTCGCAGAATCCGCATGTCGCCCGGCTCGTCATCGCCGCCTTCGTCGGCATGGCGCCCGAGCACAAGCTGCGCGTCATCGCGCCCGATGTCGGCGGCGGCTTCGGCTCGAAGATCTTCATCTATCCGGAGGAAGTGGTCTGCCTCTGGGCCGCGCGGAAAATCCGGCGGCCGGTGAAGTGGGCATCCGAACGCACCGAAGCCTTCGTGACCGACGCGCATGGCCGCGACCACGTCACGCATGCCGAGCTCGCGCTCGACGCCCAGGGAAAAATTCTCGCCCTGCGCGCCAAGACGATCGCCAATCTCGGCGCCTATATGTCGACCTTTTCGTCCTCGGTGCCGACCTATCTCTACGCCACGCTGCTGTCGGGCCAGTACGACATCCCGCAGATCTATTGCGAGGTCGATGCCGTCTACACCAACACCGTGCCGGTCGATGCCTATCGCGGCGCGGGGCGCCCGGAGGCGACCTTCGTGGTCGAGCGGCTGGTGGAAGTGGCGGCGCGCGAGATGGGGATCGAGCCGGCGGAGTTGCGCAGGCGCAATTTCATCAAGTCGTTCCCGCACCAGACGCCGGTAATCATGGCCTATGACGCGGGCGACTATAACGCCTCGCTCAAGAAGGCGATGGAACTCGCCGACGTGAAGGGCTTCAACAAGCGCAAACGCGAGGCGGCCCGCCACGGCAAGATCCGGGGTCTCGGCTATTCGACCTATATCGAGGCCTGCGGCATCGCGCCCTCGCAGGCGGTCGGCTCGCTCGGCTGCGGCGT
Source organism: Pseudomonadota bacterium (assembly GCA_021815055.1). GTDB lineage: Bacteria > Pseudomonadota > Alphaproteobacteria > Rhizobiales > Xanthobacteraceae > Pseudolabrys. The sequence goes on along the minus strand of JAKAHJ010000150.1, from coordinate 3,865 downwards.
CGGCCTGTGGGAAAGCGCGGAAGTGCGCGTCAACCCGACCGGCAGCGTGGAAGTGCTCACCGGCACGCATGCGCATGGGCAGGGGCATGAGACCACTTTCGCGCAGCTCGTCTCGGAACGCCTCGGCATTCCGTTCGAGAACGTCTCGATCGTGCATGGCGATACCGACAAGGTGCAGTTCGGCATGGGCACCTACGGCTCGCGCTCGGGCGCGGTCGGCATGTCGGCGATCGTGAAGGCGCTCGACAAGATCGAGGCCAAGGCCAAGAAGGTCGCCGCCCATATGCTCGAAGCGGCCGAGGGCGACATAGAGTTCAAGGACGGCAAGTTCACCGTGGCCGGCACCGACAAGTCGGCCGCTTTCGGCGATGTCGCGCTCAACGCCTATATCGCGCACAAATTCGCCGGACAGGAGCTCGAGCCCGGTCTGAAAGAGACCTCGTTCTACGACCCGACCAACTTCACCTTCCCGGCCGGCTGCCACATCTGCGAAGTCGAGATCGACGCAGAGACCGGCAAGACCGAGATCGTCAACTGGACCGCGGTCGACGACTTCGGCACCGTGGTCAATCCGATGATCGTGGAGGGCCAGGTGCACGGCGGCATCGCGCAAGGGGTCGGCCAGGCGCTGCTGGAAGGTGCGGTCTATAACGACGACGGCCAGCTCGTGACCGGCTCGCTCATGGACTACACCATGCCGCGCGCGCACGACCTGCCTTCGTTCCGCGTCGAAACGACGGAGACCAAGTCGCCGTCGAACCCGCTCGGCATCAAGGGTTGCGGCGAGGCCGGCGCCATCGCCGCGCCCGCCGCCGTCATCAACGCCATCACCGACGCCATCGGGACCGAAAATATCGCCATGCCGGCCACCGCCAATACGGTCTGGTCGGCAATGCGGCGCTCGCCCGCGCGCCAGGCCGCGGAATAAGGAGACACGAAAATGTACAACTTCACCTTCCATCGTCCGACCACGGTCCGCCAGGCCGCCGGCCTGCTCGCGCGCAACCCGGAAGCCAAGCTCCTGGCCGGCGGGCACTCGCTCCTGCCGGTGATGAAGCAGCGGCTGGCGCAGCCCTCGGCGCTGATCGATCTCTCGCTGGTCGAGGGCTTGAGCGGGGTCGAATTGAAGGGCCGCTCGGTCGTGATCGGCGCCATGAGCCGGCACGCCGATGTCGCCGCTTCGCCGGTGCTCGCCGAGCACTTGCCGGCGCTCGCTTCGGTGCCGGGCGCGGTCGGCGATCCGCAGGTGCGCAACCGCGGCACCATCGGCGGCTCGGTCGCCAACAACGACCCGAACGCCGACTATCCGGCGGCGGTGCTCGGCTTAGGCGCGACCATCATCACCAACAAGCGCCGCATCGCGGCCGACGACTTCTTCACCGGCATGTTCTCGACCGCGCTGGAAGAGGGCGAGATCATCGTGCGGGTGGCGTTTCCGATCGCCAAGAAGGCGGCCTATGAGAAGTTCAAGCATCCGGCCTCCGGCTTCGCGCTGGTCGGCGTGTTCGTGTCCAAGCGCGGCCCCGAGATCCGCGTGGCGGTGACGGGCGCCGGCGCCAACGGCGTGTTCCGGGTGAAGTCGTTCGAGGAAGCGCTCAAGAAGCGCTTCGCCGCGAAGTCGCTCGAGGGCCTGTCGATCCCGGCGACCGGCATGAATGCGGATATTCACGCGAGCGCGGAATATCGCGCGCATCTGGTCGGCGTGCTGGCGCGCCGCGCGGTCGCCAAGGCGACAGCCTGAGCGGCCGGCTCACCGTTCGCCGTCGGCCGCCGCAGACCGGAATTTCAACACGCGGCCGCTGCGCGCCTGGCGCGGCGGGATTCGCGCAAGCCGCTCGGCCAGCAGGCGCTGCGTGAACGGCTTCGTGAGGACCGGCAGCGCGGTCACCGTGCGCGGCGGCATTTCGGCATAACCCGTGGTGAGCAACACGGGCAGATCGGGCCATTCCTTGCCGATCGTCTCGGCGAGTTGCAGGCCGCTCATGAGCGGCATGGCCTGATCGGTGAACACGAGATCGATGGCCTCGTGATCCGCGCGCAGGATCGCAAGCGCTTCCTGGCCGGACGTTGCCGCGCGCACGGCATGGCCGAGATCCTCCAGCATGCTGACCGTGTTGTTGAGCACGAGTTCATCGTCGTCGACGGCCACGATTGCCAGCGAATTCTGACTCTCGAGCGGCGGCGGCTTTTCGTCCATCTTTTGCCGCTTCGGCGCTTCTTCCGCGACCGGCAGCAGTAGCTCGGCCGTAGTGCCATTGCCCAAGTCGCTTTGCAGGCGGAAGCGTCCGCCAAACTGCTCGACCACACCGTGCACCACCGACAGGCCGAGACCGGTGCCGCGGCCGGGCCCCTTCGTGGTGAAGAACGGCTCGGTCGCGCGCCGCAGCGTTTCTGCGTCCATGCCGACGCCGGTGTCCCTGACGCTCAACGACACATAGATGCCCGGTGCAAGCCCGGCCGGATCGCCGGCCGGCACGTTTATCAGGCACGCGCCGATCGATATCTGCCCGCCTTCCGGCATGGCGTCGCGCGCGTTCATACAGAGGTTAAGCAAGACCATTTCGAGTTGATTGGCGTCGGCGAGCACGGGCTTCAGCGCGAGCGGAAAGTGCGTCTCGATCGCCACCGAGGGCCCGAGCGCACGCTCGAGCAGGGCGCTCATGCCGAGGACGAGGGCCGGAATCTGCACCGGCTCGCGTTTGAATTCATGATGGCGCGCGAAAGCGAGCATGCGCTTGGTGAGCGCCGTGCCGCGCTCGACGCCGTGCACGGCATTGTCGAGCAGCCCGAGCACCTTGCGATCGTTGGGCAGGCGCCTGCGCATCAATTCCAGGCTGCCGAGGATCACCATCAGCAGATTGTTGAAGTCGTGCGCGATCCCGCCGGTGAGCTGGCCGAGCGCTTCCATCTTCTGCGACTGGACCAGGATCTCGCGGGTCTTTTCGAGCGTCTGTTGGGCTTCCCAGCGCTCGGTGATGTCGCGGGTGACTTTGGCGAAGCCCACCAGGCTGCCGTCCGGCCCGCGGATCACGTCGATCACCACATAGGCGCGAAAGCGGGTGCCGTCCTTGCGCACGCGCCAGCCTTCGCTCTCGAACTTGCCTTCGCGGCGCGCTGTGTCGAGCGCGCGCTGCGGCAGGCCGTTGGCGCGGTCATCCTCCGTATAGAAGCGCGAGAAATGCTGCCCGATGATCTCGTCGGCCGTATAGCCCTTGAACCGCTGGGCGCCCGGATTCCAGCTTGTGACGATGCCCGACGGGTCGAGAAGGTAGATCGCATAGTCGGTCACCGCCTCGATCAACAGCCGATAGCGGCCTTCGTCGGTCAGCGAAGCCGCAAAACGCTCGACGATCTCCATGCTGCGATGCCCTGCCAGTTCTTCCCGAGGGAAAATCCGGCGGACGGTAAAAGGTTCCGTCTGCTGCACGGCACCGTGGGAAAAGGGTCTTAGACCTCCGCTCGATCCAATTCGGCCAGCAGGTCGTGCAAATCGAGCGGGTTGGTGTACATGCGGAGCGATCCATCCGGCTTCTTGGGCCACAGTTCCTTCGGCCGGTCCCAATAGAGCTCGACGCCGTTGTCGTCCGGGTCGCGCAGGTAGAGCGCCTCAGAGACCCCGTGGTCGCTGGCGCCTTCGAGCGGAATGCGCGCCAAGATCAGCCGGCGCAGCGCGTCGGCCAGGAGCCGCCGGGCGGGGTAAAGGATGGCGGTGTGATAGAGCCCGGTGGTGCCGGGAGGCGGCGGCGAGCCGCCCAGGCTTTCCCAGGTATTGAGACCGAGATGGTGGTGATAGCCCCCGGCCGAGATGAAGGCCGCTCCCGGACGGCTGGTGGTCATGGTGAAACCGAGCACCCCGCAATAGAAA
>JAKAHJ010000149.1 GCA_021815055.1 Pseudomonadota bacterium | reverse complement strand
CGCCGCGGCCAAGCCTTTGCGCCCGGTGCGCAGCACATTGGTGGCGCCGATATTGCCCGAGCCGATGGTGCGCACATCCGGAGCGCCGGCCGCGCGGGTGATGATCAGCCCGAACGGGATCGAGCCGAGCAGGTACCCCAACGCGATGGCGAGGGCGAGAATCATACGATCTCGTATACCGTTCGCCCCGCGACGATGGTGCGCACGACGCGCCCGGTCATGCGCGCCTCATCGAAGGGCGTATTCTTGCACTTCGATTTCAGTTCGGCCGGATCGACCACCCAGGGCCGGTCCAGATCGACCACGATCAGGTCGGCCGGTGCGCCGGCGCGCAGCGTGCCGCCGGGCAGGCCCAACAATTCCGCCGGCCGCGTCGACATGGCACGCAGCAGTTTTATGAGTTCGATCTCGCCGCCATGCACCAGGCGCAGGCCCGCGATCAGCATGGTCTCGAGCCCGATCGCGCCGGGCGCGGCTTCCGCAAACGGCAGGCGCTTGGTCTCGACGTCCTGCGGATTGTGGTCCGACATCGCCACGTCGACCAATCCGTCGGCGAGCGCCTCAACCAGCGCCTTGCGGTCGTCCTCGGCGCGCAGCGGCGGCAGCAGCTTCAGGAAGGTGCGGTAGGGGCCGATGTCGTTTTCGTTGAGCGTGAGGTGGTTGATCGAGGCCGAAGCCGTGACATCGAGACCGGCATCCTTGGCGCGGCGCAGCACCTCGAGCGATTCCGCGCAGGTGACGGAGGCCGCGTGGTAACGCCCGCCGGTGAGGTCAACGAGCCTTATGTCGCGTTCCAGCACGATGGTTTCGGCCGCTTTCGGCACGCCCATGAGGCCGAGCCGGGCGCCGAACTCGCCTTCGTTCATCACGCCTTCGCCGATGAGATCGGGATCCTCGGTGTGATGCACGATCAACGCATCGAAATCGCGCGCATAAGCGAGCGCGCGGCGCATGACCTGGGCGTTGGTGACGCTTCTTTCGCCGTCGGTGAAGGCGACCGCGCCGGCGGCCTTCAACAGGCCGATCTCGGTCATCTCCTTGCCTTCGAGGCCCTTGGTGATGGCCGCCATCGGATGCACATGCACGATGGCCGTGTCGCGCGCGCGGCGCAGTACGTAATCGACGGTCGCGGCGTTGTCGATCGCCGGCGTGGTGTCGGGCTGGCAGACGATGGTCGTCACGCCGCCCGCGGCGGCCGCCTGGCTGGCGGTGGCCAGTGTCTCGCGGCTCGTTGCGCCCGGCTCGCCGATGAAGGCGCGCATATCGATGAGCCCGGGCGCCACCAGCCGGCCGCGGCAATCGATCACTTCGGTGCCTTCCGGCACGCCGGCCGCGCCGATGCCGGTCTTGGCCTCGCGCACGACGCCGTCGGCGAGCAGCACGTCGCCGACGATGTCGAGGTCGCGCGAAGGATCGGCGATCCGGGCATTGGCGAGCAGGATCGGGCGGCGGTCGAGCATCTTCGATTTATCCTGTCATTCCGGGGCGCGAGGCGGAGCCGAGCGAACCCGGAATCCAGAAACAGATTCCGTATTTGTACTCTGGATTCCGGGTTCGTCCGCCTTCGCCCAGCGGGCTACGGCGGACGCCCCGGAATGACGCAACGCGGCTACGCATTCGGCAGGTTCCGCGACAGCGCTTCCAGCACCGCCATGCGCACGGCGACCCCCATCTCCACCTGCTCGCGGATCAGCGAACGGGGGCCGTCGGCCACGATCGAATCGATCTCGACGCCGCGGTTCATCGGGCCTGGATGCATGACCAGCGCGTCCGGCTTGGCGAAGCCGAGCTTCTTCTCGTCGAGCCCGTAATACTGGAAATATTCCGACACCGACGGCACGTAGGAGCCGTTCATGCGCTCGCGCTGCAGGCGCAGCATCATGACGATATCGGCGCCGGCAAGCCCGGCCCGCATGTCGCGCGCGACCTCGACGCCGAAGCGTTCGATGCCGGGCGGCAGGAGCGTCGAGGGCGCCACCACCCGCACGCGCGCGCCCATGGTGTTGAGCAGGATGATGTTGGAGCGCGCGACGCGCGAATGCAGGATGTCGCCGCAGATGGCGACCGTGAGGCCTTCGAGCCGGCCCTTGTTGCGGCGGATGGTGAGGGCGTCGAGCAGGGCCTGGGTCGGATGCTCGTGCGCGCCGTCGCCGGCATTGATCACCGAGCAGTCCACCTTGCGCGCGAGCAGTTCGACCGCGCCGGAGGCGTGATGCCGCACCACGATGATATCGGGATGCATGGCGTTGAGCGTGATCGCGGTGTCCATCAGCGTCTCGCCCTTGCGCATGGACGAGGAGGAGGCCGACATGTTCATGACGTCGGCGCCCAGCCGCTTGCCGGCGAGTTCGAACGAGGCCTGCGTGCGGGTCGAGACTTCGAAGAACAGGTTGATCTGCGTGCGGCCGCGCAGCGAGGCCCGCTTCTTCTCGATCTGGCGGTTGAGCTCGACGAACTCCTCGGAAAGGTCGAGCAGGCCGGAAATGTCCGCGCGTGTGAGGCCCTCGATCCCCAGCAGATGCCGCTGGCTGAGGACGAACGGTTGTTTGGGCGCGATGGTCATTAAAGCGATGTCTATAGGCCAAAGGCGCCGGGGGCGGCAAGGGCATGGACGCGGCCGATCCACAAGCCCGGCGTGCATCGGTCCTTCTCGCGGCGAGAGCGGGACCGGCTCCGAGAGCGGCGGCTGGGCGGGCCGCCGCCGCATGCCGTATCGTGATTCTACGTAGTGCGCGCATCGTTCGATGTGTGCGTTCGAGCGGCGTAGCGGTGTCCTGAAACGCAACGCGTGATGTTTCGCTTCATCAGCAACTCATCGTGAACGCATCGTAACGTTTCGCCGGAACAGGCGACGCTGTTCCGTGTTGAGGGGCGAGGAACCCAGGGAGAGTGTCAACACAACTCTCGAGGATCAGGAGGCTTTATGAAGAACCTGCTTAAAGTCGCAACAGTGGTGGCCGTTGCCGGCGCTTTTGCAGTCGCAACCTCGGCATCGAGTGATGCCAAGACCTACAAGCGGGCTTACCGGGCGCACCCGGCCGGTGCGGTCGCCGCGGGTGTTGCTGCCGGTGCCGTCACTGCGGGCGCTGTCGCGGCGAGTGGGTATTATTACGGTCCTAGCTACGGACCGGGACCCTACGCTTATGCTCGTGGGCCTTACGCCTACGCGCCGCGATCCGATGCTACGGTGGACGTAAACGGCTATTTGGCCTACGCCTACTCGCCCGGCTTTTACGGCGACGCGCAAATGTCGTGCGTCACCGAAGGCCAGGCCGGCAAGCCAGTCGATTATGCCGGGTGCTACTGAGAGCATCGGTTGACGAATGACGGAAGGCGGGCCCCGGGGCCCGCCTTTCTCATTTCGCCCGGCCGTGCGCCAGGCGATCGAGCGCGCCCTGCAGGATGAACATCGCGGCATGTTCGTCGATGACGGCGGCGCGTTTGGCGCGGCTGACATCGGCCGCAATCAGCGCGCGTTCGACCGCCGCGGTCGATAGCCGTTCGTCCCAGAACGCGATCGGCAGATCGGTGAGATTGCCGAGATTGCGCGCGAAGGCGCGGGTGGCCTGTGCCCGCGGTCCTTCCGAGCCGTCCATGTTGATCGGCAGACCGAGCACGAATCCGACCACGCTCCGCTCGGCCGCGAGCGCGAGGATCCGCCGGGCATCGACGGTGAAAGTCTTGCGTGCGATGGTTTCCACGCCGATCGCAAGCCGCCGGTCGGGATCGCTGACCGCGACCCCGATCGTCTTGGTGCCGAGATCGAGCCCGATCAGTGCGCCGCGCGCGCCGAACTCGCCGGCGATGTCGCTCAAGGGTCCGCTCGTCATGGTCCGGCTGTATCCCTGGCCGCGAAGAGTTTCGGCAACATGGTCATGGTGGGTTATTTCATCTCTCCAGTTGCGCAGTCTATCATGGCACGATGCGGGGCGACGACCTGCGGGCCGAAACGCGCTTTCGTGCCGGTCGGCGACCGCTTTACGATGGGCGCGGAGCCTGCGCTGGGATTGGCTGCATTTGCGTTTGGCCTGCTCCGCGCTATGTCTTGCTCCGACGCAACGGCGCTCCCGCAGCGCATCGGATATATGGCGGTACCCCATGCACACTCATTCCATCGAGTCCTGGCAGCATCCTCATTTGTTCCTGGGCGCCAAGCACGACCGGCACGAACGGCGAACCTGGTTCGTGGTCGCCCTCACCGTCGTCATGATGGTGGCGGAGATCGTCGGCGGCACGATCTACGGATCGATGGCCGTGGTCGCCGACGGCTGGCACATGGCGACCCATGCCGGCGCGCTCACCATCGCGGCGCTCGCCTACCGTTTCGCCCGCCGCCATGCGCACGATCCGCGCTTCACTTTCGGCACCGGCAAGTTCGGCGAACTCGCGGCCTTCACCAGCGCGGTCATCCTGGCGCTGATTGCGGCGGCGATCGGCTACGAGGCGGTCATGCGGCTGTTCGCGCCGGTCGCCATCGATTTCGTTCAGGCGACCTGGCTGGCGGCGATCGGCCTCGGCGTCAATCTCGCCAGCGCCTGGCTCTTGTTCGACCGCGATCATCATCACGCGCATCACGATCGTGATCACGACGATCACCACGACCATGCGCATGGCCATCACCATCACCACGGCCATCATGCCCACGATTCCAACATCCGCGCCGCCTATGTGCACGTGCTGGCGGACGCGCTGACCTCGGTGCTGGCGATCGCGGCGCTGCTCTCCGCGCGCTACTTCGGCTGGGTGTTCATGGACCCCTTGATGGCGCTGGTCGGCGTCGCCGTCATTCTGAGCTGGTCGGTGGGTCTGATCCGCTCGGCCGGCACGGTGCTGCTCGACATGGTGCCGGACCGGCACCTCGCGGGCGCGATCCGCAAGCGGCTGGAGGTCGACGGCGACCGCGTGAGCGACCTGCATCTGTGGCGGCTCGGGCCGGGCCATGCCGGGCTGATCGTGTCCGTGGTGTCGGACCGGCCGCAGACGCCCACCGTCTACAAGCGCCGGCTCGACGACATTGCCGGCCTGTCGCATGTGACGGTCGAGGTGCACCGCTGCCCGGATCACGCGCGTCGGGCCGCGTGAGCGCCTTCCGCCTCCATTGCGGGGCCGCGCGGCCCTCTGCTATACGCGGCCCCGCATCCAATCGCCGATCGAGGCCTGAATGTCCGTCGATGCCCAAACCGTCCGCCGCATCGCGCATCTTGCGCGCATCGCGGTCAAGGAGGAGGAGGTCGCGCACCTCGAGGGCGAGCTCAATGCGATGCTCGCCTTCATCGAGCAACTTTCCGAGGTGGACGTGGCGGGTGTCGAGCCGATGACCTCGGTCACGCCGATGGCGATGAAGAAGCGGGAAGACGTCGTCACCGATGGCGGGATCGCCGCCGACATCGTGAAGAACGCGCCGGAGACCGAAGACAATTTCTTTCTGGTCCCGAAGGTGGTGGAATAAATGTGCCTGGCCTGCGAAATGTTCTGGATGGTTGCCGAGGAGCCGCCGCCGCCCGCGCCGAAGCGTCGTGCGCGCAAGGCGAAGATGCAGCCGGATGCGAGCTTTGCCTGCGACGAACCCGCCACACTCGAAGCCATGCCTGCCAAGGCAGCCAAGCCGCGCGCGACCGGCGGCAAGAAGCGCAGCTTGCGTGCCCAGAGTGAGCGGCGCCCGTGAGTGAACTGACCGCGTTGACATTGGCCGAGGCGCGCGACCGTCTCGCGAAGAAGGAATTCTCCGCCGCCGAATTAACGCAGGCGCATGTCGCCGCCATCGAGAAGGCGCGCGCGCTCAACGCCTATGTGCTGGAGACGCCCGAGCGCGCGGCCGAAATGGCGAAGGCTTCCGACGCGCGCATCGCCAAGGGCGAGGCGGGTCCGCTCGACGGCATCCCGCTCGCCGTCAAGGATCTTTTCTGCACCAAGGGCGTGCGCACCACCGCCTGCTCGCACATCCTCGACAATTTCGTGCCGACCTACGAGTCGACCGTCACCGCCAATCTGTGGCGCGACGGCGCCGTGCTGCTCGGCAAGACCAACAATGACGAGTTCGC
>JAKAHJ010000012.1 GCA_021815055.1 Pseudomonadota bacterium | reverse complement strand
GCTACGCGGTGCTGTTCCGCTACGGCATCGTGGTGCTGATCGGGCTCACGCCGGTGCAGGAGGACGACCTCTTGCGGGGCCTGCGCCCGCGCGTGGTCGGCGCTTTCGCCAATCCGGAAAGCGAGAGCGCGCTGATCGAGATCAATTCCCAGCAGGACGACCAGATCGTTCCCGGCGGCCCCATCACGGTGCGTGACCTCTCTGCGCCGCGGCTTATCGTCATTGCCGATGTGCTCGCCAAGAACGTGGCGCTGTCGCGCGACGAGCGCGAGATCGCCAAGGTATTCGAGGTGACCGAGCCGTTCGCCGCCGAGCTCGCGCGCAACGGCCGCTCGCCGTCGAACCGGCGCCAGATGCTGCGCACCATCGGCCAGGCGCTTTTGGTGCATCACCGCATATCCGGCCGCGTCGAGGTCGAGGAAAAGCCGGACATCTTGTGGGATCACCCGCAATTCGAACGCCTGCACGCCCGTCTGGTCGACGAATACGAGATCAAGGAGCGGGCGACCGCGCTCTCACGCAAGCTGCGCGTGATCGACGAAACCGCGCGGGCGCTCACCGACATCATCGACACCGAGCGCAGCGTGCGGCTGGAGGCCACGATCGTCATCCTGATCCTGGTCGAAATCCTGTTCGCGCTCTATCAGATATTCGTGCTCGGCTCGCGGTGAGCGGGGCCCGCGCGACGTTCGCTTGGGTGTCCCGGACGCGGTGCAGCGTGTAGCGCTGCACCGCAGAGCCGGGACCGTTCCAGGCTCCGCGTTCGTAATGGTCCCGGTTCTGCACCGCGGTACTTCGTACTGCGATGGACCCAGGACACGGACCGGTAATGCTTTTTAAAAACCGTGTCCTACGCCGCGCGATAAGCGCGCCGGACAGCGGGTTCCTGCGCGGCCAGCGGCGCCGAATCGTCGTCCTCTCGCTGCGCGAGCTTGAAGAAGCCGACCCGCTCGGCCATGTCGGCCGACTGGTGATCGAGCGTCTTGGCAGTGGCGGCGTTCTCCTCGACCAGCGCCGAATTCTGCTGCGTCACCTCGTCGAGCTGCGCCAGCGCGCGATTGACCTGATCGATGCTTTGGGCCTGCTCGCCGGTAATCGCGGCGATGTCGGCCACGATGGTCGACACGCTGCGGATCGATTCGACGATCTGGCGCAGCGCCGTCCCCGCGCGGTTGACCAGGTCGACGCCGTTCTTGACCTGACCGGTGCTGTTGCCGATCAGGTTCTTGATGTCCTTGGCGGCCTGCGCCGAGCGCTGCGCAAGACTGCGCACCTCGGAGGCGACCACCGCGAAGCCGCGGCCCGCCTCGCCCGCCCGCGCCGCCTCGACCGCCGCGTTGAGCGCCAGGAGATTGGTCTGGCGTGCGATCTCGTCGATCACGCCGATGATCTCCGCGATCTCGCCCGAGGATTCCTCGATCTTGGCCATTGCGTCGACCGCATTGGCGACCACCGCGCTGCTGTCGTCGGCGACCTGCCGCATGCCGGCGGCATGCTGGTTGGCGCGCTGCGCGTTCTCGGCATTCTTCTTCACCGTCCCCGCAATCTCCTGCAGCGATGCGGTCGTCTCGGCGAGACCGGCGGCCTGCTCTTCGGTGCGCTGTGACAGGTCGGTGGTGCTGGTCGCGATCTCGGCGGCCGCGTTCGATACGTCGTTGGCGGCCCCGATGATGCCCGACACCGTCTCCGCCAGGCGTTCGACGGTTGCGTTGAAATCGTGCTGGAGTTTGCGATAGGCCTCCGAGACCGGCTCGTCCATGCGCGCCGTGAGGTCGCCTTCGGACAGCCGCTCGAGCCCCTCGCCCACCATGCCGATCAGATGGGTCAGTTCCTGCGCGGTGCGTGCCTGCGCTTCCGCGGCTTCGTTCTGAGTCACAAGCGTCCTTTGGCGCTCGTCCTCGACCTGCGCCCGCAGGATGGCGAGCTGTTCGGCGCGCTCGCGCTCCTTGTTCTTCTCCGCCTCGTCGAGCGCGGCGCGCGTCTTGTCGAGCGAAGCGAGCAGGCGCCCGAGTTCGTCGCGCCGCTTGGTCTTGACCGCGACCGCGAAATTGCCGCCCGCAATCGCCTCCGAAATCGACATCGCATAGCGGATCGGGCGGCTGAAGGACGCCGACATCAGAATCGCGAAACCGAGGCCCACCAAAACGCAGACGCCCGCCAACAGCATGAGGTTGCGCTTCGATTGGGCGGTAGTGGTTTCGGCCGCCGACCGGAAATTGGAACCATAAGCGTTGGCGTATTCGACGAGGGTATTCATCGCGTCCTGGACGGATTGGCTTTTCTCGCTGACGTCCTCCTCCGAGGGGGCATCGGCCGCGCCAGCCGAAGGCTTCAAGAATTTCACGCTGGTCTTGTACCAGTCGTCGGCGAGCGGCGTGATCTTGTCGATGCCCTCATTGAAACCCGTGGCACCAGCCATCCGCTCGCGCACAGTATTCAAGTCCGAAGCGAACTGCCCCATCGCATCGTCAATCGGCGTCGTGTCGATCGCGGCTCCGGGCTTGCGTTGCACGATGGCCTTTTCGACTGCGCGACGCGCTTCGGAGAAGTCCAGTTGTGCCGAGCGAGCGTAATTGACTGCCGTCATCGGGCCTTCGTAGAGACGCAAAACGAGCGCGCTCTCCGACGTGATGAGCCGATACCCATAGCCGGCAACGCCGGCGGCAAGAAGGACGACGACGCTAAACGTCAGCAGCAGCTTGAGGCGGATGGACATGATTGTTCTCGCTTGCGGGCCGGAGATCCTGTTGGACCTTCCATTCGCATTCGTGGGTGAGACGAGCACCAACGGGGTACGGCGGCGGTCATGGGCCACGTGTCACAGGCGACACCAATGGCCGCGGTCGCGTTGTCGATCATGGACGCCCCCCGGAAATCGCAATTCCGAGTTGCAAATATTGAGGCGAATTATTCTTTATCCGTTAAGAAATTACCGCCTCGATCATGTAATTAATTGTTATTCGAAATTAACATCTGTGCGAGGTACCGCTTCGGCTTCGATGGGTTTCGAGGCGTCGAGCCTGCGCAAGACCTCATCGAACGCCGCCTCCGCATCCACCCACGCCCAATCGTCCATCTGGTTGCGAAACCAGGTGAGCTGGCGCTTGGCATAGCGGCGCGTGTCCATGATCGAGCCTGCGGCGGCCCCCTCGAGCGTGATCTCACCCCGCAGATGACGGATCAGCCAGGGCACGCCATGCGCCTTCATCGCCGGCAGGGCCGGATCGAGCCCGCGCTCGGCGAGCCGCCGCACCTCCTCGAGCGCGCCGGCAGCGAGCATGGCGGCAAAACGGGTCTCGATCCGCCGCACCAGTTCGGCGCGCTCGCAGGTGATGAAGACCTTGATCGCCGAAGCCGGATCGACCGGCGGCGGCATCGCTTCGCTATGCCAATCGCTGAGCGAGCGGCCGGTCGCCAGCACCACTTCAAGCGCGCGCGAAATGCGCGAACGGTCGAGCGGCATCAGCCGGTGCGCGGTTGCGGGATCGCGTTCCATCAGCTCGGCATAGAGCGGCGCGACGCCTTCGTTCTTGAGCCGGTCGCGCACCTGGCCGCGGATTTCGGCGGGGATCGCCGGCACCGCGGCGAGCCCCGTGGTCAGGGCCTTGAAGTAGAGCCCGGTGCCGCCGACGAAAATAACCGAGCGGCCTTGCGCCGAGGCTTCGGCAAGCACGGTTGCGGCGTCGCGGCACCATTGCCCGGTCGAGTAGTTCACCGCCGCGTCGACATGGCCGTAGAGCCGGTGCGGCACGCGCGCCTCTTCTTCCGGCGTCGGCCGCGCGGTGACGATGCGCAGGTCGCGATAGACCTGCATCGAGTCGGCATTGACGATCGTGCCGCCGAGCGTTTCCGCAAGCCGCAAGGCGAGCGCCGATTTCCCGCTGGCGGTGGGTCCGGCGATAAGGATGGGGGTGCTTCGGGTCACGGGGGAATGGCGTAGCCAGCGGTAAGGCGGAAATCAACTGGGCGGCCGCCCGGCTTGCCGCCTCCACCGCGCCTTGCAATAAGCAGCGCCTGTGCAAACGGCGCGCGCTCCATGACCGTCTCTACTGCCCATGTCGCTACCCTGATCGCCGGCCGCGAGGCGAGGCTCGATGCGGCCCTGCTCGAGCGCGCGCGTGCCGTCCTGCCCGGCGCCGGCGCGCCGCGCTGGCTCGCCGAGGCCGTCGCCGCCGATATCCCATTCGAAGCCGGTGCGCCGGCCGATCCGCGCGCCTGCGCCGCCTCGCTGCGCGAGGCTCTCGCGACGCCGATCGACGTCGTGGTGCAGCCCGCCGCGGGGCGGCGCAAAAAGCTGTTCCTGGCCGACATGGACTCCACCATGATCGAGCAGGAATGCATCGACGAACTCGCTGACTATGTCGGGCTGAAAGCGCATGTTGCGGCGATCACCGAACGCGCCATGCGCGGCGACATCGCCTTCGAGCCGGCGCTGCGCGAGCGCGTGGCGCTGCTCGAAGGCCTGCCCGTCTCGGTGGTCGAGGAGGTCATGCGCGAGCGCATCCGCCTGACGCCGGGCGCGCGCCGGCTGGTGGCGACCATGCGGGCGCACGGCACCCACACCTGCCTCGTGTCGGGCGGCTTCACGCTGTTCACCGACCGCGTCGCGGCGATGATTGGCTTCGACGAGGTGCGCGCCAATACACTCACCGTCGTCGACGGACACAAGCTCGGCGGCACGGTCGCCGAGCCGATCTTCGGCCGCGACGGTAAGCGCGCCGCGCTGATCGAGTTGCGGCAGGAATTCGGGGTTGCCAAGGAAGAGACGATGGCGGTCGGCGACGGCGCCAACGACCTCGACATGATCGCCGAAGCGGGCCTCGGCGTCGCCTATCGCGCCAAGCCGAAGGTGGCGGAAGCCGCCGCCGCGCGCATCGACCACGGCGACCTCACGGCCCTGCTCTATGTGCAGGGCTACGGCTGCGAGGAGTTCGTGGAAAGTTGAGGCGAAAAACTCCGGCTTGCTGTAACATGGCGCCCATGACCTATCAGGACATCATCACCATCGAACCGGGAAAGCGCGGCGGGCGCCCTTGCATCCGCGGCATGCGGATTACGGTGTCCGACGTGCTCGGCTGGCTCGCCGCCGGGATGTCTGCGCAACAAATCATCGCCGACTATCCCGAGCTGACCGAGGCCGACATCCACGCCTGCCTGGCCTATGCGGCCGACCGCGAGCGACGCCTGCTGACCACGATATGAAACTCTTGTTCGACCAGAACCTGAGTTTCAAGCTCTGTGACCACGTGGCCGAACTGTTTCCGAATTCCAATCACGTGCGCCTCCTCGGAATGGAGCGGGCAGACGATCGCACGCTTTGGCAATACGCGGCTGCAAACGGCTATATGCTCGTATCGCTCGATGCCGATTTTGCCGAGATGGCCGCGCTGCTGGGTCCGCCGCCCAAAGTAATCTGGCTACGGCGAGGAAATCAGCCGACCACGCTGGTCGCGAAAATCTTGCGCACTCACGCCGAAGCGATCGACGCGTTCGAGCGCGATACGGCCGCGTGTATGGAAATTTACTAGGACCGTTCGCGCTTGCCGGCTCTATATGCGGGCTTTCGGCGGGACGAGTTCGTGGACCTTTGAATCCCCCGGAAAGCGGAGGGTGGCGAGCCGGGTAAGTCGCTTTCGATAGACCCCCGCCCGCCTCGCTACGCTCGGCCCCCTCCCCCGCAAGCGGGGGAGGGATAAACGATCACTGCAAGCTCAGCGCGACGAAGCTCGGATCGCCATCGGGCGACACGACCAGGAGCACAACGGCTTTCTTGCCGTCCTTCTTGAGCTGATCGATGCGCTTCTGCAGGTCGTCCGCGGTCGCGACCGGTTGCTGCTGCACTTCGGCGATCACCATGCCCGGCGCAAGATTCTTCTCGGCGGCGGCCGAATTCGGCTCGACGCCGGTGATCAGCACGCCTTTCACCTTGTCCTTGATGTTGTGCTTCTTGCGCAGCTCGGCGGTCAGGTTCGACAAATCGAGCCCGAGCGCCTTTTTCACGACCGATTTCTCATCGGGCGCGCCGTCATTCTTCTTCTCGAGCGCGGCGAGCTTCTCGCCGTCCTCGAGCCGGCCCAGCTTCACCGTCTTGATCTCTTCCTTGCCCTTGCGGATGACGGTCACGGCGACGTCCTTGCCGACCGGCGTGTCCGCGACGATGCGCGGCAGGTCGCGCATCTCCTTCACGTCCTTGCCGTCGAACTTGACGATGACGTCGCCCGGCTCGATGCCCGCGGGCTTGGCCGGACCCTTGTCGTCGATGCCGGCGACCAGCGCCCCGCGCGCGGGCTTGATGTTGAGGCTGTCGGCGATCTCGTCGCTCACCTGCTGGATGCGCACGCCGAGCCAGCCGCGGCGCACCTCCTTGAACTCGCGCAACTGATCGATCACAGGCACCACGGTCTTGGACGGCACCGCGAAGCCGATACCGATCGAGCCGCCGGAGGGCGAGATGATCGCGGTGTTGACGCCGATCACCTCGCCGTTGAGGTTGAACAGCGGGCCGCCCGAGTTGCCGCGATTGATGGCGGCGTCGGTCTGGATGTAATTGTCGTAGGGGCCGGAATTGATGTCGCGGTTGCGCGCCGAGACGATGCCGGCGGTCACCGTCCCGCCGAGGCTGAACGGATTGCCGATCGCGATCACCCATTCGCCGAGCCGGAGCTTGTCGGAATCGCCGAATTTCACCGCCTTGAGCGGCTTCTGCGGATTGACCTTGAGCAGCGCCAGATCGGTCTTGGTGTCGCGGCCGACGATGGTGGCTTTGAGGTTAGTGCCGTCGTTCAGGATGACATTGACCTCGTCGGCATCGGCAATGACGTGGTTGTTGGTCACCACCAGGCCGGACGGATCGATGATGAAGCCGGAACCCAGCGAATTGACGCGCCGGGGAACCGACGGCGTCTGATTCTGGCCCTGCTGGCCGTTTTTACCGTTCTGGCCGCCCGGCCCGCGCCGGTTCTTGAAGAATTCCTCGAAAAACTCCTCGAACGGCGAACCCGGCGGAAGCTTCGGCATCGCGTTGCTGCTCATGTCCACCGATTGCTTGGTGGAGACGTTGACCACCGCGTCGATCACCTGTTCCGCCACATCGGCGATGCCTTCCGGTCCGCGCGCCTGCGCCTCCGCGGTAAGGGCCGGCCATGCGATGGCGCCGGCAACCAGAACCGCCAGCGCGGTACGGCGGGCCGTCAAGCGGGGAATAAATTCGCCCATGGGCGTCGATTCTCCTGGGAGATGGGTTTCCAGCAAAGTGGCGCTGTCTTCACGGCGATTCAAGGGCGCTGCAACCAAGTCACGGTCAGGGCCGGCGCGGCAGGGTTCAACGCAAAGAGCCCGCTTTTCGGATCCGGGTCGCTCACGAGCGTCGCCCGGCAAGACCGAACGCCGGCTAACCCAGGAAGCCTCGCACCAAAGCGACCAAGACCAGCCCGACCACGGCCGAGCCGATCCCAATCACCCGCAAACTGGCCTCAGGTGTTTCCAGCACGCTCAGCATCGCCCGTTTGGCCGGTCCGGGCAGTGCCGCAAAAATCAGGCCTTCGATCACGAAGACTAGTCCCAACGCGGCCAGGAAGTCTCTCATGCCGAGCCGCGCTTTCGATCCGGCTTATTGGGCCGAGCCGGCCGTGCCAGGCGGTTGAGCCGGAGCCGCCGGCGCTGCACCGCCCTTCTTGCCCGACGGATTGTTGAAGTAGCGGAAGAAGCTGCTGTCCGGCTTGAGCAGGAGGCGCGTGTCATTGGCCTTCAGACCGGCTTCATAGGCCTGCATCGAGCGATAGAAGGCGAAGAAGTCGGGGTCCTGGTTGAAGGCCTCGGCGAAGATCTGGTTGCGCTTGGCATCGCCGTCGCCGCGGATCTGCTCGGCGCGCGATTGCGCGTCCGCCACGAGCACCGTCACCTCGCGGTCGGCGCGCGAACGGATTTCCTGGGCGCGCTGAGCGCCCTGGGCACGGAACTCGGCCGCCTCGCGCTGCCGCTCGGTCTGCATGCGCTGGTAGACCGCCTGGCTGTTCTGCTCGGGCAGATCGGCGCGGCGGATGCGCACGTCGACCACCTGAATGCCGTAGGCGGCGGCTTCATGGTCGGTGAGCGACTGGATGCGCGACATCAGTTCGGAGCGCTGGTCGCGCACGACATGGGTGAAGGTCACCTCGCCGAGCACGCGGCGAAGGGCCGAATTGAGCAGGATCGAGAGCTGCGAATTGGCGCCGGCGATCGAGCCCAGCGTCTGGTAGAAGCGCAACGGATCCTTGATTCGGTAACGCGCGAAGGCATCGACCACGAGCCGCTTCTGGTCGGAGGCGATGACCTCCTGCGGCGGCGCCTCCAGATCGAGGATGCGCTTGTCGACATAGACGACGGTGTCGATGAACGGCGCCTTCACATTCAGGCCCGGTTCGCTCACCACGCGCACCGGCTTGCCGAGGCGAATCACCAGCGCTTGCTGCGTCTGATAGACCGTGAACAGCGAGGAATAGCCGACGATCAGCGCGGCGACGGCGAGGACGGCTACGAGGCCGCCGATGAAACTGTGTCTCATTTCTGGCCTCCCGGCTGCGACGATGTGCGCGGCAGCGGCTGTGGACGCTGCTGCTTCATGAGCTCATCGAGCGGCAGATAGGGCACGACGCCGGCGCCGCCATTGCCGGAATCGATGATGATCTTGCTGGCCGGGCCGAGCACGCGCTCCATGGTCTCCAGATACATGCGTTCCCGCGTCACGTCCGGCGCCTTCTTGTACTGCTCGTAGATCTTGAGGAAGCGCGCCGTTTGGCCGGTGGCTTCCGCCACCGTCTGCTGGCGATAGGCTTCCGCCGCCTGCGTGATCTGCGCCACGCGCCCGCGCGCTTCCGGCAGGACGCGGTTGGCATAGGTCTGCGCTTCGTTGACCGCGCGCTCGAGATCGGCGCGCGCCGCCTGCACGTCGCGGAAGGCATCGATCACCTGCTGCGGCGGATCGACCTTCTGCATCTGCACCTGCTGCACCAGGATGCCGGCACGGTAGGAATCGAGCGTCTTCTGCATGAGGTCCTGCACCGCCGTCTCGATGGTCTGGCGCGCGCCGGTCAGGATCGGCTGGATTTCGGAGCGGCCGATCACCTCGCGCATGGCGCTTTCGGCGACCGCCTTCACGGTGCCTTCGGGGTTCTGGATGTTGAACAGGAATTGGCCGACGCCGGTCGGCTTCACCTTCCACAGCACCGAGAAATCGACGTCGACGATGTTCTCGTCGCCGGTCAGCATCAGGCTTTCTTCCGGCACGTCACGCACCGTCTGGCCGCGCCGCAGGTCGTCGACCACGCGCATGCCGATGTCGATCTTGTTGACGCGTAGCGCCTTGGGCGTCAGCACGGTCTCGATCGGGTAAGGCAGGTGATAATTCAGACCCGGCTGCACCTCGCGCACTTCCTTGCCGAAACGCAGCACGACACCCAACTCGTCCGGCTCCACCCGGAAGAAACCGGAGAATCCCCACAAGGCGAGCGCGGCCAGCGTAAGCAGCGCGAAACCGCGGCCCCCTAAGCTGCCGCCCGGCAGGAAATTGCGCAGCTTGTCCTGGCCGCGGCGCAGCATTTCTTCGAGATCCGGCGGGGTCGGTCCCGGCGATTGCGGTCCGGAGCCCCAGGGGCCCTTGCCCCCGCCCGAGCCCCACGGGCCGCCGCCGCCCTGATTGGTCCATGGCATTGATGTTTCTCCCGGCACCGGCGCGGACTGCGCCCGGCTGCCTTTTGTCGGCATGGGTTATAGGGGACCGAAAGCCCCGTTACAACGCGCTGTCATGCCGCGCTTGCGCACGCCCGAGCGCAGTAAACAAATGGTCAATATGGCCTTTGCAGGGCCGTTTTACAGGCCCCGCCGGCATGCCGGCAGCGGCCGGGCTGATTTGCGCCAGCAAGCGCGCCGATCTCAGCCCGCGCGATCATAGGTCAGCGTCGTGAAGTCGCAGTCATCATGCGGACCGCGCGCGTGCCGCTCGCGCGCGACCTCGCGCCACAGGCTCGGATCGATCGGCGGAAAGCTGACATCGCCCTCCGGCGCAGCATGCACCAGCGTGACCTCGATGCGGTCGGCATCGGCCAGGATGGCGGCGAAGATGTCGCTGCCGCCGATCACCATGATCTCGTCCACGCCGCGCTTTTCGGCATCGGCGCGCGCAAGGGCGAAGGCCGTGTCCAGATTGGGCGCGACCAGCACGCCGGGTGCGCAGAAGCCGGCATCGCGGGTCACCACGATGTTAGTGCGCTGGGGCAGCGGCTTGCCGATCGAGGCGTAGGTCTTGCGGCCCATGATCACCGGCTTCTCGAGCGTCAGCCGCTTGAAATGCTGCAGGTCCGAACGCAGGTGCCAGGGCAGCTTCCCGCCGCGCCCGATCACGCCGTTTTCGGCGACGGCGACGACCAGCACGACCTTCATGCCGTTTCTCATGACCGCGTTCCATTGGCGAAGCTTTTGAGCGCGGGGCCCGACAGCCGACAGATTTTCCACGCGTCCATCACCTGCGCGCCGACCGATTGGTAGAAGGCGATCGAGGGCGCGTTCCAGTCGAGCACCGCCCATTCGAAGCGCGCGAGATCGCGTTCGACGCAATGCTGCGCGAGCCGGCGCATCAGCGCCTTGCCGATGCCCTTGCCGCGATAGGCCGGCCGCACGAACAAATCTTCAAGATAGATGCCGTGCCGGCCCCGGAATGTGGAGAAATTCAAGAACCAGACGGCAAAACCGGCGGCCTCGCCCTGCCATTCGGCGATATCGCAGAACAGGCGCGGCGCGGGCGCAAACAGCGCGGCGGCGATCGCCTCGGGCGTGGCGTCGACCTCGCCTTGCAGCTTTTCGTAGTCGGCAAGCTCGCGCACCAATGCGAATATGAGCTCGGCATCGGCAGGCTGCGCGGGGCGGATCGTGAGGCTCACGCGGACACCGCGATTTCCACACTAGACAACGTGATGCATCGGAGCGAGTTCGGGAGCAAGATAGACGACAATGACACTTTCGAAATAGTGACCACTGGTAAAGGTCGTATCGAACCGGCGACCAATATCTTCTGGCCTGCGAATATAAGCACCGATGGCGCGTGCCCGATCGATCAGGTGGCCGTCAATCACTATGTCTGAAAGCGAAAATGCCGAACGAAAAGGCGCTTCAGTTAGAACATTTGAAACGACGTTGATAAGGCGTCGCTCATCAGCCATCGACTTCGGAACTAAATATAGCTCCCACCGATCCTTTTCGCCTTGCCACTCCCAATAGCCCGCAAGCAATGGCTCCCCCGCATTGGCGATACGAGCGGCCAATTTGAACGATGTTTCGACTTTTCGTTCTACCAGCGTCTGGTCAACCATTGAACCAAGTCTTCGTTGTCGCCGGCTCCGGCAGCCGCATCAATCATAGCCGAGGCATCGTCGTCCGTCCAAATTTGATATCGCGCCTGTTCTGACCAATTCTTTGCAATCGCCCATCTTTGGCCGAGCAAAACATCAGCTTGCATGGCGCTATCGAGTTCCGACTGAAGACCAGCAAGACGTATCAGCTTGGTAAGATCGTGGGTGTAGATATCGTTTATAAGCCCTTTGTCCGGAATTTCATTCTCACGAAATTGACCAACGATACGGGCTTTGAGAGCACACTCGATTGCGTATCCTGCGAGGTAATACGCGCCCGATGGCTGCCCCCCGCGAGCAAGGAGTCTGGCTTCAGCCAGCCGGCTAACTGCGAGTCGTCGAAATGTTTCCCGATCGTATGCCATGTTAGAGACTCACACCGCCACCTCGGCCTTGATGTGCGGATGCGCGTCGTAATTCTCGATCGCGAAATCCTCGTAGCGGAAACCGAAAATATCCTTCACCGCCGGATTGATATGCATGGCCGGCAGCGGCTTGGGTGTGCGCGATAGTTGCAGGTGCGCCTGCGCGAGATGATTCAAATAGAGATGCGCGTCGCCGAAGGTGTGGATGAATTCGCCCGCCTTCAGGCCCGTCACCTGCGCCACCATCATGGTCAGCAGCGCGTAGGAGGCGATGTTGAACGGCACGCCGAGGAACACGTCGGCCGAGCGCTGATAGAGCTGGCACGACAGCCTGCCATTGGCGACGTAGAATTGGAACAGGCAATGGCAGGGCGGCAGCGCCATCCTGTCGACATCGGCCGGATTCCAGGCGGTGACGATCAATCTTCGCGAATCCGGATTGCGTTTGACCATGTCGATCAGTTTCGCGATCTGGTCGATCGTCTTGCCGTCCTGCGCCGGCCAGGAGCGCCACTGGTGTCCGTACACCGGTCCAAGGTCGCCGCGCTCGTCGGCCCACTCGTCCCAGATCCGCACGCCGTGCTCCCGCAGATATTTAACGTTGGTGTCGCCGGCCAGGAACCAGAGCAGCTCGTAGACGATCGATTTCAGGTGCAGCTTCTTGGTGGTGGTGAGAGGGAAGCCTTCGCCAAGATCGAAGCGCATCTGATAGCCGAACACCGAACGCGTGCCGGTGCCGGTACGGTCGCGCTTTTCCACGCCGCGATCGAGAATGTGCTGCATCAGGTCGAGATATTGGCGCATTTTTTAGCTCGTTCCAGCGACTCGGAAGATGAGGAAGTTTAGCGTCCCCGGCAACCGCACGGCAGCCGCTTATCAACGGGGAAGGCTGCTCCCTCGGGCTCCGAAAATGCCAAGGCCGGCAATTTGCCGGCCTTGGGTCGCGTCTGAAGCGATGGACACGGCGGCCTATTCTACGAACACCTCGTCGCGGCGCTTGCGGATCATGGGCAGCGCCGCGATCACCAGCAACACCAACGCCACCAAGATCAGCCCGGCCGAAATCGGCCGGGTGACGAACACCGTGGCGTCGCCGCGCGCGATCAGCATGGCGCGGCGCAGATTCTCCTCCATCAGCGGCCCCAGCACGAAGGCGAGCACCAGCGGCGCCGGCTCGAAGTCGTGCTTGATCAGCCAATAGCCGAACAGGCCGAACATGGCGGCGATGACCACGTCGGTCGGCGAGTTGTTGATCGAGTAGATGCCGATGCAGCAGAACACGATAATCGACGGGTAGAGCAGCCGGTAGGGCACGCGCAGCAGGCTCACCCACACTCCGACCAGCGGCAGGTTGATGATGACCAGCATCAGGTTGCCGAGCCACATCGAGGCGATCATGCCCCAGAACAGCTCGGGCTGCTTGGTCATCACCTGCGGGCCCGGGATGATGCCATGGATGGTCATGGCGCCGACCATCAGCGCCATCACCGCGTTGGGCGGAATGCCGAGCGTGAGCAGCGGGATGAACGAGGTCTGCGCCGCCGCATTATTGGCCGCTTCCGGCGCCGCCACGCCTTCGATGACGCCGGTGCCGAAACGCTCGGGATGCTTGGAGACGCGCTTCTCGAAGGTATAGGCGGCGAACGAGGCCACCACCGCGCCGCCGCCCGGCAGAATGCCCAGGAGCGAGCCCAGGATGGTGCCGCGTGCGATCGCACCCGAGGCATCGACCAGGTCCTGGCGCGTCGGCATCAGGCCCTTGATCTTGCTCTGCACGATGTCGCGGCTCTCCTGCGAGATTTCCAGGTTACGGATGATCTCGGCGAAGCCGAACACGCCCATCGCCACATTGGCGAAGCCGATGCCGTCGGACAGTTCCGGCAGATCGAAGGTCATGCGCCCGGCGCCCGTCTCCAGATCCGATCCGATCATCGAGAGTAAAAGCCCGGTCAGGATCATGGCCATGGCCTTGAGCACGGAGCCCTTCGCCAGCACCACGGCGAAGATCAGGCCCAGCACCATCAGCGCGAAATATTCGGCCGGTCCGAACAGGAGCGCGACCGAGGTCAGCGGCGCGCCGAGCGCCGCCACCAGCACCGTCGCCACGCAGCCGGCGAAGAACGATGCGATCGCGGCGATCGAGAGCGCGGCGCCGGCGCGGCCCTGCCGCGCCATCTGGTGGCCGTCGAGACAGGTGACAACCGAGGTAGCCTCGCCCGGAATATTCACCAGCACCGAGGTGGTCGAGCCGCCATACTGCGCGCCGTAATAGATGCCGGCGAGCATGATGAGCGCGCCGACCGGCGGCAGGCCGAACGTGATCGGCAGCAGCATCGCCACCGTCGCCACCGTGCCGATGCCCGGCAAGACGCCCACCAGCGTGCCGACCAGCGCGCCGAGCAGGCAGAAGCCGATATTGTAAGGGTGGGCCGCGACCGAAAAGCCGAGCCACAGATTTGCGAAAAGATCAGTCATGACGATTGGACCTGCTCAAACCCATGGCCAGAGTTGAAACGGCAGTTGCAGCAGATAGACGAACAGGACGACGCAGAAGATCGTCATGGCCACGGCCGCCAGCAGGCTTTCGATCCAGCGCATCTCGCTCGATCCCATGATCGAAACCATGAACGCGATGAATGTCGACGGCACGAGCCCCAAGGCCGGCAGTTGCACCGGCACGCCGATATAGTCGAGGCTGGCGCCGCGGATCAGCAGCGCGAACAAAACGATGGCGCCGACCACATAGGCAGGCCCTTTCAGCGCGTATTTCTCGATCGGCGGGCCGTCCATGAACAAGCCGGTGAGCGCGACGAGCGCGCCGAAGATTGCGAGCAGCGTCGCGAACATGCGCGGCGCCGTGCCTGGCCCGAAAGCGAAGCCCGCCTGACCCGGCAGATCGCCGGACGCCCAAATGGCAACGATCGCGAGGGCGATCAGGACCAGCCCGCCGTAAAAATCGCGCGGACCGCGTACTTTGAACTGAAACCCGCCCCCGCGCGGCGAGCTCTTGGCATCGTCGGGCATCTCCCGGACTCCTACTTTTGTATTATTTTTGTCAGCAAGGGCTTGATCCCTAGCACATCTTCAATGCCGGCCGGAAGCACCGAAGCGCCCCCGATGCGATACCTTGGTTTGGCGCCGCCTGCCGGGCCGTGGACGGAAGGTTGCAGAAGAGACTATCGCTCCCACGCGTCAAGATTAAGGAAGGCGCCGAGCCGGTGCATGCCCGACACCGGCGCCCCAACACGCGCATCATGTCGAAGGAAGATGGACGCCGCTCGCTCCGGCAATACCGCCGTTGCGCAGCATCGACAGTGCCGCCGCGAATCCGATCGGTGCTCCGCCGGTCGCAGAAGGCACCGGATCGAAGGTCACGCTAAGGTTCGTTCGCTAAGGTCTTGCGTTCATAACATCGTTCAATTATGTTATTGAATGAAAATACGATCCTGCCGTCAAGAATTGCCGTGGCACATAGCGCGGCCAAAATGCGCTCGGCTCGCCGGCTGCACGGAGACACCGCATGATTCTGCGCCAATATCTGCATTTCGATCCGGTCGGGGCCTCGTACCTGTTCGGCTGCGCCGGGCGCGGTTCGGCGGCTGTGGTTGACCCGGTGGGCGACATCGCGCCCTATCTCGGTGTGGCGCAAGAAACCGGCATGCGCATCCGTTACGTCATCGACAGCCATCTGCATGCCGACCACATTTCCTCCGCGCGCAGCCTGGCGAGCGCGACCGGCGCCGACTATGTGCTGCA
Source organism: Pseudomonadota bacterium (assembly GCA_021815055.1). Lineage (GTDB taxonomy): Bacteria > Pseudomonadota > Alphaproteobacteria > Rhizobiales > Xanthobacteraceae > Pseudolabrys. The sequence goes on along the minus strand of JAKAHJ010000012.1, from coordinate 12,418 downwards.
CGAAAACGCCAAAGTGAGCTTTCCCTTCCGCGGCGCACGCGACGGCGAAGTTCTCGAACTCGGCAATGTGACCATCGAGGTGCTGCACACGCCGGGCCACACGCCGGAACATATTTCGATGCTGGTCACCGACCGCACGCGCTCGGACGAGCCGTGGTTCGTGCTGACCGGCCACACGCTGATGGTCGGCGACCTCGGCCGCACCGAGCTTGCCTCCAGCGCCGAGGACGGCGCGCGCGCATTGTATACGAGCGTGCAGCGCCTCAAGGCCCTGCCCGATTATCTTGAAGTCCTGCCCGGCGCATTCTCAGGCTCCGTTTGCGGCCGCAGCCTGAGCGGCAAGCCGGTCTCCACCATTGGATTCGAAAAGCGGCACAACAAGGCTTTCGCGATCGCCGATGAGCGGGAATTCGTGCGCGCGATGGTGGCCGACATTCCGCCCCCGCCGCCACAGGCGGCGCAGATCCGCGCCCTCAATTCCGGCATGCTGGCGGCGCAGGAATGAGCGCCGTGAATTCAGCGAATTCAGGCACGGACGGGATCGTCCTGGGCCTGCGCGCCAATTGGCGGCAGTTCGCGCTCCTGGTGCTGATCAACGCCTTCGTCGGCGGCATGGTCGGGATCGAACGCACCGTCGTGCCGCTGATCGGCGCCGAAGAATTCCATCTCGCTTCAACGACGCTCATCGTCTCGTTCATCGTCAGCTTCGGCGTGATCAAAGCCTGCGCGAATCTGGTCTCGGGTCATCTCGCCGATGTCTGGGGACGCAAGCGGGTGCTCGTGCTCGGCTGGCTCGTCGGCCTGCCCGTTCCCTTCATGATCATGTGGGCGCCGAACTGGGAATGGGTGATCGCCGCCAATGCCCTGCTCGGCATCAACCAGGGCTTCGCTTGGTCCATGACGGTCATCATGAAGGTCGACCTCGTCGGCCCAAAATCGCGCGGGCTGGCGGTCGGCCTCAACGAATTCGCCGGCTATCTCGCAGTCGGCGTGACGGCTTTCCTCACCGGCTATATCGCATCCCGGTACGGCTTGCGTCCGGCTCCGATCTATCTCGGCGTCGGCTATGCGGTTCTGGGCACGCTGCTTTCGATCCTGCTCGTGCGCGACACGCGGCACCATGTGCGCGCGGAGGTCGCCAATCATGGGCAGGCCGCGGAGGCGATGAGCTTTTGGCAGATCTTCACCCTCACCTCGTTCCGCGATCGCAATCTTTTTGCCGCTTCGCAAGCCGGCCTCGTCAACAATCTCAACGACGGCATGAGCTGGGGCATCTTCCCGTTGTTCTTCGCCACCTTCGGACTGGGCGTCGAGCGCATCGGCATTCTCAAAGCCGTCTATCCCGCCGTCTGGGGCATTCTCCAGGTCGCGACCGGTCCGTTGAGCGACCGCTGGGGCCGCAAGGGGCTGATCGTCGGCGGCATGTGGGTGCAGGCGGCGGGGCTGCTCCTCACGGCGCTGACGCGCAGTTTCGACTATTGGCTCGCCGGCAGCCTGCTGCTCGGCATCGGTACCGCGATGGTCTATCCGAGCCTGATCGCAGCGGTCTCCGATGCCTCGCATCCGACCTGGCGGGCGCGCTCGCTCAGCGTCTATCGCTTCTGGCGCGATCTCGGTTACGCCATCGGCGCCCTCTCGGCCGGCATCATCGCCGACCTGTTCGGCATGGCCTGGGCGATCGGGGTCATCGGCGCGCTCACTTTCGTATCCGGCGCGATTGTGGCGCTATTCATGCGCGAGCACCGGGGCCCGGTTTGATCCTGCACACAGCGTCGGGAGAAGAATGCGGTCATGAAACCACTGTTCATATTCAACGATCCGCCTACAAAGCGGAACGGAGTTCCAACGCGCTCCGTCTGGCGCAGGCGCTCCTGAAAATGATGTCCGGGCCGTGACCATGCAGCCGATCTATTTCGACTACAACGCGAGCACGCCGACCGACCCGGCTGTCGCCGCGGCAATGATGCCTTTTCTCGACAGCCATTACGGCAATCCATCGAGCGGACATTGGGCGGCGTTGCCGGCGAAAGCCGCCATCGAGACGGCGCGCGGGCAGGTGGCAGCCTTGCTCGGATGCCGGTCCGACGAAATTGTCTTCACCAGCGGCGGCAGCGAGGCCAACAATCTGGCGCTCAAAGGCGTTTACTTCGCGCACCGTGGCAAAGGCGACCACGTCGTCACGACCCGGATCGAGCATCCCGCCATCATCGAACCGTGCCGTTTTCTCGAAAGGCTCGGCGCCCGAGTAACCTATCTTCCCGTGGACGGCGCCGGTCTCGTCGATCCGGGCGATTTGCGCGCGGCCATCACGCCGCGCACGATCCTGGTCAGCATCATGCACGCCAATAACGAAGTCGGCACCATCCAGCCGATCGCGGCCTGCGCCGCCATTACCCGCGAGCATGGCGTGCTGTTTCACACCGATGCGGCGCAGTCGGTCGGCAAGATAGCGACCGATGTCGATACGCTCGGCGTCGATCTGCTCTCGGTCGCCGGGCACAAGCTCTACGCGCCCAAAGGCGTCGGCGCCCTGTTCGTGCGCCGCGGCGTGGCGCTCGAGCCGCTCATTCACGGCGCCGGACACGAAAGCGGCCGGCGCGCGGGCACCGAAAGCGCGCTGCTGGCGGTCGGTCTGGGCAAGGCCTGCGACCTTGCGCGCGATCGCACGCCGATGGACCGCGTGCGCGGCCTGCGCGACGAATTTTGGCAGGCGCTGCGGAGCCGGTTCGGAAATCGCGTGGCGCTCAATGGCCATCCCACGCAGCGGCTGCCGAATACGCTCAATGTTTCCTTCGTCGGGCGGGTCGGCGCAGAGATATTGGGGCGGCTCGACGGACTCGCCGCCTCGACCGGATCGGCGTGTCATTCGGGGCGCATCGAACTGTCGCCGGTGCTGCAAGCCATGGGCGTTACGCCCGAGGTGGGCATGGGCGCGATCCGTTTCAGTCTGGGGCGCGCAACGACCCGGAGCGAAATCGATACCGTCACCGCGCGTCTGGTCGAAGTCCTCGACACGATCGAATGACGCCGCGCCGCGCCGCCGCAAGCGCCCGCCCCTCAGGATAAACTTCATGAGCGACCAGAATTTGCCGCCCATTCTTGCTCGCAAGCACTACGAGGCGCCGTCGGCCTTCACGCCCGAAAGCTTGCTGCGCGAGGCGCGCCGTCAAAAAGGTCTGCCCACCATCGCCGTTCCCGAGATCTGCATTCTCGACCCGGACGGCGACATCGTGCGGCATCTGCGCCGCGCGGGACGCGCCACCCGCCATGAGGGCTGGGCCTGCTACCACACCGATCTATTTGTCTTTCATAACGATGACCGCGAATACGGCATCGTGGGCTGCGCAGTGGGCGCGGCCTTTGCCGTGCTCATCGCGGAAGAAATGTTTGCGTCGGGCTGCAAATTGCTGATCAGCATGACCTCATCCGGCCAAATTCGTCCGGTTCAGGAGCCGCCCTATTTCGTCATCATCGAGCGTTCCCTTCGTGACGAAGGCACGAGCTACCATTACGCAGCGCCGTCCGAATACAGCGACGCGGACGGCCGGCTCGTTGCTCTTGCCTGGGAGGCGCTCTCGGCCGCCGGACTTGCGGTGCATGTGGGCACAACCTGGACGACCGACGCCCCCTTTCGCGAGACGCAGCGCGCCATCGACGATGCCGCGACGGCCGGCATCCTCGCGGTCGAGATGGAGGCTGCCGCGCTCTATGCTTTCGCGCGGGCGCGCGGCCGGCCCGTGCTCTGCTTCGCCCACGTTACGAACCAGATGGGCCGAATCGAAGGAGACTTCGAGAAGGGCGCATCCGACGGCGCCGAGGCGTCGCTCGAGGTGATTTCGCTCGCGGCCGAACGGTGGCGCAAATCCGCAACCGGACCATAGATGGCCGTCGCTCGAGCCGGCCTACAGCCAGCCGCTCAAGCCCAGCGCGCCCGCAGCGGCGAACAGCCAGAGCGGATTGACCCGCGTGGCGAAGGCAACCACCGCCGTCACCGCCGTGATCGCGGCGGCATAGACATTGCGGTCGGCCACGCTCGCCAGCACGAAGGCGCTCGCGCCGATCAGCCCGAGCGAGACGGGCACCAGCCCGCCCTGCACCGCCATGCGCCAGGGTGCGTCTTTGAAACGATCCCAGACGCGCGACACACCATAGGCCAGCACGCAGGTCGGCCCGCACATCGCGACCGTGGCGACCGCTGCGCCCGAAAGTCCCGCGACGTGATAGCCGATGAGCGTGACGATGATCACGTTCGGCCCGGGCGACATCTGCGCAAGCGCAAAGGAATCGGCGAACTGGCGGTCGTTCATCCAGCCCATGACCTCGACCGCGATGCGGTGCATTTCCGGGATCGCCGCATTGGCGCCGCCGACTGCGAACAGCGACAGCAGCGCAAAATAGCCGGCGAGCGCGAGGAGCGGGTTGCCGTTCATCGCTTCACCGGGCGGAACCAGGCGAGCGCGATCGCAATCGGCGCCAGCACCAGGAAAACGTAAGGCAGCGGCCAGCGCATGATGGCGACGCCGGCAAAGGCGAGGGTCGCCACCAGCGGCGGCCAGTCCAGGCCCTTGAACAAGGGTGCCGCCATCTTGGCGACCATGGCGATCAGGAGGCCGGCGGCCGCTGCCGTGACGCCGGCCAGTATGCGGCCCAGCACCTCCAGATCGCCGAAACGGGCATAGAGCGCCGCGAGCACGATGATGATGACGAGCGGCGGTCCCATCAAGCCGGCGAGCGCGACTGCGGCGCCGGGTGCACCGCCAAAACGCGCGCCGAATACCACCGAAAAATTGACCACATTCGGCCCGGGCAGGAATTGTGACAGCGCGAAAGCCTCGCTGAACTCCTCGCCGGTCATCCAGCGCTTGCGCTCGACGATCATGCGCCGCGCCCATGGCAGCGCCCCGCCGAATCCGGAGATGGATACCTGCATGAAGGCGACGAACAGCTCGGAAAGCGTCGGCCGTTCGGGCGCCGCTGTGGCCGAGGCGCCACTCTCGGAAGACGCGATCGGGGAACGGGCGGAATCGGACATGCGCTGAGAGCAATACATTGCGGGAAGCAGTGCGACTAGCGGGCTTGCGCCCGTCGAGGCGATGCGAAAGAGGTATGGCTTGCCCAGGCGCCGCACCGCCGGCATTTCGCGACAAGACCACAATTGCAAGGCAAGGTTTCGACGTAACACCGGTTGATGGCGAGGCCTCCGCGATGAGAAGGCTTCTCATTGTAGTCATAGTCGCGATGCTTGCCGCGCTTGCGCTCGCCGCGCAAACGCGGGCGGCAATCCATGGCGCCGGCATCGTGCGCGGCAGCGTCGTCATCGCCCCCGCCTGCCCCGGCCCGGCGCGCCTCGATCGGCCGGAATGTCTGAAACGCCCTGTCCAGGCGACGGTAAAAATATTCCGGGCGGCCGGCGCAGATGGTGGCAATGGGGAAAAACGGCCGCTCCTGACTGTCGCAACGGACAAGCGCGGACAATTCCGCGTTTCGCTGCCGGCCGGGACCTATCGGCTGATAGCGGTGCCACCATCGCTTGGCCCCGCGCGCGGGACGCCCGTCGACATCACTTTGGCGGCGAACGCAACAGTTACGGTGGAGCTTCGCATCGATAGCGGCCTGCGATAGCCGAAACGCATCGCATCTCATTGCCAAATTCTGTCCGTCCCCAGAATTATTTCGTGGTCTCACCAATATACCTTATCAGCCACGAGTCGGCGCTTTAGCCTTTCCGTGGATCGGACCGGGGGGAGACCCACAATGATACGATATCCAGTACTTTGTTCGGCAATTGCCGTCGCTTTCGCGACAGCGTCGCTCGCGGCGACCATCCCAGCCTTTGCGCAGGACACGGACCATGGATCGGCCGGAATCATTGTCGTCGCCGATCCAAACGAGCACGGCGACGGCACCATGGGTCCCGATGCCGCCGCCGCCTGGCGGCGCGGCCCCTTGCCGTTCGGCGCGGCCGACCTTGCGCTCAAGGCGGCCGCCGACCGCGCCTATGACGACGCCGAGCGCGCGGGTGCGCTGCGGCCCGCAAGCGGCGCGGAACTCGAGGCCGCCGGCGGCCGGGCGGCGGCGAATGCGCCCGTCGTGGTGGGCGGCCTGAACTTTCCCGGCCTCGCCGGCGGCACCAACAACACCAACGGCACGCCGCCCGACAACGAAGGCGCCATCGGCGTTACGCGCTACATCCAGACCATCAACTCGGCGGTGAGGATCTACAATCGGTCGAACGGCGCTGCGATCGCCACCGGATCGCTCAATCGATTGGCCCATAATGCCGCGAGCGTATTCAGCTTCGACCCGCAGATCATCTGGGATCCGACCACGAAGCGCTTCTATTACGCGATGGATTCGATCTTCTCGTCGAAGGACAACCGGATCGCGTTCGGCTTCAGCAAGAATGCGTCGCCGGGCAATGTGACAACGGACTGGTGCCATTATTATTACAAATATGGAAGGCCGTTCCCCGACTATCCCAAGCTCGGCGACAGCCAGTTCTTCATCATCATCGGCGTAAACGTATTTTCCAACAACCAAACCGGCGGCTTCGCCGGATCGGACATCGTCGCCATCGCCAAGCCGGCCAGCGGCAATATTACCACCTGCCCGGGGGCGAAGAGTTTGAAGAGCGGCCAGAAAACCAACATCAAGGACACCGACGGCAGGCAGGCGTTCACGCCCGTACCGGCCAACCAGATCGACACCATCGCAACCGGCTACGTCGTTGCGCGCAACGGCCGTTTGCCCGGGTCCAGGCTCTGGTTTTTCGACGTCCGGCGCGACGTGACGACCGGCGCACCGCTGTTCAGCAATGCGCGCGGCGTCGGCGTGCCGCGTTATTCCTCGCCGCCCTCGGCACGCCAGCCGGGCTTCAACCAGGTGCTCGACACCCTCGACGCCCGCAACACGCAGGCGATCCAGGCCCGCAACCCCGCGCGCGCGCACGGAGTTTATTCGTTCTGGACGCAGCACACCGTCGCGCGGGGCACGGACGCGGCGGTGCGCTGGTACGAAATCGATCCCGCTCCGGCGACGCCGGTTTTGTTGCGCGACGGAACCATCGCAGCCAACAATACATTCCTGTTCAACGCCGCCATTTCGCCCGACCGCCAGGTGCAGGGCGCAACCCAACGTTTCGGCGACAGCATGGTGATCCAGTACAATGTCTCGAGCCGGGTCAACAGCATCGCGCCGCGCATCGTGGCGAAGTCGAGCCTGCATGGCGGCGCGCTGAGCGGCGCGACGCTGGTCAAGGACGGTGTCGGCGGCTATCGCGACTTCAGTTGTCCGAGCGCCGGCTCGGTCTGCCGCTGGGGCGACTACGCCGCGGCCACGCCCGATCCGGCGCCGACGACGAACAAGCGCGGCGTGGTGTGGGGTACCAACCAGTATTCGGGCGTGCTGAGCCCGCCGGCCGGCGGCGTCAACTGGCGCACCCAGATCTTCGCCTTGCAGCCGTGAACCGGCGCACAGCGCGGATCGCGACCGATAAGGCCTTGCACGTGCGTCCGCGGAAGGCCCGCGACGGCGGGACCGGACAATATTCCACTCGAGGCGCGGGCCGCCCTTTATTCCTTAACCCGGGCATCCTATATTCCGTGCTGCCGGGGCAACCCGGCTATGGCGATAAACGGCCGTCGCAATAAACCCATCGGACCCGGGGGCAGTACCCGGCGCCTCCACCAGAGCCCAGCCGCGCACTGGATTCCGGCGGGGGCGAAACAGGATCGACGAGGGCGTAAAGGGCGGACTTTTGCTCGGCATGGTTCCGCCGTTATCGGGCCATTCTCATAGTTGCCAACGACAACTATGCTCCGGTTGCTCAGGCTGCGTAAGGCAGTCTGAAAGACCGATTCAAAGCCCTGGCGGGTTAAGCTCCGTCAGGCGGGGTTCGGAGGCACCTGGCAACAGAAGCCTCCACTCGCCTCAATTCGGAAACACAAAATTCCTGAAGCCGAAGTTCCGCGGAATCCTCCACGCGCTTCAATTCCACGATCACTAACTTCCGCTTAACCATACCGCAGTCGAGTACCGCACTGGGCACGAAATGCGGTCATGGAAGCGGCGTATTCCCGCCTTATCCGTTTTCTCCGGCCGTTCTTTGAATTAGCATTGGTGCGTTGGAACGTGCATTACCGGTTCATGCTCATCGCTGGGTTCGTCACGATCGCCGGTTTTCAGTTCGCGACCGCGCAACATGTGGCCGCCGCTGAGCAATCCGGCAGCGATAATAGCGTGATCATCCAGACCGAGCATGGCCCGGTGAAAGGCAAGATCGTTCGACCGGAATCGAGCAGGGAGAAGCCGGGCGATGTCGGCAAGCGGGTTCATACGCCGCTTGAAGTCGTCGTTCCGGAAAAGCCGATTGAGCCGCCTGTTCCGCGTTCCAATAAAGAAAATTGAGCGGTCCGCCGGAATCGCGGACCGAATGCAAAGGGGGAGCTTTCATGCAGGACCGAATCGGCCTCGCGGCCGTCGCCGCGAGTGTGGCTGTTGTTGCAATGGCGTTTTCCGCCCACGCGGCGGACGAGCCTCGACTGGTCAGCTACGGCGCCTTGCGCGCCATGCCGATACAAGTGCTCCCGGGCCTCGGGACGATCGTCATTCCCGACTCCAGCATCGAAAAGCCCGGCGACATCGGACGGCGGGTGCACACCCACAGCAGGGTTCTGATCCCGGACGTTCCCGTCGAGCCGCCGCCTGTCGGCGCCGTATCGAATGCCGTCAGTCCCCTCGTAACGATGACCGAAACACCGGCTTCGCTGGCCTGCGTCTATCGGCTCGTCAATCAGACGAACGGATGCGACCCGAAAAAAGTGAGCAAGGTTGCCGCCGGCGGCTCGAAGGCGGTCGCTATCGTCGACGCGTATCACAACAAGACCGCCTTGGCCGATCTGCAGACATTCTCCACGCATTTCGGGCTGCCGTCGCCTAATTTGACGGTTGTCTATTGTTCCGCCCAGAGCTGCACCAATGTCACGAAACCGCCGCCGGTCGACACCGGCTGGGCGCTCGAAATCGCGCTCGACCTCGACGCCTCACATGCCATGGCACCGCATGCCAAGCTTTTCCTGGTGGAGGCCTATTCGAGCTCTTTCACAGACATGTTCCGCGCCGTCGATCGTGCGGCGCAGCTCGTGGCGGGGGCCGGCGGCGGCCAGGAATCGAATAGCTGGGGTGGCACCGATTTCACGGGCGAGAAATCCTTCGATTCGCACTTCGTCAAAAGCAACGTAGTCTTCTTCGCTTCGACCGGGGACCATAAATGCACGGGCGCCCCGAACTGCCCGGATATCGAATACCCGTCGACCTCGCCGAACGTGGTGGCCGTCGGCGGAACGACGATCAATCGGACCAAGACCAACGCCTTCAGCAGCGAATCGTCCTGGATCAACACTGGCGGCGGGCTGAGCGCCAACGAGCCGCGCCCCGCCTTCCAGAACGGGATCGCTTCGCGCGTCGGCACCCATCGCGGCGTGCCCGACGTGTCCGCCGACGCCGATCCGGCCTCCGGCATGTGGGTCTATTGCTCCAAATCCGCCTGCGGGGGCAGCGGGGCGTGGTGGATCGTCGGAGGCACCAGCCTGGCCTCGCCGCTGATCGCGGGGATCGCGAACAATGCGGGCCACTTCCGCGCATCGTCAAATGCCGAACTCACGGTGCTGTACAATGAGCTCGGCGGACCGCTTTTCAACGACATCGCGACTGGCAAATGCGGTAACGGCACGAATGGCGCGTTGGTCCCGGCGGTCAGCGGTTGGGACCGCTGCACGGGCGTCGGCACCCCGAAGGGTAAAAACGGGCTTTGAAGCCTCAATCGGCATAGCGGCGCAGGCACTTTCCCGCACCGCGCAATCACGCGGGGCCGAAAGGTCCCCTTCTTTTTTGGCCACCGCCCGGGCCGCCTAAATCCATCCCTATGAAATAAGACTGGCATTTACCCGCTGGAGTTCGCGGCGCCCGCCCCCCATATTGCGGCCGTGGCGGCGCCCGATGGCAGGGATGGCTTTCGGCCACAGGCGCGCTAGTGTTCCGGGAGAATCTCCACAGCCGCGAATCCACACGTCGATGCCCGACCACATCCGTTACGACCTCCTCACCCAAAAGGCGCTGCGCGGCGTCGTCCGTGACGTCCTGGCCGAAACCGCCCGCAAGGGGCTCGCCGGCGAGCACCATTTCTTCGTCTCGTTCGACACCCGCGCCGAGGGCGTGCGCCTGTCGGAGCGCATGCGCGCGCAGTATCCGGAAGAAATGACTATCGTTTTGCAGCACCAGTTCTGGGATCTGACGGTGGACGAACAGGGCTTTTCGGTCGGCCTTTCGTTCGGCGGCGTGCCGGAAAAACTCGCCGTGCCGTTCGCCGCGATCAAGGGCTTCTTCGATCCGTCCGTGCAGTTCGGATTGCAGTTCGAGGAAGCCGCCGAAGGCGAGGCGACGCAGGCGGAGCCGTCCCCCGCGCCGGCAAAACCTGCGGCGAAGCCGGCGGACAAGAAGCGCCTGCCACCCGCCCCTGTTCCGGCGGCAGCGGCGCCGGAGACCAGCGCGGAAAAGCCGGACAAGCCCGACGGCCCAACCACCGGCGGCGAAGTGGTCCGGCTCGACCGCTTCCGCAAGAAATAATGGCGAAGCCGCGCACAAGGACCCGCACCGAAAGCGACGCCTTCGGGCCGCTGGAAATTCCCGCGGACAAACTCTGGGGCGCGCAGACCGAGCGCTCGCTGCGAAACTTCCGCATCGGCACCGAGACGATGCCGATCGAAATCGTGCGCGCGCTCGGCCTGATCAAGCGCGCGGCGGCCGAAGTCAACCGCGACCTCGGCGCACTCGACCGCCGCCGCGCCGGCGCGATCGTCAAGGCCGCACAGGACATCGCCGACGGCAAGCTCGATGCGCATTTCCCGCTCAAGGTCTGGCAGACCGGATCCGGCACCCAGTCCAACATGAACGTCAATGAGGTGATCGCCAACGCCGCCAATCTGGCGCTCGGCGGCACGCTCGGCGCGAAAAAACCGGTGCATCCGAACGACCATGTCAATATGAGCCAGTCGTCGAACGATTCGATTCCGACCGCGATGCATATCGCGGCTGCGCTCGAGATCGAGCACCGCTTAAAGCCGGCGCTGGCGCATCTGCACAAGGCGCTGGACAAGAAGGCCGGTGCCTTCGCGAAAATCGTCAAAATCGGCCGCACGCACACGATGGACGCGACGCCGATCACGCTCGGCCAGGAATTCTCCGGCTATGCCGCGCAGGTGAAATCGGCACTGGCGCGCCTCGCGCTGGCGCAGCGCGAACTCTACCCGCTGGCGCAAGGCGGCACCGCCGTCGGCACCGGGCTGAATTCCAAGCCGAAATTTGCCAAAGCCTTCGCGCGCCGCATCGCGCAGCTCACCGGCATGCCGTTCGTGAGCGCGCCCAACAAATTCGAGCACATGGCCGGGCACGACGCCTATGTGTTCGTGCACGGGGCGATCAATGCCGCCGCCGCGGCGCTGTTCAAAATCGCCAACGACATCAGGCTGCTCGGCTCCGGCCCGCGCTCGGGCCTCGGCGAATTGATCCTGCCGTCGAACGAGCTCGGCTCGTCGATCATGCCGGGCAAGACCAACCCGACGCAAAGCGAAGCGCTCACCATGGTGTGCTGCCAGGTGTTCGGCAACAACACCACGATCACCACCGCCGGCAGCCAGGGCCATTTCGAGCTCAACGTCTACAAACCGGTGCTGGCCTACGCCATGCTGCAATCCACCCGGCTGATGTCCGATGCCGCGATTTCCTTCACCGACAATTGCGTCGTCGGTATCGAGGCCAATGAGCCGCGCATCCGCGAACTGCTCGAGCGCTCGCTGATGCTCGTCACAGCGCTGTCGCCGAAAATCGGCTATGATAAGGCCGCCGAGGTCGCCAAGGCGGCGCACGCCAGAGGCACCACGCTGCGCGAGGAAGCGCTGCGGCTCGGCCATGTCTCCGAAGACGAGTTCGACCGGCTGGTGCGGCCGGAACGCATGACGCGTCCGCGCTAATTTCCCGTGGATTTCATTTCTCGGCAGGTATGATGTCACTGGTGGAATCGGCCGTGTGATATGGCTGGCGCTCGTGGTCGCGGCGTCGCTGTGGGATGGGATGATATTTTATGATGTGATTACCCGGATAAAATTCACGTTGAGAGGTAATTCATTACAATGCAGGTGTATATTATTCTCATGACATGGACCGATGCCGTAAGGTTGCAGGCAGCAATTCATTTCAGCTTTCGACAGTATTTCTTGCCTGAAGCACATCATACCTCTATGATATTTGTTTAATTCCCGCAACTATAGTGCATTTTCTCAGAGTCTGACTCATAATTGCCCCTGGTTCAGCATGCTCTGGCGAGCCTGCGTGAGAGAAGCTTGACGCTGGCGATCATCAGCCA
>JAKAHJ010000148.1 GCA_021815055.1 Pseudomonadota bacterium | reverse complement strand
TTTCATGGCGAAGAAAGCGACCCGCAAACCGATTCCGCGCACACCGCCGCGAAACCCGCGCAAGCCCAAAGCCGAGGCCAAAAAGTCATCAATCAAGCCTTCAATCAAGCCTTCAATCAAGCCTTGGACCAAGCCGGAGATCGAGGAAGCGTTCCGCCGTTTCCAGGCCGCCAATCCGGAACCTAAGGGCGAATTGCAGCATATCAACCCGTTCACCTTGCTGGTGGCGGTGGTGCTCTCGGCGCAGGCGACCGACGCCGGCGTCAACAAGGCGACGCCCGCGCTATTCGCCACCGCCGATACGCCGGCCAAGATGGTCGCGCTCGGCGAGGACCGCGTACGCGACCTGATCAAGACCATCGGCCTCTACCGCACCAAGGCGAAGAACGTGGTGGCGCTCTCGCACAAGCTCATCGAAGAGCATGGCGGCGAGGTGCCGCGTTCGCGCGAAGCGCTCGAGGCGCTGCCGGGCGTCGGGCGCAAGACCGCCAATGTGGTTTTGAACATCGCCTTCGGCGATCCGACCATCGCGGTCGACACCCATATTTTCCGCGTCGGCAATCGCACCGGGCTGGCGCTCGGCAAGACGCCGCTCGAGGTCGAGACCAAACTCGAACAGGTGGTGCCGGCGCACTACAAGCGTCACGCCCACCACTGGCTCATTCTGCACGGCCGCTACACCTGCGTCGCGCGTAAGCCGCGCTGTGAAGTCTGCATTATCGCGGATTTGTGCAAGTGGCCGGAGAAGACGGTGGCGGCGTAACAAATAGCTGTCGTCCCCGCGAAAGCGGGGACCCAGTACCCCGCAGTCTATCGATAGGACACGGCATACTGGATGCCCCGCCTTCGCGGGGCATGACAGCCTATGTTTTAGACGGCGTGATTGGTCCCATCGCCACGCGCCTATGCACATGCACCATGAACGCCATCGCGAAAATCGGTGTTGCCAGATTGATGAGCGGGATCGACACGAACAGCGCGATGAACAAGCCGGCCAGGAACACGTAAGTCGCGTTCGCCCGCCGCATCATTTTGGCTTCCTGCGGCGGACGGAAGCGCATGGCGGCGAGTTCGAAATATTCGCGGCTGAGCAGATACGCATTGGCGAGAAACAGAATCAGGAAGCCGAAGCCGGCAAACAGCACGAAGGGCAGCGCGCAGAAATAAACGACGAGGGCCAGTAGGCCGATCTTGAGGCCCTCGATCAGTGCGCGCAGAAGCGGCAGCGCGCGGCCCTGCGGCTCCGCCGGATAGCGGGTGCGCTCGACCGCCTCGGCGATTTCATCGACGAAGAGGCTGCCGACGAAAGCCGTAACCGTCGGCATCAGAAACAGCGCGCCGGTGATGATGCCGAGGCTCGCCATGATCGACAGCACCCAGGCGAGCGCGGTCCACACCGCATGCGGCGCCACGCCCGAGGTCTGCTCGGCCCAGCTCGAGCCCGATTCCGCGAATGAAACGAGCAGCCGGTTGAGTGCGATGCCGATCACGGCGATCAGCGCGAGCGCGAGCCCGATCGATTTCCACAGCACCGCGCGCAGGGGCGGTGAGAACATGTCGGAGAGGGCCTTGCCGGCGGCGTCGAACATGGGGAGAGAGGTAGGAGCGGTACAGCATTTGGGCAAGAGCGAATCTGCCGGACAAACTACGTCGATCGTTTACGCAACCCGCTCGAACGTCTCTACGTTGTCCGGCATCAAACTCGCCAATTCGCCCGCATCGCGGGCCGGCACATTCGCCCAGGCCATGGCCTTGTAATCGAAGCCGCGGCGCAGCGTCGGCTTCACCACCTCGAAATAGGGCGAGATGTCGAAATCGCGCGGCGCATAGAGCGAGGAATGTCGGATCTCGAGAATTTCCCGGCGCGCCGACTTGCTCCCGACCCGCGTCACCTTGGGCAGGATCGGATAGCGCACGGTCTCGAAGGCCTGCGCGATCAGGGCCGAGCAGATGATGCGGGTCGGATGGCCCGAACCGAGCGCGATCATGCGCCGCCGCCAACGCTGCGGCACCGGCAGCGGCAGCAGATAGCGCATGAGATCGACGATGTTCTTGAGGTCGTAGTCGAAGCCGATGCGTTCGGCCGCATAGGCGCAGACGCGCGCGCGGTCCTCGTCGGTCAATCCGGTCGGCCGGCAGATGCGCGTGTGATAGCGCGCATATTTCGACAGCGGCGCCGCCGCCACGCCCTGTCCGATATTGGCCTCGACCAGCACCAGCGGCTCGCCGTCGGGTGCGATGCGGTCGCCGATCGGGCCGACATAGAGCGCGGCATGCGACCAGGTCGACTGCGTGAGATACTTGATGACACCGGAAATGTGGTTGTTGCCTTCGACCAGCAGCACGTCGCCGGGCTCGAGCGTCGCGCGCAAAGTTTCAGGATCGCTCGGCGTGAAGGGCTCGTAGCCCTGCGCCGGCTTTTCCAGATAGTGGGCGAGCAAGCGCCCGACCCTGTCGACGATAAAGCCCATGCCGCCCGGTCCCGGCGCCTCATCGCGAGGCGCTACGTTCGACGCCGCTTCCTCCGGCGCGTTGTTTTTTCGCGCGTTCGTCTTTTAGCGTCCGGTTTAATACGGACTCGTTGCCATTTGGTTCATTATCGTCGTGTACGGGTCACACACCGTTAGCCTTGTAATTTGCGGCACAGCGCGTGTTCGGGCATTCTGAGCGGGCTTTTGGAAAGCAATTGGATACCATGTCGCGACTTAGCCGCCGTTCGTTTCTGGCCGGGTCCGCCGCGCTGATGGCGGCGCCTGCGCTGGCCCAGACGCCCGATCTCAAAGACGTGGATGTGGTCATCGTCGGCGCGGGCGCGGCGGGGATCGCGGCGGCGCGGCGGCTCATTGCCGCCAAGCGGAGCGTGGCGGTGTTCGAGGCGTCGAACCGCATCGGCGGGCGCTGCGCGACGGACCGGGCCTTTTTCGGCGTACCGTTCGATCTCGGCGCGCACTGGATTCACAATCCGGAAGCCAATCCGCTGATTACGCAAGCTACGCAAGCTGCGCAGTCGAAGCTCGATATTTATCCCGCGCCGCGCGGTCAGACCCTGCGCGTCGGCGCGCGCAACGCGCTCGATGGCGAAATGGAGACCTATCTCGCCGGCCTCGTGCGCGCGCAACGCGCCATCCACGACCTCGGTAAGTTCAAGTCGGACGTGCCGGCGTCGCGGCTGCTGCCGGGCGACCTCGGCGGCTGGCGTTCGACCATCGAATTCATCCTGGGGCCTTACGCGCTCGGCAAGAACCTGGCGAATGTATCGGCCTTCGATCTCGCGCGCGCGGTGCCGCGCGAAAGCGATGCCTTCTGCCGCCAAGGCTACGGCGCGCTGCTCGCGGCGCTTGCGGCCGGTTTGCCGATCAGGCTTTCGACGCCGGTGACGATGATCTATTGGGGCGGCAAGGCGCTGATCGTGGAAACCAACAAGGGCGATCTGCGCCCGCGCGCGGTGATCCTCACCGTCTCGACCAACATGCTCAACGAGGACAAGATCGAATTCATCCCGCCTTTGCCCAAGCGGCCGCTCGACGCCGCATCGCGGCTTTCGCTCGGCAGCCTGGACCACATCGCGCTCGACATGCCGGGCAATCCGCTCGGTCTGCAGCAGGACGACGTGGTGTTCGAGCGCGGGCAGGGCGGCCGTTCGGCGGCCCTGCTCGCCGATGTGTCGGGCACCGGCTTGCACATGGTCGAGATCGGCGGGGACTTCGGCCGCGGTCTTTCGGGGCAGAGCGAGGCGGCGATGATCGATTTCGCCGGCGAATGGCTTTCGTCGCTGTTCGGCTCGTCCGCCCGGCGCGCGATCCGGCGCGCGCGCGCGACGCGCTGGAACCAGGAGCCGTGGGTGCTGGGGGCGATGTCGGCGGCGGCGCCCGGCGATGCAGGAGCGCGCAAGATCCTGATGGAGCCGGTTGGCGATCGCGTCTGGTTCGCCGGCGAAGCGGTGCACGAGACGCAGTGGGGGACGGTCGAGGGCGCCTGGGAGTCGGGCGAGCGCACCGCGGAAAGGGTGCTGCGCGCGATCGGCGGCGCACGGACCGAATCCAAGGCGCCGGGTCACAGCAAACGCACCGGCCGCACAAGCCGTACGCAGCGCAAGCCGCAGCGGCGCAGTTCGGAGCAGCGATGACCCCCGCCTTGATCGCCTGGTCGAGCGGCAAGGACAGCGCCTGGGCCCTGCACGAGGCGCGCCGTGAAGGCCGTTACGACATCGTGGGCGCGCTCACCACCGTGAACGACGCCTTCGGCCGCGTGGCCATGCATGGCGTGCGCGAGGAACTGTTGATGGCGCAGCTCGATGCGGCCGGTCTCGCGCCGGTGGTCGTGCGCATCCCTTATCCGTGCAGCAACGAGATCTACGAGCGCGCTATGGCGTCGGCGATGCAGGACGCCAAGGCGCGCGGCATCGCGCATGTCATTTTCGGCGATCTGTTTCTCGAGGATATCCGCGCCTATCGCGAGGCAAAGCTCAACGACGTGGGAATGACCGCGGTATTTCCGCTGTGGCGGCGGCCGACCGATACGCTCGCGCGCGAGATGATCGCGGGCGGGGTCGAGGCGCATCTCGCCACAGTGGATCTGAAGAAACTACCGGCGGATTTCGCCGGCCGCCATTTTGACCGCGCGCTTATCGATGATTTGCCGGCGGGCATCGATCCTTGCGGCGAGAACGGCGAGTTTCATTCCTTCGTATCGGCGGGGCCGATGTTGTCGCGCAAGATCGCCGTGCGCGTCGGCGAGACGGTCGAGCGGGATGGGTTCGCTTATGCGGATTTGCTGGCGGGGTGACCCAATGCCGCTTTCGCGGGAATGAGCGGAGTGTGAATTACCCCCGCAGCACCCCGCCGGTGCGCTTGCCCACCTCCGCCACGATCTTGGCCGCCAGCGTATCGATCTCGGCATCGGTCATCGTCTTCTCGCGCGGTTGCACGGTGACGGCGATGGCGATCGACTTCTTGCCCGCTTCGATGCCCTTGCCCTCGTAGACGTCGAACACGCCGACCTCGGTAATCAGCTTCTTGTCGACGCTTTGGGCCGCGCGCACGACGTCGCCGGCCTTGACGGTAGCATCGACCACGAAGGCGAAATCGCGCGCGACCGGCTGGAACGGCGACAGTTCCAGCATCGGCTTGGCGCGCGTCGCCTTCGGCTTTGCCGGCGGAATTTTCTCCAGGATCACCTCGAACGCGACCACCGGGCCTTCCGCCTTCAAAGCGGCAAGCATGCGCGGATGCAGTTCGCCGAAGGCTCCGAGCACGTTCTGCGGTCCGATCTGGATGGTGCCGCTGCGGCCGGGATGGAACCAGGCCGGCCCGCCCGGCACCACCTGCAATGCCTGCATCGGCGCGCCGGCGGCGGCGAGCACGGCAAAGGCGTCGGCCTTGGCGTCGAAGGCATCGACCGGCCTGCTCGCGGCCGACCAATGGCGTCCGCTGCCGTCCGGTTTCGCCAGCGCGCGGCGCAGGCCGGTGGCGGCGGTGAACTGGTCCTCTGGCCGGTCGCCCTTGAAAATCTGGCCGACCTCGAACAGCGCGACATCGCCAAGCCCGCGATCGGCATTGCGCTGAAGCGCCATCGTCAGCCCTGCGATGAGGCTCGGGCGCATGTCGGAGAGTTCGGCGGCGATCGGATTGGCGAGCGCGAGCTCAGGCTTGCCGCCGCCGAACAATTCGGCCTCGCGCTTCGACACGAAAGACCAAGTGACGGCCTCGGTGAGGCCGCGCGCGGCGAGCGCGCGCTTCGCCCGGCGCGTGCGGGTCTGGATCGGCGTGAGCACGGGCTTGCGCGCGTTCTCCCCGCGCGGGAACGGCGTCGCGGGCACCTTGTCGACGCCGACGATGCGCACCACTTCCTCGACGATGTCGGCTTTGCCGTGTACGTCCGGCCGCCAGGACGGCACCGCCACCTTCACGCGCTCGCTTTGGCCGACGGCGAAGAAGCCGAGCTTCTCCAGCACGCGGCGCACATCGGGGAGCGGCAGTTTGAGGCCGGCGAGGCGCGGCAACTCGCTCATCGGGAAGTCGATGATCTTTTCCTTCGGCGTCGGGTCGCCGGCGACCGTAATCTCCGACGGTTCGCCGCCGCAGAGGTCGAGCACCATCTGTGTCGCGAGCTCGAGCCCCGGCACCATGAAAGCGGGATCGACGCCGCGTTCGAAGCGGTAGC